>JAYTCQ010000344.1:0-18128 GCA_043736395.1 Blastocatellia bacterium | reverse complement strand
TTGCTTCGCTCGCAAACCGCAGGCGAGACGCCTCGCTACCTTATTGCTCAACTTTTTGTTTCGTTACGTCCGGTCGTGAAAAATTTGGTGCCGCCAGCGTCTATGTTTTCAGATTGCGTGAACGCTTTTTGTTGCTCTGCCGCATTGCCTAATGTTCGGTAAGCTTGTGTCAATTGAAACCATGCGACTTCATTGTTGGCATTTAAGGCAACGGCTTTGCGTAGCGGCGTGATCGCCTGTTCCGCGTGTCGCAGCGCAACTTCTGTCCGTCCGAGTCCAACCAGCGCATCTTCAAAATCAGGATAATATTTTACGGCAAGTGCAAATAAATTTTTCGCCGGATCAAAGCGTGTAGCCTTGCGATGCAATTCGCCCGCTTCGTACGCCGCATTCGCATTCGTCGGATCAAGTTGCAATTCCTGTTCGAATTCTTTGAGCGCTTCCGCTTCAGCGGTTGCATCCTGCGCAGCACGCGCTAACTGCACACGTCCTAGACGAAAATGGATGCCGGGATGATTCGGATTTTTTTTCAAAACTTCGCGGTACGCGCCGAGCGCGGATTCCAACTGTCCCTGACTCTCGTGCGCTTCACCCGCAGCCAATTGCAGCCAGAGCGAATCCGGCGCAACCTGTGAAATTTTCACGGCAGAAAGATATGCATAATTCGCAAACAACCGACTGGAGTGATAAAGAATTTCCGGGTCTTTGGGATACAAACGAGTTAATTCCAACGCAATTTCGACAGCCTTGTCATCTTCTTTTAGCCCGGCGTACGCCCGTTGCAATTGCAATCCGCTCGAACGTTTCAACGCCGGATCAGTCACGCGCTTAAATCCTTTCTGCAAGATCGGAACAGCTTCCTGATATTGTCCGAGTTCTGACAGCGACATCGCCAGTAAGACATCAATATTCGGCAACGTCGGTTTTAATTTGATGGCCTGACGAAGCGCCGGAACAGCCTGTTCGAATTTGCCGGATTGAAAATAAATCAGTCCGAGCCGCGCGTGTGCCTCAGCCATCGTCGGAGCCAGTTCACGGATTTTTTCATACGCCTGTGCCGCTTCATCATAACGTCCAGATGCCAAAGCTTTTTCCCCGACTCGGGCGTAGCGTTGTAACTTCGCATCGGAGCCTTGCTGTGCCAATACGCAGACAGGTAAGAAAAAAATAAAAATAAATACTCTCGCTAACATTTGTTACTCCCTGAGAAAAAACCCGCCAGATCATTGTGACCTGACGGGTCTAATTGCTCAAGTATTCACCTGAAACATCACCAAACTAACTTCGCTCCAAGTTGATTGATGCGTGCGGCTCTGGTGCCTAAAATCTGCCCAACCCGCGAATCGGCCACACTCCGCACAGGGACGCCCCATTGCGTGTGGTTCCAAGCATTGAAAGACTCAAATCGGAATTGGAAGCTCAATTTCTCCGTGATCGTGAAGTTCTTGAACAATCCCGTATCCCAGTTGTGAATGCCCGGTGCACGCAAGATGCTGCGTCCTGAAGTGCCGAGGAAGCCCGCGGCGGGTTGCCTAAATGCAGAGGTATCAAACCACTGGTTCAGCGTTTTGGTGAGCTTGGCTGTTCCGACAAGATCAGCGCGGTTCGTGCCGAACGTATCGTTCAAACCACCGACGTCTGCTGCGGTGATGGACATCGGGAACCCGCGTTGGAATGTTGCGATAGCATTCACCTGCCAGCCGCCGATCAATAGATCAGCCGCCTTGTGCAAATTGTTGCCAAATTTCTTCCCGCGTCCAATCGGCAACTCATAAACCAAGCTGCTCACCAAACGGTGATCGACATCGAATTCCGAACGACCGCGATCCCGACGAATGTCTGCGTTGTTCAAAAAGCCCTGCCAACCCGCGACGTCATTGCCGATACCAGCAGCGGCGGATTTGCTGTCAATGCTCTTCGCAAACGTATACACGGCGGTGAAGAGAAACGAATTGCTGCGATGCTCCACTTTGGCATTGAAGGCGTTGTAGCTGGAATTGCCTGACCAATCGCTGTCAATGTAGGTGCCGAAGTTAACAAAGGGGCGACGCGCCAGCACCGGACAGTCGCCTGCGGTTGGCGTTGCCGCACAAACTGCCGGATTCGTTGGCACGCGCGCTTGCGCGATGTTGCGACGCATCAGCAAGTGAGTGCCTTTCGCTCCGATGTAGTTGAGTTCCAGCGTCGTGTTGTTGCTCAGTCCGCGTTGCACGCCGAGTGACCATTGCTGGACATACGGATTCCTCGGCTCCGGCGACATGCTTACCGCAAGGAAGCCGTTGGCCGCAGGTGTCGCCACACCGATGTTGGCAAAATTGGGGAATAGGTTATTCGTCGTCAACAGGTTCGTCTGTCCTAAACTTTGAATGTAATTGCCGCGGCTCACGTACGGGAAGATGTCCGCAGCGCCGTCAATTTCACGGCCTTCTGCGGAATCATAGAAAATGCCATAACCGCCGCGCACGACCGTCTTGTCGTCATTGAAGGGACGATAGGCAGCAATGGGAACACATAAGTGCCATCGTCACTCGTGTTTGTTTCACGGGTAAAGTTGGTGGACTGGTTTGTCACGGTGACTTTCGCTCGCGCGAGTACTGCCCCGCTGGCGTCTTTCACAGTTCCGGTAATTTGCCCCGTTGCAGTTTGCGCTTTAAGCGCACTTGTTACCCCTAAACACAAAACAAGCAGAGCAAATAGACAAGATAATTTTCTCATAAATTGAACTCCTGGAATTAAATCGTTTGGGGGAGTGAAAACGACTTTCTGTGTGAATACGATTGTGTAATCTCTGGCGAGGTGAGTACACAGAAAAGCTGACCCGAACTGCATCAGCATTGAATCGTTTTGGGGATAATACGATTCGTAAAATAACAGGTGTCTGCGATTGAGACAGACTACGACCGACCCACTTTTAGAACTAAAAGTGGAATCAACCCAGCCAGCATGATTTTGTAATTCTATTTGTTACTTAACCGCTTAATTACGGGTCACAATTCACCCAGCAAAGATGATTAGAAACCTAGGAAATTATTAAAACGAATATGACCATTATGAATTATGATGCACTCCCCAAAATTAGCAACGAGAAATATACCGCTCAAGTCATTTTCCACAATACGGAACTCTCACCTATCAAAATAAATCAGTTTACCAACTTTAATCTAACATAAAGCAATTATTAGATTCCAAAATGCGGAACATTTTAATATTAAAGTTGCTGTCTTATTTTGTTTTTTATAACTTCTTAATTTTGCTGAGTCGTTATCTGCTGGTATTTCTGGGCTTCACTGAAAGATCAGTTTCAGGCGGGTAAATCAATCCAACATTTTTTGGCGTGATCAATTGATGCTTAACGAAGACGGCAGAAGGCGTCGGTTTCTTTTGAAGGATGGCGAGAGCTAAGGGAATTAATTCTTCGCCGTAACGCTCCGGAAAATATCCGACACTACCAATTAATCTAGTTCCCGGACGGCGCAGTTCATCACGCGCGGCACGCGTGGCATTTTGCCCGATCACGGCACATTCGTTGACGCGACCGGATTCTTCAAAGGCGCGTAACGCTCCTAAGGCGCTGGGATCGTTGACCGTCGCAACCAAAGTTCGTCGCGCTCCGGTTCTTCGCAGGTGACGGCGGACAACATCGAGGCTATGCTCAAAATCACCTTTCACTTCGAGATGCGTGATCGTAGTCATCGCCATCCCTGGCAACGTCTGATGCAGTCCAGCCAGTGCGCCTGTGATGCGCAACTGAGGCAACGAACCAGCCAGCGGCAGTTCCAATAACAAGACTTCTTCAACCTTGCCGTCCCAATTTTCTTTGGCCCAGCGCCCGAGCGCCCGCCCGCCAATGACACCGGCCTGATAGCTGTCAGCGCCAAAATAAGTCGCACCAGGATGTGGGATTTCAATGGCGATGACGGGAATATTTGCTTCGACAAATTTGGAAGAAATAATCGGCGCGACGTGTTCATAGGCTTGGAATTCAAGGACTAAATTCACGCCTTCTTTAATCAGCAAATCCGCATTGCGCAAGGCTGTTTTCGGACTGTAATTATTATTGACGGCAATGAGGCGAATTTGTTCGCGTTCAGCGACGCGGTGCAGGCTTTGACTGACATCTTGGGAAAATTCGGAATCGGTAGATTGCGCGGCAAAGCCAATCGTGTACATCGAAGCAGTAATAATTTGAATACAACTGCGATACGCGCCTTTGCTGACACGCTCTATCATGCCGCCTTTGAGGAGACTTTGCAGCAAACGAAAACACGTCGTCTTACTTAATTCTACACGTTCGACGACTTGGCCTAATGTCAGAACTTCGTGAGGCTGAAAGGCACGCAGGATACGGCAGGCACGCACTACGGCTTCAGCGGTTTCAGGTTCGTTTTGCGTTCTTGGAGTCATACTTTCTACTGACGCCGCTGAAAAACACCATCCTTCATTATCTTCAAAATCCGGCTGGCAGCCTGTAAAATACTGACATCCTGCGTTGGATCACCATCAATCAATAATAAATCTGCCAGCCAATTTTCGCGAATCATCCCAACTTCCAAGCCCATCAATTGTCCGCCAAATTTCGTCGCAGCAACTAACGCTTCAGTCGGACTAAAGCCAAACAATTTTACGAATAATTCTAAATCACGTGCATTCCGTCCGACTGGATTATAAGGGAAACCATAATCGCCACCAGGCAAGACACGAACGCCGCGCTTGTGCATTTCTGGAATGATTTTTTGCATCCGCTCGACTTCGGCAAAGACGCCCATTTTCTCGGCAACTTCGCGCGTGATGCCAAAGGCCTCAGCTTCGTACATCCGCGCATAGCGAAGGCTCACCGCAGGTGCGACAAACACTTCAGATTTTTTCGCTTCGAGCAAATCCATTGCTTCATCATCGGCGTGCGAGCAGTGATACAAAATCCGAAAGCCATGGCGCAAGGCAATCTTGATGGATTCAGCGGATTGCGCGTGACACGAGAGCCAAATTCCGTGCTTGTGTGCTTCACTTGCAGCGGAGGCAACTTCCTCTTCGGTGTACGTCAAATTCTGCGAAGCACCTTCGGAAAACGCGTCATCGCCAGACAATAAAAGTTTGATGGAATCAATACCGAGGGTTGCCATTTCCTGCACATAATTTCGCATCGCCTCAACGCCGCGCCCGTGTTTATTGCCTTCGGCAGGAGGTACGCCCAAAACATTTTGTGGAGCTTGTTCGAGTGAAGAAGAAATTAATCGTGGACCAGCTGTCCATCCACCTTCGATTTCTTTTTTGAGTGCGATTTCAAATCTTGTGCCGAGCGAACCTGCGGAATACGCGCTGGTGAATCCAGCCTCCAGCGTGACACGCGCATTGTGCGCAGTAACCAGCAAATGCTCTTCGGGCGGCATCATCATGCCATTGAAAATTCTTCCCACCGATGAAGGCCACGACAGATGCGCATGCGATTCGACTAACCCCGGCATCAACGTTGCGCCGTTGCAATTGATAATTTCTGCGTTTGCTTGCGCAATTAAATTTTCGCCTTCGGCAACAGTAACGATGCGATTGCCGGACACTAGAATTTCTCCTAAAAACGGAGCGCGTCCAGAGCCGTCAAAAATCATCGCGTTGGTGAATACAATTGAACTCATATTTACAGGAAAATTTCGACAGGATTTACAAGATGAACAGGATTGATTTGTTTGGATACAATGCCGACTTGTTCTTAATCATGTCCATCTTGTCAATCCTGTCTGATGCTGCCTTCTATTCGATTTTTCCGGGAGCCGCTGCAAAGCCTACTGCCACAATTCCAGCCAAGGCACAAAGCTCATCATTATCGCCGGTGTCGCCTGTGACGCCGACTGCGCCGATGATTTCTTTGTGTTCGTCGAGAATTAAAACACCGCCGGGCGAAGGTACAGCGCGTCCCTGACTGATCGTCGTCAACGCATCAATGAAGGCTGGGAATTTCGCCGCACGTTCTGCAATCTCACGGGTGCCGAAGCCCATACCGAGCGATCCCCACGCTTTGCCATAGGCGATATCAAAGCGGACGATACCTGCGCCGTCTTCGCGCTTGAAAACCATGACGTGACCGCCAGCATCCAGCACAGCAACCGCCATTGGTGCGAGCTTCAGTTTGCGCGCTTCGGCTAAGGCAGTATCCACAATTTTTTCAGCGTGTGCGAGTTTTAGTTTTGCCATATTTATGCGATTCCTTCCGCGAATTTGCCATCAAGCAAAATAAATGCCATACGTGCGATTTCGTTGGTGCGATTGCTCCACGCGTGATTGGTGCCGCGTTGAATCACGACATCGCCTACGTTGAGTTTTGTTTCGCCTTCGTCCAGCACCAGCCATAATTCACCGGAAATTAAAATGCCGTAATCAATGGTTTCGGTGCGGTGCATCAATTTGTGCGGCGAATCGCCTTTCTGTGTCGTCGCGCCTGCTGCGCCCATTTGCGCAAATCCTGCCGCGATGTCTGCGTCGGAAACACTGTTTTGAATGGAGTCGGGCGGAATGTCTACGAAGCGGATAATGCTGCCGTGCGGCGTAGGGTGAAGTTGCAACGGCCTCATCGTCGGGTCAGCGCCATTGTCGATTGGCACGGGGCTTTGATTGGTGTTCCAGATTTCATAAAACACTGTGCCGGGTACGGCGGCGAAGGGAATGATATTCGGCGGCGCACCTTCTGAAGAGATAATGGCTTTGCCTTCTTCATTGTGACCTGTGACGATTCTGCGCATCGTGGGAAGACTCATTTGATAACTCCTGGTTGATGATTTTCACATTGTCGCAAAGTGTCGCAACATTCGTTCGTGATCGGGCAATTTTCCTGTGAAGAGGCGAAACGATTCGGCGGCCTGAAAAACAGCCATGCCGCCACCATCCAACGTGCGGCAGCCAAGTTGGCGAGCGGTTTTTAAAAATTCAGTCTCCAACGGAAAATAAACAATTTCTGCAATCCATAATTCTTTACGCAATAGATTCGCAGGCATCGGCAAGCCGGGATGATTCACCATTCCGATCGGCGTCGCCTGGATCAATCCATCCGCCAGCGCAGTTTCTTCTGCGAGATTACTGACAATCACAGCGCGTCCTGCGCCAAAGTCTTTGCATAATTTTTCGGCTAAATCTACCGCTCCAAGATTATCTATATCGTGAATAGCAAGTCGTTCAATGCCTAATTTCATTGCCGCAAAAGCCACTGCTGCACCTGCGCCTCCCGCGCCAAGCAAGACAACTTTATGAAGATCAACATTCGACAAATTTCGCCTGAAACTTTCCGCAAATCCCCACCAATCAGTGTTATGTCCAATGCGTTTTCCATTAGTAAAAACAATGGTATTGACCGCACCAAGAGTCGCAGTTTCCGGCGACAATTCATCAAGCAACGGCATCACAATTTGCTTGCACGGATGCGTGATATTCAATCCGACAAAGCCTTGTTGTTGCGCTTCATCCAGCAAGCGCGGCAAAGCTTCTACGCCGACGCCGAGCAATTCAAAATCGAATAATTGATAGGAATAGATGAGACCATTTTCGTGCGCTTCCTGTTCATGCAAACGCGGCGAACGCGAAGCTTGAATGCCTGCGCCGATCAGTCCCACAAGAAATTTCGGGAGGATATTTTCTTGATGAACACGAGGATTTTTCATGTCGAGTCCGGTGATTTCCAGAGGAATTTGTCAGTAAACTTTATTTTACAATTTTATACATTATTCCGTCTGACTTGGTGAACAGATACATCTCACCTGTAGCATCCTGTCCAATTCGTAAATCTACTTTCGTAGCTTTACATAAATCTTTCAGCATTGTCGGCTGACCATCCAGCGCGAGCGAAAATTCCTGAATCTTTGCTTGCGAACCTTCCTTGATGTCTTTGAGGTTAATGTAAAAAACTCTACCTCTGACAATTTCGCCAAAAATATATTTGCCGTTTAGTTGTGGAATTTGGCTTCCCGTATATTCAAAGCCGCCCATAATCGCGCTGCCCTCGTCGTGATCGAATTGCGCGATGGGGTAAGTAAATCCAAATTTTGCATCATCTTTCGGCAACGGAGCTAAGGAATTTACATTCTTCAGCGAAGGAATCGCCAGGGTTCCTTCTCGCACTGGCCAGCCGTAATTTTTGCCGGGCTTCAGCAAGTAAAGCGATTCGATTTGGCGTTGTCCAATATTTGAAACAATGCTCCGTCCATCCTTAAGCCACGAGATTCGATTGGGATTGCGAAAGCCTGCGGCATACACTTCAGCCAGTCCGTCTTTATTGACAAATGGATTAGATTGGGGAATTCCATATTTACCATTTTGACTATTGTTGCCGCGCGGATCAATGCGCAAAACTTTACTCCAAATATGATTTATATCATTGGGAATTTCAGGAAAACCTTTCTCGACCGCACCGCCATCACCCAGCCCGATGTAGAGTAATCCATAATCCTGATCGGAAGGTTTAGCGTAAGGATTGAACGCAATTTCCTGCATGCCGTGAATCACATTGACCACATTTACTCGCATCAATTCACGTGACTTTCCTGTCAGGACTCTTGCGTTCGGATCGTCCACCGTCCATTCATCTACGACCCATTGCAGTACAACCGGAACATTTTCGGCGTAACCAAAATCCGCTTTTCCTGCCGTACTTGATTCCGTGTGCGTGGTATAAAAAAGTTTATTTTTCGCAAACTCCGGATGAAACGCAAAGCTGCCGAATCCAGTTGCGAGTCCGGGGTTATTGACAAAATTTTTAAAGTGACTGCTGATGTCAAAAAATACTTCGGGTTGATTTTTGGCATTCAAAAGATAGAGCTTCCCTTGCAAATCCAGGACAAGACTTTCCTTCGTGATCGGATGCACTCCCATTTTGTTAATTCTGGTACGCAGTTGAGCCTCATTGGTAAAAGGAAATTGCGTGACCTTGTTCAAGTTGAGTGTGATTTCAGATTTTCCAATGGGTTCAGGAATTGGATTTTCCAAGGGAAATTTCTCAGCCGTACTATTTGCTGCCGGTGCAGGTTTTTCCAGAATAAACGCAACAATATCGTTGATCTCATTGGGCTTCAGTTGATTGAAATCAGCCATCATGGCGCCAAATTTTTTATATTTTCCGACAGCACGTGGATGATTGGCATCTACCATTGCCTTCGGGCTTTTGATAAATTCGGCGAGATAATTTTGATCAACGACCCCTTTTAATCCACCCAGCTGCGGCCCGATTCCATCCTGATTAAAGTTATGACAAGTGACACAATTCGCTTCAAAAAGTTTACCGCCATTCTCGACATTGGGAACATGAGCAGTTCCACATTTTGTGAAAACGATAACTGAAAGAACCAAAAGTTTAAGAAGTGAGGTGAGTGAAAATTGTTGCAATAAATTCATAGATAAAATGAGAAATTTGAAATCCTGTCAGCAGCATGGAGAGTACAAGCTTTACCTTGGTTTTACAGTGATGAGATGTACTACCAAACTAAAGGCTTGTACTCCATGCTCCACTTTTCGAAATCCGCTACATCAAAGCGGCTGTGCCATCATCCCGATCATCTTTTTCGTTAGCCCCGGAGCATCTGCTTCCGGCGATGGATTCATTTCCCACTCGCCAAGTTGCAACGAACCTTCGACAATAAATTTGCACCGCTCAAACCGTCGTTGCATAAATTCATCCAGTAAATTTTGTAAGGGTTCATCGCGTGCCAGCAGTTCACCAAGCACAACACCATCTTCTACGGCTTGCGCTGCGCCCTGTCCTAAATGCGGGGTCGTCGTGTGCGCGGCATCACCGATTAATAACACACGTCCCTGGTGCCACGGTGCAGGCAGCAGCAGAGATTCCAGCGGACGATAAATCACCAATGAAGAATCCGTAATTTGATCACGCAAGCTCGCCATTACGCCGGTCGCCGCAGCCAATCGTTCGCGAAAAATGTCTGCCAATTTATCTGCGGGATGATGCGGATTGCCCGGTTCCGCTTGCACGAGCAATACATATCCGGTTTCTTGTGATAACGGAATGAAGCCGCATTTACCACCTTCCAATCCTACACATAAAAACGCGTAATCTACATCCGCAGGTCGTCGCACGTTATAGCGCCAGACGCCTTGTCCGGTGAATTTCAGTTGATGTTGTTCGCCAAAAATCAGACTGCGTACTTTTGAATGGACGCCGTCCGCCCCGATCACCAAATCGTATTCGCCCGAAGTTCCATCAGTAAATTTCACCGTCGCGCTATTTTCATTCTCCTGAATTTCGCTGAAGCTCGTCGCAAGTCGCACGTTCGTACCCGCTTCCAGCGCGGCTTCGGAAAGAATTGTATGCAACGCCGGACGCCCCATGCCAAGGTCAGTTGGATAGTTCGGCCCCGCCATTGGAATGCCAGGAATTTCTGCGACGATATGCCCGTGGAGCGTTTGAAATTTTATGCCAAAATACGGAAAGCCTTCGGCCACAGCTTTGTCCGCAATGCCAAGTGCCGCCATCGCGCGAATAAAATTTCCCTGCACGATAATGCCGACGTGATAGACCTGCCATTCACTTTTGATTTCGATGAGGTCTACGTCAATGCCTGCTTTACGCAGCGCAATCGCAGTGGATAATCCGCCGATGCCACCGCCAATGATGAGAACTTTTTTGACCATACTTACCTTTCTAAAAAAAGTAGCGCAACTTCTGCAAGTTGCGCTGCTCCCGCCAAAAATCTTGTATTGGAAACAACACAACCTGGAAAGGTTGCGCTACAATTTTTCTTACTCCGCGGCACGCTTGTTCAGCATTGCGAATCCATATAACGAATCGCCTGCGGCTACGATCAGATATTGCGTGCCGTCCAGTTCATAAGTGATCGGCCCATTGCTGACATTCGTGCCGAGATTGGCGTGCCACAAGGCTTCGCCATTACGCGCGTCGAGCGCGACAAGATTATTCAGGCCATCACCGGTAATCACCACATTCCCCGCCGTACTCATCACACCTGCGCGTGCGCCTGAGCCTTCCCATTTGTGACTCCAACGGATTTTGCCTGTTTTGTAATCTATCGCCTGCAACATCGCTTCAGACCAGCCTCCACGATCCGTTCCGCCCCAGCCTTGCGGGTTATCGTCGGGATCGAAGATGTAATAGACACTGAAAGCACGAATCGCGTTCACATAAAAAAGCCCTGTTTGCGGGCTGAAACTCGGCGGCGGCCAGTTTGTCGCGCCGTATTGATTCGGCGACACAAGTGCGCCATCGAGTTGCGGTTCCTTCGCGGGATTCGGAATCGGCTGGCCTTTCGCGTCAAGCCCCTTCGCCCAATTTGTTTTGACGAATTCTGAAGTAACAATGTTTTTGCCCGTCGCGCGGTCAAGCACGAAAAAATATCCATTGCGGCTGGCCTGCGCGATCAGCTTGCGCTTTTGCCCATTGATCTCTCCGTCAATCAACACGGGCACCTGCGTAGCGTCCCAATCGTGCGTGTCGTGCGGCGAAGGCTGAAAGTACCAAACCATTTTGCCGGTGTCGGGATTCAGCGCGACGATGGATTCAGTGAATAGATTCGCGCCTTCGCGGTTTTTGTGCGCGATCACGGGTTGCGGATTTCCTGTCGTGACGTAAAGCAAATTCAGTTCGGGGTCATAAGTGAACGGCTGCCACGTCATCCCGCCGCCGTGTTTCATCGCGTCTTCGTTCGGCCACGTTTCAGAACCCGGCTCGCCCATCTTTTGCGGCACGACGTACCAACGCCATTGCACTTCGCCAGTTTCTGGATCGAATGATTGAACGTAGCCGGGGCGGTCCAGATCGTCGCCGCTCACGCCTGCGATGAGATGATTTTTCACGACGAGCGGCGGGGTTGATCCGAAATAAAATTGATCGAGATCGCACAGGCTTTTATGCCAGCGTTCCTTGCCGTCTTTCAGATTCAACGAGACCAGATTGCAATCGGGCGTTTCAAAATAGAGCGCGTTGCCAGATACGCCGACGCCGCGATTACCGATGTGTTCGCCGCCTTTCGAAGGCCAGACGTGATGCCAGATTTCGCGCCCCGTACGTGCGTCCACCGCCCACACGTGATCGGGCAGCGAGAAATAAAGCACGCCATTAATCTGAAGCGGCGTAGACTTGATGCTGCCTCCGGCTCCACCAGTATTTATCCGGTACACCCACGACAAGCTGAGCGAATTGATATTCGTTGTATTGATTTTCGTCAGCGGGCTAAAACGCCGTCCCGAATAATCGCCGTGATAGGTCGGCCATGAATCAGTCGGCGGTTGTTGCAGCTTCGCCGGATCAAGGTTGCCCTGCGCGTGGAGCGTCACTGCTAGAAACGCGACAAATAGAATAGTTTTGATAGGGTTCATTTTAATGTCTCCTGATTAATGTCTTACTCAACCGCACGCTTATTTAGCATGGCGAATGCGTAAACGGTATCGCCTGCGGCTACGACCAGATATTGTGTCCCGTCCAGTTCATAAGTCATTGGGCCGTTGCTGACGCCTGCGCCGAGATTGGCGTGCCACAACGGTTCGCCGTTGTGCGCGTCGAGGGCGACAAGGTTGTTCAGTCCGTCCTCAGTAAAGACCAAATTGCCCGCCGTGCTTAACACACCTGCGCGTGCGGCTGTGCCTTCCCACTTGTGGCTCCAGCGGGTTTTGCCGGTTTTGTAATCTATGGCCTGCAACATGATTTCCGACCAACCGCCGCGATCTGTCCCGCCCCAGCCTTGCGGATTATCATCAGGATCAAAGAGGTAAAAAACGCTGTAAGAACGCGACACGCCGACGTAAAACAATCCCGTCATGGGACTGAAACTCGGCGGCGGCCAGTTCGTAGCACCGTATTGATTGGGCGAAACCAACGCGCCGTCGAACTGCGGTTCTTTCGCCGGATTCGGAATCGGCTGTCCTTTCGCATCAATGCCTTTCGACCAATTCGTTTTGACGAAAGGCGTCGTGAGCAGGTTTTTGCCGGTGGCGCGGTCGAGTACGAAAAAATATCCGTTGCGACTGGCTTGCACGAGCAGCTTGCGTCTTTGCCCGTTGAATTCGCCATCAATCAACACCGGCACTTCGTTCGCGTCCCAGTCGTGCGTATCGTGTGGCGAAACCTGAAAGTACCAGGCCATCTTTCCCGTGTCGGGATTGAGCGCGATAATGGATTCGGTGAACAGATTCGCACCCGCGCGATTTTTGTGCGCAATCACCGGATGCGGATTGCCCGTCGTCACGTAAATCAAATTCAACTCAGGGTCATAAGTTACTGGCTGCCACGTCATCGCTGCGCCCGCTCGCATCGCGTCTTCGTTCGGCCAAGTCTCAGAGCCGGGGTCGCCCATCTTTTGCGGTACGGTGTAAAAGCGCCATTGCAATTCGCCCGTTTCAGGATCGTGCGATTCGATGTAACCCGACCGATCCAAATCGTCGCCGCTGATGCCTGTGATGACGTGATTCTTGACGACTACGGGCGCGACGGAGCCGTAATAAAACTGATCGAGTTCGCCAATCACTTTGCGCCAACGCTCTTTGCCGTCTTTCAGATTCAGCGCAACCAGATGGCAATCCGGCGTTTCAAAAAACAGCAAATCACGATAAACGCCGACTCCGCGATTGCCCAAATGATTGCCGCCGATTGATTGCCACTCGTGATGCCAGATTTCACGCCCGCTACGCGCGTCAACCGCCCACACGTGATCGGGCAGCGTGAAATACAACACGCCGTTGACGACCAGCGGCGTACTCTTGATCGCGCCCTGATTGACGCTCGTGCGAAAGACCCACGACAAGCTGAGCGAATTGATGTTGCTCGTGTTGATTTTCGTCAGCGTACTGAACCGCCGTCCCGAATAATCGCCGTGATAAGTCGGCCACGAATCGGTCGGCGGTTGTTGCAGCTTCGCCGGATCAAGACTGCCTTGCGCATAAAGCGAAACGCTCAACAACACGACCGCCACGAATGCTTTGAACAGCTTCATTTGAGTGAATCCAGATAAGCGACGATGTCGTGCATGTTCTTGTCGGTGATTCTATCCAGCAATTCGATGTGCCCGGTCAGCGGGTCATTCTTGACGACTTTGAGCGAAGGCGTACGCTTCCACGAACGATATTCACCCGCGTCGTCACGCAGCGCGACATTGAAATCATCCAGATGAACTAATACACCGTTAATTGCTGCGCCGCTCGCTGGCGTAACCGTCACCGTGATGGGCTTACCTGCGGGCGCGCCACTACGGCCACGCGCTACGACGCGCGGAAAGAGAAAGCGCTGTTGCAAACTTGCCGCGTTATATTTCTTCCCGATGCCCGCGAGGTCGCCCGTTGGCGAATGACATGTGCTGCATTTGCCCTCGCCGTTGAAATACACCGCGCCTGCTTTCGCGTCACCCGTCAACACATTTTGCACTTCAAAAATCGGCGAACCGCGCAACGTGTCGTTAAGCCGCTGATGGATGAAATGCGAAAGGTCTTCGACTTGTGTTTTGGTTAAGCTGCTGCTGGCTGCGCCGCTTTGCGTGGGATGTCCTTTTTGCAACAACGCGCCGATTTCACTGCCGTAACGATCACGCCAGGTCATGTCAGAGCGCACCAGATTTGCGCCTTTGTCTGTACCTCTGGCAGTGCCGCCGTGACAGGCGATACATTCGGCAGCCCAGACCTTGCGACCACGGTCAGCGGCGGCGGCGTCTACGATGTGCTTATCGTTCGCCCCGGGGCGGTTGATCTGAGGCCTGGGCGGTTGATTCTGGGGCGGTTGGGCATTGAGATAAATCGCAGTGGCCGTGATCAGCACAACGATCAATGCACAGGCTTTTGCTAAATTAAGCATTGGTGTTCTCCTCTGACAGTATTCGCGCTCGGTGGCGCACAAGGCTAAAAAGAAATCGCGTCTCGACTCTTTTCCAACTTTTCGATTGCGACGCCCGGCATTTTGCTGAGCGCGTCGAAGTCTTCAAACTTCCCTTTTTCTTTTCGATATTTGACGATGGCCTCGGCTTCCTGCTCCGATAAGCCTGTCGCCTCTGCGATCTCGCTGGCAGAGGCCGTATTCACATTGGCCCGACCATATTGGCTGGCCAGGTAGTTGATCACTGCAGTGAATTCTTCATCACTCGCCTTCGCTCCCGCCGCGATCATCTTGTCAGTGACTTCTTCCCATTGCGAACGGCTGCGACGTGAGCCGGTGACTTTTCCCAGCGTGTGACAACTGCCACAAACTTTTTGTAACACCGCCTGCTTTTCATCAGGATTGGCTTGTGCCGCCTGCGCAGGCATTGCAGGTTGCTGCAAGGCCAGGCCGACGGCAGCCAAAACGAAACCTGTGATTATGACAAGATGCTTATTTCTCTTTTTCATGAATTCATTTACTCCTATGGTTAGCACAACCTCGTGAGCAATCATATCTCGACCTTCTGTACTCGCAAACGGCAACCGGAAAAAAAGCAAAAGATTCCATCCAGTACATCCACATTGCTCAATTGCCTGAGGCCTTGCCGCGTTCGATCATCAATCCAAATCCGAACCGATAAAGCGGATGCGCTGTATCGTGCGGCGTGTCTTCGGCCTGCGCTTTGACTTCTTCCATTGAAGACGGCAACTCAAACGGCAATCGTCCTTGCGGAATAGTCTTGCCCATCAACACATCAAACAATGCAGCATCACTCACGCCAAAATTTCCGAGCAGTGCCGCGACCCTGTCTTTCACATTTGTCAGAATCGCCGGACGATCCAGATAAATCGTCACGACGGTCGGCACTTTTGCGCTGGCGGCTTTGATCGCTTCGTAATCGGGATTGCCGTCTTTGAATCCCAAATCGCCTTCGTGCATCCGCGCCCCAAAAAAATAATTTGGATGCAATACTTCAAACGGAGCGACCGTGCGAATGATGGCGAGATCAGCGTCTTCCGGTTTTTCAACGACTGTGAAACCGCGTTCACGCGCCGCTCGCGGGTTGATTTTGTAGAGATACAATTTTTTAATTTTGCTGCTGAAAGGCAGCGTCTTATTTTTGTTTTCGAGCAGCGTTAACGCGCGGCTTTGTGCAGTGCTTGCTTCTTTGACGAAAGGTGCACTGCCCACTATTGATTCAACTTGCGCAACATCCGCAAAAGGATTTTCGAACAAACCTTGCTGAAATTTTTGCAGCAAAATTCTTGTGGCGGATTCTGCCAAACGGGCTTCGGTTAATTTTCCGGCTTTGACAGCCTCCACTAAAATTGGTGAATCTTCCGTGCCGCCGATTTGATCCAAGCCCGCGCTGACGCCTTTGATGAAGCGTTCGGAGCGCGTCAGATTTTCGACGCCCCACGGCATTCCAATGTACGCCGGAGTCGGTGGCACTCCCGGCGGCAAACCTTCTACACAAGGTCCCGTGCAATCATTCGTGATCGCCCAATCACTGACAATCACTCCGTTGAATTTGTAGCGTCCGCGCAATTCATCGGTTAGCAATTGTTTGCTGAATCCTGCGCCAACAGGTTCGAGCGGTTTTCCATTTAACGAAACATTTTTCAGGATCGGATAGGTCGGCATGACGCCAGCAACGTTTGCCGCAAAGGCGCCGGTGAATGGAATGATGTGATAGTTGAAATTATTTTTCGGGAAGACGGAAGTTTTGCCATAGGCCGAATGTCCGTCGAAGCCTTCCGGCTGTGCGCCGTATCCGACCCAATGCTTGACCACCGTGATGATGCTGTCTTTATTGAGTCCTTGCCCACCGTTCTGAAAACCGGTGATGTAAGCCTGCACCATTTTTTTCGCGAGTTGCGCATCTTCGCCGAACGTCCCGATGATGCGGCTCCAGCGCGGTTCGGTGGCGAGATCAGCCTGCGGCGACAAGGCCATGTGAATGCCAACAGCGCGATATTCCTGCCGCGCGATTGCGCCGA
This sequence comes from Blastocatellia bacterium, assembly GCA_043736395.1. Lineage (GTDB taxonomy): Bacteria > Acidobacteriota > Blastocatellia > RBC074 > RBC074 > JAFDVL01. The sequence continues at coordinate 1,283 of JAYTCQ010000344.1, read as the reverse complement.
ATCGTTCCATCAGCGCGGCATCGCCTACCGCCGCGAAGCCTAATGTTTCCGGCCATTGCGAGAATCCCGCACCGTCTGAAGAAATTCCTGCGGTGTATTGAAAGTGATGACGCGGATCAGTGCTGATCGTCAGCGGAATCCCCAGCCGCGAAGCTTCGGCGAGTTCCTGCAATTTATTATTTTCCTCCGCCATCTGACGCGGCGGAGCCTGCAAACGCGTAATGAAGCTGTTGACCTTCGCATCCTGCATCAGCTTGCCAATCGCTTTGAGGTCATAGCTGTTGCCGAATCCGACCGACCCCATTGGCCCGCCCGAACGCAACGTGCCGTGCATCATCGTGCCCGCTTTTTCTTCGAGCGTTATTTGCGCGACTAAATCTTTGGCGCGTACGGCAGACGTTTGCCGCCAGTCTTCATACAAATCCAGCTTGCCGTTTTTGTTGAGGTCTTTGAATTGTAATCCCGCAATTTGCAAAGTTTTCACACCGCGTGCAGCAATAACAGGTTGTTGAATTCGCTTTTGCGAGAATGTGGTCATCGCAGGTAGAACCAGCAGAATAATTGATAGTAGGATTTTCATAATGGGAATAAATTTTTATTATTACGAACTTATTTTTGTTGTGCGAAATACTGCGTAAAGAAATTCAGCTTCTCTTTTTCCGCCACCGGACTAACTCCAATTTTTTCGCCGAGTTCCATCGTGACTGCTTGCGTTGCATTGAAGGCGTTCCAGTTCGGCAAACCCTTGCCATTGGGGTTTCCCGTCTTCGCAAAGTTGACCCAATAGCTCGACACCGTTTCTGACAGCTTGCGATCAACCGCTTCCCACGGACGATTCAGGTGCTTGAGCGTCGCAAAAAAATATGGAACGTCTGATGTATGAAACGCCGCGAATTCAGGATGCTCCGGCCACGGAATGCCGCGCGTAAAATAATACGTGTACGCCGCAGCTTTGCTCGTCTTCGCTCGCGTCGAAGCCCACAAATACATCGAAACTTTTCCTTGATCTCGTGCGCTCTGCTTTTGCGTTAGAGCCGATTGCGTCTGATCGTTTGATGGATACAACTTCAAAAAATTTTCCGCCTGTGCGCCGAATTTTTGCTGCGATTGCTTCGTAAATTCTTCGGCTTTGATTTTACCGTAGGTCGGAGCGGCACTGCCTTCATCTGCCGTCAGTCCGGTCATCATCGGCACATCATTTTGTTTGCCCTGCGCAAAAATTGCCGCCGTATCCGCAGGCAAAAACCAGCCGTCCACTACTACGCCAAAGCGTGCTCCGCCCA
>JAYTCQ010000343.1:0-47305 GCA_043736395.1 Blastocatellia bacterium | reverse complement strand
CCTTCGTATACTTCGTGGATAGTGTGTTTTCCCTTTGATCTTAATGACTACGATATTCATAGCTGTATTCTTGCTGATACGCCTCCAGTTGTCGGCATTTTTCTTCCTCGTTCCAGCCAAGTTCTGTCGCCATCAAATCTGCGACCTTCGACGAACAATCCATTCTAGTCAACATTGACAACCGCGTACGCCGCGCCAGCACATCCGCAATCGTCATCGCCAATTCAAACCTGACCGCATAAATCACTTCGGCAGCTATGTTCGGCAAATCTGCCACTAGCAATTCGCGCAAATGCTCTTCTTCTCGTACGAGTTCGAGAATTTTTTCGAAGTCAGACCCGTAGGCGTTAAGTAAATGTCGCGCAGTCTCAATCGAAAAATTATCCTCTTGAGAAATTTTCTGCGCGATGGATTCCATTTCTTCGCGCTTGAGATTTCCACCACCCAGCACAATATTTTTGGTACTAACTTTTTTCGCCTGAACACCGGAATTTTCAAGCTGCTCCATCGCCAAATCAATCCCGCGTTCTGCCATCAAACGATATGTCGTCAGCTTGCCGCCAGCCAATGAAATCAATCCATCTTCATCCGCAAAAATCTCTTCCTTGCGCGACACCGCCGTCGTAGATTGATTCGTATTCCCGCTGCTAATCAACGGACGCAATCCCGCCCACGCTGAAATCACGTCGGATTGTTCCAAGCTTGCTTCAGGAAAATACGCGTTGATTGCTTGCAGGATGTTGACGACTTCGGCTTCGATAGCTCCCGGCGAATCTTTGCCGTCTTTATAATCCGTGTCCGTAGTCCCGATGTTGACGCGACCTTCCCAGGGTACGACAAAATAAAATCGCTTCTCGCCAATCGCCGGAATCAACCACGCCGTTGTGACTTTTAATCGCTCCGCCGAAACCGTCAGATGAATTCCTTTTGAGGGACGCAATTGCTTATCGTCGTTGCTTAAATCAGCGCTCAAGCTGCGCACTTCATTCATCCAGACGCCTGTCGCATTGATGACTGTACGCGAATGAACTTCTAAGTCTTCGCCCGTGAATTCATCGCGCAATTTTACACCTGAGATTTTTTTGTTGGCGTCTTTGAGGAAACCGGTGAAAGAAATGTAATTCGCTATCGCCGCCCTGTGAACATTGGCTGTTTTGATAATTTCAATCACCAGCCGCGAATCATTCGTCCGTCCGTCGTAATACACGAGCGCACCTTTCAATCCACGCGGATCAAGCTGCGGCGCAAGCTGCAACGTTTCTTGTAATGAAATTCTGCGATGACGTTGAATGTTGTATTTCCCCGCCAGCAAGTCATACAAAATCAATCCTGCCCGCACGAGCAAGGGGTGATCGTAGTTCCTACTCTTATCCTGATAAATCGGAATTACGAATGGAAAAGGTTCGTTGAGATGCGGCGCAAGTTTGAGCAATTCCGCACGTTCGCGTAAGCCTTCGCGCACGAGCGCAAAATCGTAATGCTCAAGGTAGCGCAATCCGCCATGAATCAATTTCGTCGAACGGCTGGAAGTCCCCGCTGCAAAATCCCGCTTCTCAATCAAAGCCGTTTTCAATCCCCGCACCGCCGCATCCAACGCGATCCCCGCGCCTGTGATTCCGCCGCCGATAATGAATACATCAAACGGATTTTCTGCGCTGGCAGCTTTCATCTGCGCGATGGATTCGTTTCGGGATTTCCAGGAGAAAGGCTTCATGATTTCGTAGTTAAAGGACGGTGTAGCTAAGCTGAATGAAAACTATGGCATAAAAATTTCTTTGATCTTTATGTTTTATAGATTAGGTTCCAACGTCAGTCCATTTTGATTCCAGTAATTCAAGTTTCGTATCAAATAGTGGAAAAATATGATAACCACAGTGTTCTGTAAAAATAGCTACTTCATTCCAATCGCGCTCTATGAGGTAAAAAGCAAATCTAAAAAAAGCTGTAGAGCCATCTCCAAAATCTATTTTCAAACTGTATCGAAAATCAGAAGCTGATAGTTGATTGGGGTCATCCTTGCGTTCTTTTTGCAAATGCTCACTTAATCGGTTTAGCCATCGTTCTGGCATCACGTCTTTTTTCATCTATGCTTACCTCACATCGGAAGTATTGCCTAAACTAAATTTTAAGCACTGTTACTTCTCCTTCATTAATTTCATTTCACTACTCAGATATTCAATCAAATGCACCTTTTCCTCATCAGAAATTTCCGTTCCCCAGCGCGTCATTTTTTCGACTTCTTTCGTCCACCCAATTTTGGATAAGCGTTGTTGTTTGACTAAATCTTCGCCGTGGCAGGTCAGGCATTTGGTTTCAAAAATTGTTTTGCCGTGTGCGATCACTTTCGCATCCAGCGCAGCCGCAGGAGGTGGCGGCGGTTCTTTTGAAAAAGATCGGGATGGATAATTGGCGGCGAGAAATTCTACGAGTGGTTCTTTGTCGGAGTCTTTGACTTCGGCACCCCAGCGCATCATTTTTTCGACTTCTTTCGTCCATCCGACTTTGGTCAAGCGTTGTTGTGAAATCAAATCTGCGCCGTGACACGACAGGCATTGCGCTTTCATAATCGCTTCGCCGTGATTGCTGGAGGCGATGTTGGTTGGCGGGGAATTCTTACAACTAATCACGACCAAGATAACGGCAATTACGGCAAAAATATTTTTGAGAATTTTAGGAATTTTCATCATCAGATTTTTCAACCACAAAATGCACACAAAGCACAAAATTATTTTTTGCGCCTTTTGAGCTTTTTGTGGTGAATCCACTAAGCTTCAATATTGACGCGCACGCGATCTATCACGTTGTACAAATATCCAGACGGATTCCATTGCGTAGCGACAGGTTGTTGGCGACCTTTGTCATCAGTCGCCCGCGCCATTACAAGGTACGATCCGGCGTCAGTTGGTTTCCATTCAAATTCAAATTGTCGCCACGTAAATTTCGCCTGATCCTTGCCGAGCTTCGCGGGTTGCCACGTTTGTCCATTGTCGAGCGAGATGTCTACTTTGGTGATATTCGCTTCACCTGCCCACGCGAATCCAGAAACACGCACAGCCGTTCCGAGCTTTGTCGTAGCTCCGTCGTTCGGTGCGCTGATTAACGATTTGACTACGAGACCAGTGACCGGAGCCATATCTTTGGCGTCTACGGCTGCGCCTGGAGCGACGCGTTTGGTGGGAAAACGATAGCCCGTTTTCACCCAAAAACTTTCACTTTCTTTATCGCTGACCGTGATTTGATTCAGCCATTTGACGGCGTACGCGCCTTCCCAACCGGACACCACCGCACGCACCGGAGCACCGTGCAATTTGGGCAACGCCTCGCCATTCATTTCGTACGCGAGAATTGTGTCACCAGCTTTTTCAATCGGAACTTGCCGCACAAAATCCGGTTGCTTGCCAATGCCAACATCTGCGCCATTCAAATAAACAAACTTGCCCGAAGGCTTAATTCCAGCGGCTTTAAGAACATCTGATAATTTCGCGCCGCCCCATTTTGCCGTACCGACTGCGCCTTTTTCCCATTGAATTCCGGCAACCGGCGGATCCATAAATGCGCGTCCGTTGCCTGCACATTCCAGCGTCACAGTTGATGTCACCTTCGGCAATTTTTTCAAATCATCGAGCGTGAGTGTGAGCGTTTTGCCGACTTCGCCTTCAATCGTGAGCTTCCAATCCGCCGCCGCATTTTTAGGGACGTAAGCGTGATGGCGGACATAAAATAAATCGTTCGGCGTGAGCCACGAATTCAATAATTCAACCGGAGTTTCTAAATCTTCAGGGCGCGCCGAACGCACAATTAATTTTTCTTTACCTGCAATTTTAGCAGCAGCGGATTGCGCGAGGGTTTTGAAGTTGCGAATCGGCACCAAGTGAGTGATCCCGAGCGCGACGCCCGCCTGACCAAGACTACGCAGGAAGAAACGACGACGAAATGTTTTCATAAGATTTTTCATTGAGAGAACGGGTTTTCATTCAGAAAGCGGGATTGTAACTGAGCTGCGTGAAGTCGCAAAGAGACACCGCAAGATTTTCTGTCGCGCACGGTCGTGATACATTCGAACAAACCATGAAAATCACGGAAACGCGAAGCGCCTGGGAGCGCAGGCCGTCTCGCCTGCTGCGCGAGCGAGTGCAACGAGGCTCGCGCAGACGTGGCGAGGGGGGTAGTTAAATTACAGTCGCTTATTCGTGGTGAAGAGATTCGCTCTCCACGCAAGCGAGCCACACTTCGCTCGCTCGCAGCAGGCGAGACGCCTACAGTCCCAAGGCAATCACTAGAAAATTTTAAGGAGATCAATATGACGGAGGCTTGGAAAAAAAGGAACGTTCTTTCCAAAGCAAAAGTGCAGCAACTCGGGATTACGGGCTGGCATTCGCGGGGCTACCTACCGCATTTCGATGGTGGAGAAATCGCGCAGACGGTCACATTTCGGCTCTTCGATTCGATGCCCAAAGCCGTGCTGGAACAGTGGCGCGAAGAACTGAAGCATCTGCCGTCAGCAGAATCTGACCGCGAACGGCGCAAGCGAATTGATGCCTATTTGGATCGCGGTTATGACAATTGTTATTTGCGAGAAGAACGCATTGCGGAGATTGTACAAAATGCGTTGCTGCATTTTGATGGCGAGCGCTATGCGTTGCATGCGTGGGTTGTGATGCCAAATCATGTTCACGTTTTGTTCACGCCAAAACCGGATTGGGAGATGAGCCAGATCACGCATACGTGGAAGTCGTTCACAGCGCACGAAGGCAACAAAGCACTGAAACGCGAAGGTGAGTTTTGGCAGCGCGAGCCTTTTGATCGCTACATTCGTGACGACAAGCATTATGCGAATGCGGTGTCGTACATCGAGAACAATCCCGTCAAAGCTGGTTTGTGTGAAAAGCCGGAAGACTGGCGTTGGAGTAGCGCCTACGAGAGACCGTAGCGTTTGAGAGAACGCGAAGCGCCTGGGAGCGCGGGCGTCTCGCCTGCTGCGAGCGCGTGTAACGCTGCTCGCATCCCTTTATCTTTAGCGTCTTTGCTCACCACTGAGTTTGCATCGCTCCGCTCGCAAACGGCAGGCGAGACGCCTGCGCTCCAGGGCTACGCGCTCACGCTTAAATTTGCATTCCTAATGACACGTGTTTAGTTTCTAAAAATCCATCCATTCCTTCACTGCCTAATTCTCTGCCCCAACCACTTTGTTTCATTCCGCCAAAGGGGCATTGACTCGTCGAAGGCACGCCATCGTTGATCCCAATCGTACCTGCTTCTAACGCTTCCATTAAGCGAAAGGCGCGATCAAGATTAGTCGTGAAGGCGTACGCGCTGAGGCCGTAAATCGTATCGTTTGCGAGCGCAATCGCCTCTTCCTCTGAATCAAAAATACTGATCGGCGCAACGGGAGCAAATGTTTCTTCGCTCATACACAAGGCAGTTTTCGGAACGTCTGCAAGAATCGTCGGAGCGACAAAAAATCCGCCTGCAATTCTAATTCCGCCGCACATCAGGCGCGCGCCTTGTGCGATGGCGTTTTCGATATGTTCGAGAGCTTTGCTGACGGCGGCTTCGTTAATCAACGGGCCGATGTCCATTCCGGCTTCGAGTCCATTGCCAGTTTTTAGGGCATTCGTTTTTTCAACTAACGCCACGAGGAATTTTTCGTAGATGCCGCGCTGCACATAAATTCGATTAGAAGCGATGCACGATTGTCCGGTGTTGCGGAATTTCGTAATCATGACTCCTTCGACAGCTTTGTCGAGATCAGCATCATCGAAGACTAATACTGGTGCATGTCCGCCGAGCTCCAGCGACAAAGGCTTCACCGTATCTGCTGCTCCGGCGATCAAAGTTTTACCGACCTCGGTGGAACCAGTAAACGTAATTTTTCGGCACAATGGATTTTGTAAAAACTCTGTGCCGATTTCTGAAGCGTTGCCGACGACCAACTGAAAAACACCTTTCGGCAATTTCGCGGCGTCTACACATTCGGCAAAAATCGCCGCGCAGATCGGCGTTTGCGAAGCTGGTTTCAAAACTACTGTGCAGCCCGCAGCCAATGCGGGAGCGACTTTTCTCACGGCAAGTATCAACGGGAAATTCCACGGGCTGATTGCGCCAACGACACCAATCGGAGATTTGATAATCAGGTGACGTTTGCCATCCACCTGATTCGGAACGATACGACCATAAGCACGACGCGCTTCCTCAGCGAACCAGCGCAGATGATCTACCGTACCTGCGACTTCGCCTAAACTTTGCGCGAGCGGCTTGCCGTTTTCCAGCGTGATAATTTTGGCGATTTCGTCTTTGCGATTTTCTACATTGTTAGCAATTGCGTGCAAAAATTCACCGCGTGCTTTACCTGTTAATTTTCGCCAGCTCACTAATGCCGAATGCGCATCACTGATGGATTGCGCTACGCGAGCGCGATCAATGGTGGAGATATTGGCGAATGGTTCAGCGGTGGCTGGATTGATGACTGCTTTTGTTTGCTCAGTCGTGATGAATTCGCCGTTGAGATAAAGTGGAAAATTTTTCATGCGTGTCTAATTTGGGAACGCTACGTTTGCGAGTCGTTCAATCAATGCAGTGAGATACGTTTGCAAGTCCGAACGTAAAACACTACCTGGAGGAATTAGGTCATCGCCAAATTCAATTTGGCTCAAGACCCAACTGAGCTGCGCGGCAGTCAAGCCACGATCTTTTTGGTGTGCGGCTTCGAGCGCATCTTCAACTCGATAGCCGATAGATTCCAAGGCACGAACATCAACTAAGTCTCGAATTTCAGATCGTGAGAGTAACGCACATAATTTATTTGCTAAAATTTCTTTGGGCGGATCAACGCGAATTTCGCCAAATAACAATTTTTCCAGTTTGGCTTGTACGACCTGTTCTCGTACCAAATCAATGACTATTGCTTCAGTTTCACGGCGCAATAAAAGCCGCCGAAAATCGGGTGAAGTTTGTAGCGACTCAATTGATGCGCCGAGTTGACGGGCTACTTCAGTAACAGTGGCAAAGCCTTCCGTGACTATATCTTCAAGCGTAAATAAATCAAGATCATACGTGTCCCGATGCCCCAAATGGAAGCCCACAAGTGCCGCGCCGCCCGTCAAGAAAAATCTATGCTCGCGCTGAAAAAATGCGTGTAAGAAATCTAACTGCAATGTGCTTAGTTTGTAGCTATCCAATCAGACCCGCTTTCCGCCAAGACTGCAAAAGAAATTCCCAGAACTCACGCCGTCGCCCCAGCAACGGAGCCAGCTCTGCCCAACGTTGCCAGACTTCTTGTGGCGAGGTAAATTTCCAAACATCTGTATCGCGAGCCTCTCTCAATAATTTTGCCAAAAGCCGTCGCCGTGCTGGTAATGAAGCTGTGCTTAGCCGAAGCTTGAATTCAGCAACAGTCATTGGCTCATCCCATAAAAAATATGGAATTGTTGCTGGATTATCTAATTCTGAAGAAAGCATAGTTGGCATAACTTCTTACTTTGTCCAATCTTCAATTGTAAGGTTTGGCACTTGCTGAAAGTCTACAATGTTACGTGTGACTAAGACACCACGAACCGAAAGCGCAATCGCAGCAATCGCTAAGTCATTCGTGCCAATGCGAATTTTTTGAGCGTTGAGATTATCGAAGATTTTAGCTGCGATATCATCGAATGGAAGGCACGTCATTCCTCGATAAATGTTGAATGACTGTTGCATTCGTTCGTAGGCAAAGATTCGCTCTTGACTACTACGTGCACGGCGACAAACTGGCAACCAACCAGCAAAAGATTCACCCACTGTCACAATCGTTGTTGCCAAGGCATCAGTGTCGGATAGACTCTGCAAATAATTTGTGGTAGTTGGATGGCCTTGTTCAATAAAGCCAATGACACTTGTGTCAAGGACGTAAAGTTTCATTCCGCGTCTGCCGCATCAATCTCACGATTGACCTCTTCGTACTGCCGTTTCCTTTCTGCTTCAATTTCTGCACGATACTGTTGATACAGCTTGTCATCAGGAGAAAAAGTGCCTGCCACTTTCAACCAGTCTTGCGCTGTTGAGTAACCATGAGGCGACTCAACCTGAATATTTCTCAACTCAACAGTTGCTAAATATTCTCGTGCTGCTTGTTGTACATTGTGGATAGCTTCGTCGCTTGATGTTCCTTCCGCACTGAGCGCAAGCAAATCCGGGATGATCGCTTTGTAGCTTCCATTTTTGCGTTCGATGATAACAGGATATTCCATACTAAAGTTCTCCTTGTCGTAATCGTCGTATTATACGCCAACTATTTCGGAACTTTCGCCCAATCCTTCAAAAATTGCTCAATCACAATATCCGTCATCGGATGGTTATACATCTGATCTAAAATGTCGAACGCCATCGTGCAAACGTCTACGCCTGCTAAAGCGGATTCCAGAATATGAGTTGGATGTCGCATCGCAGCCGCAAGGATTTCGGTTTCAAATCCGTAGTTATCGTAAATCGTTTTGATCTGGCGAACGATTTCCATTCCGAAATGTCCGGCGGCGTCCAAACGCCCGACAAACGGGCTGATATACGTCGCGCCGCATTTCGCCGCGAGCAGAGCCTGCAAGGGCGAAAACGTCACCGTCACATTCGTCTTGATGCCTTCCTTGCTGAAAACTTTGACGGCCTTCAAGCCTTCTTTCATCAGCGGAACTTTGACAACGACATTTTTGTGCAGCTTGGCGAGTTCTCGCCCTTCGACCAGAATTTCAGGCGTAGTCATACTTACGCATTCAAGGCTGACCGGGCCGTCAACGATGTCCAAAATTTCTTTGTAAACATCCAGCGCTTTGCGGCCTGAATTCGCGACATGCGAAGGATTGGTCGTGACGCCATCAATGATGCCCCAGTCCCATGCCTGGCGAATTTGATCTACGTTTGCGGTATCGAGAAATAGTTTCATAGATTTTTGGAGATGTTGGATGCTGGATGCTGGCAAAGAAAAAATTCCAGTATCTAGCATCCAACATCTAACATCTTTTTCACTTTCTTACGCCTTCAATCACGCTATACGGTGAAGGTGTCGGAACGATTCTTGTTATTTCAAATCCGGCACGTTCGAATAGTGCGCGGTATTCTGCTTCGGTACGTTCGAAGCTGCGTAAAAACAATAACATTTCGAGGTCGAGAAATTTACCGAGTGATGGCGTGTCTCCTGGAGGAATCACCATTTCGACCACCAAAACTTTGCCACCTTCCGTCATGGATTCATGGCAGTTGCGCAGAATTTTCAATGAATGTTCGTCATCCCAATCGTGGATGATATGTTTCATAATATACGCATCACCACCCGCCGGAACGGATGCAAAAAAATCTCCACCAACGGCTTCGCAGCGCTCACTTATTAATCCGGTAGCTCCGTCAATCACCGATTGCGCGTCATAAAGTACGCCGCTCATCTGCGGATATTTTCCCATGATTGAAGACAGCAGCAAACCATGTCCGCCGCCAACATCTACGAGTTTATTGATTCCAGAAAAATCATATCCGGCAAGCACTGCACCACAGGCAGCCGCACTGTTGCTGGTCATCGCATCATTGAAAATCTGTGCGTGAACAGGGTTTTCTTCAAGGTATGGAAAAAATTCCCGACCGTGAATACGATCAAAAGCAGGTGCTCCATGTTGCACGCTGTAATTAAGTTCAGCCCACACACGCATGTGCCAGTCATCGCTATAAAAAATCGCAAATGAGCGCACACTGTCAGGAGCATCGCTGCGCAATGGTTGCGCTAACGGCGTCAAACTAAACCGCCCTTTGGCGTCTTCACTGAAAACGCCAACACTAGCTGTAGCGCGTAACAAACGATAAAGCGAACGTGAATGGACGCCTGCCAACACTGCTAATTCATCCGCAGTTTTCGCACCATCCTTTAGGAAGTCTGCAATACCGAATTTCGCCGCAACACCAATGGCAAGTGTCGGAATTATTCCGAACATAATTTGCATAAGTTGCGCTGCTGGCGGGGGAGCTTGATTGATTTGATCTGACATTATTTTCTCTTTTCGGGGGAAAATTTGTTGGTAGTTAGAAACCAGCTTTGGGTTTCGAAAAATTTGCAAAATTCTTCGCCGCTTCACCATTCAATACTGCCGCCACATCTTTACAGATTGCCGTCACAACGCGGATTTGTCCTTCTTTTGTGAACGCGCCGATGTGCGGAAGTAAAATCACATTCTCCATTTCCGTCAGTGGAGAATTTTCAGGAGGCTCCTGTGCGCGTACGTCTAATGCAGCTCCCGCAATTTTATTTTCCTGCAACGCACGAATTAAATCACCTTCGTTGACAACTTCGCCGCGTGACGTATTGATAAAAAATGCGCTCGGTTTCATCAGCGCGAACTTACTTTCATCAAATAAATTCAGCGTGCTTTTTATCGCGGGCAAATGGCACGAAACAAAATCTGCCTGCTGCAAAACATTTTCGAGGCTGGTCATCGTCGCACGTGCTTCCATCGCTTTCAGACTTTCAGCATCAACGAATGGATCGTACGCAACGATGTCCATACCGAGAGCGCGGGCTTTATTTGCAGTGCTGACGCCGATGCGACCAAAGCCGACTACGCCTAAGGTTTTTCCGAGAATTTCAATCCCGGTAAATTGTTGCCGCTTCCATCCGCCCGCTTTTGTATCGCGGTCAGCGGCAGGAATTTTTCGGGCGAGCGCGAGGATTAACCCGATAGCTAATTCAGCGACGGAATTAGCATTTTGTTCAGGTGTAAGTGCCACGACGATGCCGCGCTCAGAGGCAGCTTCCAAATCTACATTATCAAGACCAACACCTGCGCGTCCGATGACCTGTAAGTTTGTCGCAGCAGCAATGACTTCGCGCGTGACTTGCGTTTGATTGCGCACCATCAAAGCTTTGTAATTGCCAATGATGGAATGGAGTTCATCAGGATTTTTCCATAATTCCGGCGCAAAAGTACAATCAAAATTTGCACGCAGTACGTCCATTTCCGCGCCTACAATATTTTCTGAAATAAGTACGTCAGGCATTGATAATCTCAACTCTTCGATAATTTTTGAGTGTCGCAAATAAAATTAGAATCCCAATCATCGGCATCAGTGCAGCCATAAAAAACACTGGCAAATAACTGGAACGATCCACGATCAGTCCCGTCACGATTGGGAAAATCATCCCGCTGACGCCATTCGCGACGCCAGTTAATCCTGTCACACGAGCAACAGCGGAATTCGGAAAAACATCAGAAATCGAAGCGAACATATTCGCCGATAAAAACGTGTGACCAAGCAACACTAATGAAATTACGCCAATCGCCAATGGCACACTCTGAATCAACGGAACAATAAAACTAAGCAGGCATAATCCAGCCCCGATAAATAAAGTCGCCTGTCGAGCGGACTTTACTTGAAAACCTCTGGCAATTAAAAGCCCTGCGACAACGCCACCGCCGATGCTGCCGAGGTCACCAAAAATAAACGTCACGGAGTTAAAATAAGCGCTGTCCTTAATGCTGAGTCCACGCACATCGCGGAAATATTTCGGCATCCAGTACAAATAAAATTCGACCACCGGTCCAACCCAAAAACGGCAGAGCATCAAGCCCCACGTTTGCGGCAATCGTAAAAGTTGCCAATTCGTTGGTGGAATTTCTTTCTCTTCAGAATCGCGGTCGCTGTTAATGTATTGCAATTCGGCTGGCGTGATCCTTGGATGATTTTTCGGTTCGCGATAATAAACCCACCAGACAATAACCCAAATAACACCCAATAAACTCGGTACTAAAAAGCCCGCGCGCCATCCGTAATACTCACGAACGGGGATAATCAAAAACGCCGCCACGAACGATCCAAACATCGAAGCACTATTAAAAATGCCAATTGCCAACGCCCGTTCGCGGACGGGAAACCAGGTCGCTACGAGTTTGTTACCGCCGGAATAGTTTCCGCATTCACCCGTGCCGAGCCAAAATCGAAAAATTCGAAAATGCCAAATCGAACTGGACATGGCATGCAGACCGTTTCCAAACGACCACCACAAAACAGCGAAGGCCAGGCCGATGCGAACGCCGACACGATCCATCAAAAATCCCATCGGAAATTCACCGAGCATCATCCCGAAACGAAACCACGAAACAATGGTACCGAATGCCAGATTGGAAAGTTTGAATTCATCCGTGATGTCATTGCCAAGGACGGCGAGCGCCTGACGATCTACGAAATTTATGACGGTCACAAAAAACAACAACGCCAAAATCTGCCAACGAACTTGGCGGTAAACGGGAGGCATTGGTTGCGAATTTGGTTGATTCATTAATTTTATTTTCTGGAAATCAAAAGGCAAAAATTAAAAGGGCGGCACTTTATTTTTTAAATTAAAAAAGCTTTGCTTCCGAATAGTCCTTTTGCTTTTTGATATTTGCCTTTTGCCTTTTGATTCCCAGGAATTCTTTTATTTTGCAGCTTGTTTTTGCATCGGCGCAGTAAACGCTTTCGTCAACCGATACAAATATTCCTGACCGTCAAAAAACGATTGCACCAGAATGCGTTCGTCTTTGCCGTGCGCGCGCGAATCGTCGATGTCGCCGAAAATTCCTGATGTGCCGTACATTGAAATTCCTGCTTTGCGCAAATACAAACTGTCCGTAGCGCCGGTGCTCATCGTTGGCACAACCGCTACGCCAGTCCACATTTCATTAGTGATGCGTTCGATGGCGCTCATCACATCAGGACGCAACGGCGAAGGCGGACTCGGTTTTGGTTCCTTGATTGGTGTAATGGAAATTCGTTCATCACTCAAAACTTTGATGAGAGTTTGTCGAATTTGATCTGCGGTTTCAGTTGGCAGAATGCGGCAATTGACAGTGGCGCGCGCCGTTTGTGGCAAAGCATTTTCGGCGTGTCCCGCTTCAAGTTTTGTGGCTACGCAGGTCGTGCGTAGCGTTGCGTTGTACGCAGGTTGATTACCAAGCGCAGCAACTGCATTCGTGTCAGCAGAATTTGCCGCTACCGCTTTCATCGCGGCAGCAGTTTCGCCGGATTCATAATTTGCGCCACGCTCAAAATATAATTTCGTGACTTCGTTCAAGCTCACCGGAAAATCGAATTGCGATAATTTTTGTAGTCCGTTCGTCAGCGTATAAATCACGTTGTCTTTCACCGGCCGTGAACTGTGACCACCTTTGCCTTTCACTTCGAGCAGAAAACTTTGATAGACTTTTTCGCTGGCCTGCACCGAATTAAATAATTTCTTACCATTGCGAATTGCGCCGCCGCCGCCTTCGTTCAAGCCAAAATCCGAGTCAATTAATTCACGATGATTTTTGACAAGCCAGTCTACGCCGTTGAAATCTCCGCCTTCTTCGTCAGCCGTCAAAGCTACGATAATATCGCGGTCAGGCTTATAGCCTTCCTGTTTGAAGCGAATCAAATTCGCCACAAAAATCGCCGCCATCGCTTTGTCATCCGACGTGCCGCGCCCGTAGTAATAGCCGTCCCGCTCCAAAAATTTGAATGGATCAAACGACCAGTCCTCGCGTTTCGCTTCGACTACGTCAATGTGCGCGAGCAGCAAAATCGGCTTGCGCACACCCGTACCGTGATAGTGGACGACGAGATTTTGTTTGCGCGGAGTTGGGCCAAGAATTTTGATGTCATCGTCAGGAAATCCGGCAGCCTTGAATCGCGCCGCCATTTTTTCGACAGCTTCAGTGCAATTGCCGACTGAATCAGTTGTATTGATTTCGATGAGCTGTTTGAAGATGTCATAGGCAAGTTGACGTGGGGGAGAGAGTTTTTGGGCTTGGGTGCTGGAAATAGATAAGAAAAATAAGACAAATAAATAAAGCGTTTTTTTCATATATTGTTCCTCAATTGTTTTCCAGCTAAACCATAATTTAAACGCGTGGGTAATCTATTTCTTCGATGTTTGCTTCCAAATTTTCGAGAGAATTATCTGAATTCAGCGCGGAGATAATTTCAATAGTTAGCGACTGGTGATTATAGATATGCTCAACGGCACTTAAAGGAACGCTCTGCTCGTAATACTCTTCTGCAAATTTTTTATACGTTTGAGGCCTGCCATCAAGTTTCGATAAAAGGTAGGTGGAGCCATCAGGATCGCTTTCATTTGGAAATGTAATACTTCCAGTTTTCCAACACGAATCATGGTTAAGACGCCAAAAACAAAAAGTAGTGTCTTCCATCGAAAAAGCAGGTTCTTTAAGAAATTCACTAAACTCTGCTGGAACCTCGTCTAAGATGCCCGCCCACATTTTCGGTGGATCAGTTGCGTATGGAGACATCGGTGATTCATGGTCGAAGCCTTTTAAAATAGCTCCTTCACTAGTGAACAAAATAAAATAATAATCACCTTGTCCATTGCGCATTGATGCCATCATTTCACCACTACTCCACATTGAATTAAATGAGTAATACCGAAATTCCCATTCAGGGCAAATTATGGCGTCAAGCATAGCGAGCGATTGACAGCGATGTTTTAGCACGTCAATGTCAGGTAGAGTTTTGAGGATATAATTTGTAACCACAACTTTAGCACTAATTGGCAAAACTTTTAACTATACGCCTCAAGATATTTCACGCCCGTGCCTGTATTGAAAAGCACAATGCGATCATCCGCAGAAACAGTTCCCGCCGCCAACATTTTCTTGAGCGCAGAAAAACATGCCGCGCCTTCAGGGGCGCAGAATAAGCCTTCAGCCGCGCCGACGACTTTAGTGTCCGCAATCATTTCTTCATCAGTCACAGAAATTGCACCGCCGCCGCTCTTGCGCAAAATGTCGAGCATGATGAAATCGCCGATGGCTTTCGGTACGCGCAGTCCTGATGCCGCTGTATGCGCGTTTTCGAATTCCGGCGCTTCGTCCCAGTCGTTGTCGAAGGCGCGTACGATGGGCGCGCATCCAGCAGCCTGAACTGTATACATCCGCGGACGCATGCTGCCGATCCAGCCCATGGCTTCCATTTCGTCGAAAGCTTTCCACATGCCAATCAGTCCCGTGCCGCCGCCCGTGGGGTACAAAATCACATCCGGCAAAGCCCAATTAAATTGTTCGGCTAATTCGTAGCCCATCGTCTTTTTGCCTTCGATGCGGTACGGCTCTTTCAGCGTCGAAACATCGAACCAACCTTCAGCTTCTTTGCGTCTGCCGACTTCGGCTCCGCAATCTGTAATCAAGCCGTCAATCAAAGTAACTTCTGCGCCAAGCTGTTGGCATTCAATGCGATTTGCGGCAGGCGTATCGCGCGGCATAAATACAAATGCAGGGATTCCCGCAGCCGCAGCAAACGCCGCCATCGCCCCGCCAGCATTGCCTGCGGTGGGGATCGCTAATTTTGTAACTCCTAGTTCCTTCGCCATGGAAATTGCAGTGGTTTGCCCGCGCGCTTTGAATGATCCGGTGGGATTCGGCGATTCGTCTTTGATGAACAGATGCGGCAATTCAACTTGCGCGCCCAGGCGTTTTGCATGGAGCAGCGGCGTCCAGCCTTCGCCCAGGCTAACGATGTTTTCGTCGTGGACTACGGGCAAAACTTCGCGGTAACGCCAGAGAGAAGACACCCGATTTTTCAGGCTTTCTTTCGTGAGCGTTTCCGCCGCTTTCGCTAAATCGTAGCGCACGAGCAATGGCTTTCCACAGCTTGTGCAGAGGTTATAAAGTTTATTGGCTTCGTAATTCGTGCCGCATTTGGCACATTCAAGGTTGGTAACAAACATAGAAAAGTAGTCGGTAGATAGTAGACGGTAGAAAAGACATCGGTGCGGTTGCTACCGACTACGGTCTACCGTCTACTTTTATGTAGTAATTGAATCGCCCTTGCCGTCCATAAAATCCTTATTTTTATCGCCCACCCAGTAACGCGCTCCCGCGATGCACCAGATGAATTCGAGCGGGTCTTCCTGCGAAAAAACCGGATGATAATTCATCATCGGAATCGTCACCATATCGCCTTCGTTGACGTTGTGAACGAAGTTCATTTTTTCAGGAGCTTCGTAGACTTCCATTGATCCATGACCTTTGATGAAAATATAAACTTCTTCCTGATCGGTATGATTATGCGGTGGCCACGAACGCTGGTATGCCTGGAAAAATGTATAGCCCGCGATCAATTTGTCGGCGGCTTCCGGCACATCGAACATCATGAAAACGTCTTTGCCCGCGAGATGACGAATGCGGTCTTCGCGTTTTGAGTATTCCGAAAATTTTGAATAATGCACCGGGTGAACGTTCTCAGCAGTCGCCGAACAACGAATCACTTTCGCAGTTTCTTTGGAAGGATTTGAGATTTGATATTCGGCTCCGCGCGGAATGTAAATTGTATCGTATGAATCCAGTTGATAATCAGTGCCACTAACATTAACTTTCGCGCTGCCCTTCCACATAAACAACAAACTTTCGTCTGTCGCTTCGCACAATGTCGTGGTAGCTGATCCCGCAGGTAATTCGTATTCGCCGCAACTCAACCATTCCAAGTTTGCTGTCGCGGGAGTGAAGTGCTGACGGTAAGAAACCTTAGGTGCTGTTGTGCGGAAAACAGTACCAGGCTTAACGGTTTCGCTTTGGTGAATGGGTTCGGCGATCGTTGCCGGAGGAACTGCGAGTTGTACAGCTTGTGAGGCTGAGTCCATTTTTTTACTCCAGATGAAAAAATGATGGTCGGTGGTCAGTGAGCGGTGGTCGGAAAAGAATTTTCTTCTTACCGATCACCGTCCACCGACTACCGACCACCTGTTTTATTAGTACTGTAACCGCAATCCAAACTGCCATTGACGTGGAGTTGACAGGCGGAACAGACCGGTAATTTTACCAGCCGAGCCGGGGCAATCTACGCAGGTGTTCGGATTCGCCAGATTCATGTGGTTCACAAAATTATATGACTCAGCACGGAATTGAGCCTTGACTCTTTCCGTGATGGAGAAATTTTTGAAGAACGACATATCCACTTGCGATAAGCCGGGACCAAGCAAACGATTACGTCCGATATTGCCGAACGTTCCGGTTGCTGGACGACGCCATGGGCCGTCCGCCGTGCCAGCAGCTCTGGCAAATGGAGTAGCAGCAGATGGATTGATAAATGCGCCTTGTGTGAGTGGCGCGGCAGCGGTCTTAAACCAACCATCACGGGTAGGATTTGAAGATTTCCAATCTCCTACTAAATCAGGTCGGCACCAACCCGTGTCACGATCATTGTTACAATCGCGATACGTTGGCGTGAATGGCAAGCCACTCTGTAATTGCCAGACGGTATTCATCTGCCAACCACCGAGGACAGCATCTACGGCTTTATTCGCACCATTGAGGAAGGTTTTACCCTTACCAAATGGGAGTTCAAAAACACCTGCGAGCAGGAACACATGGCTACGAGTATTGTCGTTCGGGCCATACGCTTCCTTCGCATCAATGTTGTAATACGTGTTCGTATAATTGAACGACCGCGACCACGTGTAATGGCTCAAAATCGAGAAGCCTTTTGAGAAACGCTTATCGGCTTTGAGTTGTAACCCGTGATAGTTGTTGCTCGCATCCGAACCGTAGTAGCGGAAGTTTTGCGACCAGCCAAACTTATTGAAGAATGGCTTGCGTGCGTTGGTGCTGGAGCCACGTGTGCCATCAGCATTCACGAAGCCCACAACCGTAGCCTGGTTGAAATCGTAATCGCCACCATTGCCAGCGAAAACGTGTGTACCTTTCGTTCCAACGTAAGCTGCTTCAACAGAAACATTGCCAGGCAATTGATGCTGGATTGAGAGGTTCCATTGATCGCTTGTTGGCAGGCGTAACTTTTGCGGCAGAATAAACGCCGTCACACCATTCGGCAGAATTGGCTGACCGTTCGGGCCTTTTGGCTGACTGTCCAGCACTGTGCCAGGCACAAGAGCTGTTGGTCCTTGCGCCAGTGTAAACACCGACAAATAATTTGATGCCGGAACGTTGGATTGAATACCCAACACGGGCAGGTTTTGCGTGACGTTATGTCCGAAAATTGAACCGAAAACGCCGATGTCGAAACCACGGCCATAGCCCATACGAACCACGGTTTTATCCGTAATACGATAGGCAATGCCAAGACGTGGAGCAAGATTTGTCAGCGATCCGGTTTGGGTCAGGTCAAGACCAACACCTTTACTGCCAGCAACTCTAACTTCGCCAGTGGCAACATCAATAAATCCGCCTTTACCTGCGCCAGTGACGGTTTGCGGGCGATAGAGTTCCCAGCGTAATCCGTAATTGACTGTCAATTTGCTGGTCACTTTCCACGTATCCTGTCCAAAGAAGAACCAGCGATTTTGTCTTTCTTCAGCATCAGTGATGGTGCTGACGTAACGAGCAAAACTGCTGACATCGCCCAGCAAGTAACTGGCTAAGCCTGTGCCGCCGCCACTTGGACCAGCAGTACGCGCCACATCAAATGTTAATTCTCCGGCACGATGACGATCGCTTGGGATACGCAAATTTGCTGCACGACGAATGTCGGCACCAAATTTAATCGTGTGGTTGCCGCGCAGGTTCGTCCAGTTATTGACGAACTGCACCTGACGTTCGTTTTCACGCAGTGGGCAGTTACAAGCATTCACGCCAAGCGCATATCCAAAGGCAAATCCGGCAACGCCGTTGATTTGAAAATATGGCAGACCGCCAGTGAAGCTATCGTTATTCAGTCCTAAAAGACCTGCGTCTTTGGCTGGTGTCGTTTGCGCCTGACCTGGGTCAACGTTCACACGATAACGATAAAAGCCGAAGCGGAAATCGGTCAACAAATTTGTATTGACTGTGTAATCAAATCCTGCGGCAACGCTTTGATTGCGCGTTTTCGACTCACCAGCAAAGGGCGAATCAGGATTGAAACCACTGCCACCACCCGCGCTACCAAATACACCTGGAGAAATCAGGCGATAATCAGCTAAGCTGTAGCGTCCAAAGGCATGCAATTTTTCACTAATGTAATAATCCCAACGCGTGTTGGTTAAGTCCTCGTCAAATTTCACTGCACCTGCGCCAACATAGTTTGGCAGATCAGCCGAAGTTGGCGTGAAATTTGGTAAGGGAATAAATTTGTTGAGAATATTCAGAGCTTGTGGCGACAGTCGCGCCGTTGGAATTTTATTACCAACAAATTGCGTTCGATTGGCGGGAGCCAAGCCGCTCAGTGGATCGAAAATCGCAGGTAAGCCAGATGCCGAAAAATCGCCTGTGCGTTCTGCAGCTGTTGGTACGCGTACAATGACCGAACCTCCGATATTGCGCCGCGTCCCTTGATAATCGGCAAACCAGAATAATTTGTTCGGGATAATTTTTCCGCTGACTGCGCCGCCGTATTGATTCAGCTGCGTCACAGGAATGTAGCGACTCGTTCCTCTGATTGGATTAAATTGTGTGAAAGGATTTCGCGCATTGAAATGATCGTTGCGTAAAAATTCAAACGCGACGGCGTGAAAATCATTTGTACCAGAACGCGTTTGCGAGCTGATAACGCCGGCATTCGCGCCGAATTCTGCGTCGTAATTCGCGGTCGTAACTTTCGCTTCGGTCACGGATTCCAGCGTTGGATTAATAACAATCAACCCCAGCATCGAGTCGTGATTGTCGGTGCCATCCAGCAAATGCGACGAACCGGCGAAGCTTTGTCCGTTGACGACTTTGCGGTAAGAACCTTGTGGGTCTTCGCTCGCGGCGGTTTGTCCAGGGAAAGCCGTCACCCCAGGCGAAAAAATTTCGATGGCAGTAAAACGACGATTGATGATCGGCAGATTGGTCAGCGTTTTTTCACTGAACGTCACCGCCACATCGCTACGTTCGGTTTTAAGTAATGGCGCATCAGAAGTGACTTCTACTGTTTGGCTCAAATCACCAACTTCAAGCTTGATATCGGCGCGTGATTCCTGATCTACAGAAACCTGAACATTTTGTACAGTGACTTTAAAACCTGCTGATTCGACACGCACCTGATAAGTTCCTGCAATCAGGAATCGTTGCGTGAAGTTTCCATCACTGTTCGTTGTGGCTGTATAACTGACTGCCCGTAGCGTATCGGTAATGACAACTTTAGCATTCGCTACGGCAGCACCTTGTGGATCCATAACTGTCCCCACAATATTACCGTAAACCGCTTGTCCAAAAACCGCAGCCGGGGTCAGCAGCATAAGCAAAGCAAAAAAAGCTATTACCTTTCGCATAACTGAATACCTCCTGGAGTATTAAAAATTGAGAATTTTACACAAGAGAATTGAATGGACTCTCTCACAATTTGAATTGCCGGAAACGGCAATCACTATTTCATCTCAGTAAGCTTTAACTGAATTTTCTCCAGTTAATTTCGAGACTAACGCTCGATTGGTTGGTATTTAAAACGGAATTCTAACTGATCTGCGTTGGATTGACCAACTAACACAAAAGAATTTTCCCACCGCAAGCCTAAACGTCTTCAATAATTTTTTTGCCTATCGGATCAAATTTCATGCGCTTCTTTTTCCAGTATGCTGCTTTCGCCAGATGAACCGGATTACAAGCGTCAAGTCCCGTCTGAATATCCGCGCTTGGCTTCGTATTATTTTTGACAGCATCCAAAAAACTGGTAGCGTGCGCGACTTCTAAATTTTCTTTCGATTCATAAACTTCCGGCGCGCCTTTGTACGGCTGAAAAATATAGCCATTCCGCGTCAAATCAAGCGTGCCTTCTGTACCTTCAAAAAATACTCCCGGGCGATCATTGCGAATCGGCAGCACCGAAGATTCAAACGTTAAATTCCAGGTTTTGTATTGCATCACCGCATTAACCGTATCGTAATTCACACGCCCATCATTCAAGTGATAAATGCCGCCTGTCGCAGTGGCATTCAGCGGACGCGATTCGTTCATCATCCACTGCGCAACGTCTGCCCAATGCGTCAAAATATCCGCGAGCAATCCACCGCCGTATTCGGGAAAATATCGCCACGAATCATAACGAATCCATTCATAAGGAATTTTTTTTGCTGTCCCTAAAAACCGTTCCCAGTCGAGTCCTGCCGGTTTAGGCTGCGGATCAATCTTGCGTCGTTGCCACGGAAAATCGTGCCAGACCGCACGCGCAAAAATCACTTTGCCCAAACGACCTTTGTCGAAAAATTCTTCTTTCGCTTTTTTGTAATGCGCGCCGGAGCGTTGCTGTGTACCCGTTTGCACGACCTTGCCGCTTTTTTTCACGGCTTCGATAAACGCCGGAGCTTCGTCAAAATTATGCGAAGTCGGTTTTTCCAGATAAATATGCTTCTCCGCTTTCAGCGCAGTTTGCGCATGCGAGAGATGCAAATGATCTGGCGTACCAATTAACAAAGCGTCAACGTCTTTGCGACTGAGCGCGTCTTCAATCGCAATCGTTTCGTACGGCTTCACACCAAGTGCATCTTTTGCACGTTGCCGCTGCAAATCGTAGACATCCGCGATGCAATTCAGGTCAACGCGTCCGGTTGAGAGAAAAGCCTTCATCACGTCCCGTCCGCGTCGTCCGCTGCCTACCAACGCAATTCCGAGGCGATCATTCGCACCATAAATTCGAGTATACGATGCCGCCGTAATTGAAGAAGTGCTCATTGCCGTTAAAAAATCTCTTCGTTTCATTTTGGTGATCAGGGATAAATAAATTCGAGTGGGTTAACAGAGGCACAAGAGCAAATTTAAGGAGAATACTCCCCCAGTCGTTCTCCTCTAGCCTGCTCTGTGCGCCCTGTTACACGAACTTTTTCATGTTTTAGAGGTTTTAGCAAGGTTTTATCTATTGAAAACTGCCTTCAGAGAGGCTCTTGCCGGAGCCACCGCAGATTCGCCCGGCTTCTCTCCGCTCAGCCGTTCTTCTTCATTCAAAGCCCATCCCTGCCACTTCACTTTTTTGATAACAGCGGCAAGTTGCTGAAGCGGAAAATCTCCCTGTCCAAGCGGCACTTGAGTGTCGCCTTTGAAGTCACGCAGATGCAATCCAATGATTCGTTTGTGATGCCTGCTAAAAAATTCCGGCACATTCATCCCGCCACGCATCGCCCATCCACAATCTGTCAAAAAATCTACGAGTGACGGGTCAGTGAGTTTGTACAAACTTTCGATTTCAAGTCCGTTATTTTGAAATTCCGGTCCGTGATTATGGTAGGCGAGCTTGATGCCTTTGGATTTGCAATATTTCGCCGCAGCATTAAGCCCATCAGCTTTGCGCTTCACCGTATCAACATCAACTTTGTTATCTTTGATAAGCCCTGTACCGCTTAAAATTAATCGTTGCGCACCGAACGCAGCCGCACCATCTGCGATTTTCGTGACTAAATCCATCGGAGCTACATTCGTTTTTTCATCGTACTTATCCAGAAAAATATGGCAGCCAAAAAATTGTAATCCGTGCTTTTCAAGTTGCGCACGCGCCTGTGAAATATTGCCGAATTGCGGCTGAAGATTTCTAAAGCCTGTTTCAAATCCATCGAAGCCCAACTCTTTCAGTTTCGCCAGAACATTCAGCAAATCCGAAAAATTCGCAGGGTTAATGCGCCACGCATTAGTTTGAGCGCCAAGCTTGACAGTGGCAGGTTTTGCAATTGTATTGAGGCTGAAAACGCTCAGCGGAACGCCCGCTAAGAAGGTACGACGTGTAAGCATGATTTCCTTTGTTTGGTTGATGATTTTAGTCCAAAACAGACTAGACCATAACCAACAAAATCATGTCAATCCCAATAAAGAAATAGACCACCGATGAATCGGATCGAGCGGGTTTACGCTGATCTGAAACCACGGAGCGCACGGAGGTTTTTGAGAGAAGCGGGAAATGTCAGACGCGCGAAAATCCGCATGATCCGCTTCATCCGTGGTCTATTAAATTAAAATTCAAATCGAACACCAAGTCGCATCGTACGCGCCTTCAACGTCCGCGAGGGAACCAGAAAATTTCCCAGTCCCGTCGGCGTATAATCTACGAACTCTGAACCAAAATTAAATATCGTTTCATTGAATGGGTTGAAAACTTCAACTTGCGGCGTAAACTTCCGTCGTTCTCCAAAACCAAAAACACGCGACGCCCTCAAGTTGATCGTATGTTGTCCTGGGCCTTGTCCGGCATTACGCGACAAATTCCCTACAGAACCAATCGTTGGGAGCGAAAAACCTGCAAATAAATTCTGATCCAACGCGTCACTAAATTTTCGCCAATTAATTTGATTCACGTCTCCGCTGAAGTTCGGACGATCCGTGCCAACATCATCTAAATTCCGATCATTGCCTCCGATTCCTAGCGCGAATGGACGTGAAGAACTCGCGCTGTAAATTCCCGATAAATGAATTTTTCCAAGAGCTTTGGGAAACTGATAGCTTCCGCTAAAAGCTATGCGATGACGCGCGTCAAGCAAACTCCGCGAACGTTCACGCGTGAAATCTCCGGCGACCAATGGCGATGACGTATTGAGCGTTCCATCATCCAACAAACTACTTAATGTGTAAGCTAGGTGTACTGACGCTCCACGTGCAAGGCGTGCGCCGAGCTTCACATTCAAGCCATGATAAAAACTGTTGCCGCGTGATTGCAGCTCTTCGACCTGCGTCAAATTTGGATCAGGACGAAGGTTGCGAACCGTGGCGAGAGCCGAACGAAACACCGTTGTCGTGCTGCTCACCGATTGATTATTCAAACCAAGTACGACAATCGTTTTGTTATTTTCTTTGATCGTCGCGCTGGAAGTTTGGCTTAAATTAAAACGTACAAAATCAGAGTTTCCCGTCGAAGTAATCGGACGCACCTTTGTCACCGGATCAATCGCGTTATTGAAATCCCGTGAAAGCAGATACGCCGTGAAATCAGTAAATCCATTCGGCAATCGCGGCGCATTCGAATTGCTTTCGCGCCACAGATTCAATCCACGGCTGAAAATATACGCGGCGTCAATGGTGATACGTTTTGAAATTTCGCGCTCAAATCCGATCGAAGCCTGATAACTTTCAGGAATCCGAAAGCTGCCTTCTAACTTGCGTGCAAAGGCAGATTCTTTAATTCCAGCGAGTGCAATGCGCGGATCATTCGCCGCGAGCGTGGTTGGAAATGACAAACTTGTTAGCAAATTTGCCGCTGATGGATTGTCCGTGTCTACCAAAATTTTATTGGAAGTCAGCACGTAATCATCCATCGTTCGGAGCAACGCCCGATTATAAAAAATTCCATAACCAGCGCGAATCACCGTCTTGCCGGAACCGAACGGATCCCACGCCAGCGCGACGCGAGGGCCAAGATTATTTTGGTCAGGCAAAATTGTTTCGTTGTCCCAGCGTACGCCAAAAGCTACTGTCAAATTTGGTCTGATGCGCCAATCATCCTGAAAAAATATTCCGGTGTATAAATTCTTCAACTGCGAAGCCGTCAAAAATCTTTGCGTGAATCGCGTCACTTTTCCGGCTAAAAAATCCGCCGGAGAAGCGAAACGAAAAGTTCCTGTTGTATCCGCCAAATCTATAAATTGTGAACGAATCGAATGAACGTCAAAGCCTGCACGCAAGTTATGCGAGCCGTGCAAATAACTAAATGTATCCTGCATTTGCCAGCGTTCTTCGAGGCGATCTGTCCCGCTTAAATTGCTCGAACCTGCCGTTAACGTTCCCGTCCGCGTGAACGGATTTGCCGTCGTATTTCCTGAGACATCACGCGGATCGTCAATATCAATAATCACGACAGGATTTTTATTCAATGGCGCATCCGCCGGAGACAATCTGGAAAATTGAAACCGCGCCTGATTCACCGCCTTCGTGGAGATCGTAAAGTTATGACCGATAGAAAAGGCTTCGCTATTGCGTCCCGTTGTACGCAATGTATCTAGCGTTTTTCGTCCACCTGAAAAGGCTCGCTCATCGCGTTGCCTCGCAATTGAAACCATCGAAAACAGATTATGATTTTCGCTGAGATTGAAATCATTGCGGAGCTGAAACGTATGCGCGACTCTCGGCGTAGTTATTTGTAAATCGTACAAACCAACCGCTGCCCCGCCGTTCACTGTCGAAGCTTTGCCAGTTTTATCGAACGTCGTAATTCCAAGATTCGATCCATTCAGCGCTGGCAATTTAAAAGCTGAATTAACGCCGACCGGAACCAACGCCGCGATGTCCGCACGGTCATAAACATTGTCGTATTCGTATGCGCCAAAGAAAAAAATCTTGTTCTTCTTCAATGGCCCGCCAAGCGTAATCCCAGGATTATTATTTTGGTACGGCAAACGAAATCCGCGCGTCGGATCAGAATTTCTCACGTATGTATTCGCATTCAAAGCTTCGTCGCGGAAGTAATAAAAACCACGTCCGTGATATTTATTGGAGCCGCTGCGCAGCCGCAAATTTACGCGTCCGCCTGAAGCCCGACCGTACTCCGCCGAGAATTGATTGGTGATGACTTGAAATTCTTCGACCGCATCAATCGAAGGCGTAAACCGTTCACGCGCTCCACGATCATCGTTGTTGTCAAGACCTTCAATTGTGAGGTTATTTGAAAAAGGGGTTCCACCATTCAGTCCAACAACTCCGGCCTCTTCGGGCGTAGTTCGAAAGCGATCTTTCGTGTCGCCATCCGCCAATTGACGATCATCAAACGCAGGCGGAGACGCACCAGGCATCGTGAAAATCAAATCATTGATATTACGACTCTCGGTGGGAAGTTCGTCAATATCTTTGCGCGTCAAAGTACTGCCCAGCACTGTCCGCGATGTATCTATCACGACCTGATCTGAATCTGCTTCGACGTTAATTTGTTCGTTGAGAGTGGCGACTTCAAGTGTAAAATTACGACGAATAGTGGTTCCGGCAGCGGCTTCAAAGTTGAAATTCGTGAGGCGAAATCCATTGACCTTAACCTGTAATTTGTAACTACCAGGTAGAATTGAAGTAAAACGATAATGACCTGTCGAGTCGGTAAATGTTGTACGTGATTGATTATTGTTATTTGAGATGAGCGTGATTTCTGCGTTAACGATGCGTTGATGCGTAATATCAGTAATCACACCTTCAACCGAAATATGATCAAGATCATCAGCAAAAATGGGGGACGAATAAGCCAAACTGAATGCCAAAACACCAGACAACCAGCAGGCGATAAACTTCTGAGGCATAGATTATCTCCTGTTATCCTAAACTATTTTTATGTACTACTAATTTGAAAATTGCTGAAGTACTACTGACAGCGGACAGAGAATAATAGATGCCTACCTAATATGCAAGCAGTATAGTTAGTATTAATTTAAAAAGGGAGCAAGGTAATTTTTACCTTGCTCCCTTTTTACTTTCTTTGATGTTACTCAAGTTTTTCCCTACATCTAACCCCGCAAAATTCCTCGGAAGTTCGCGTTGTTAACCTGATAATTTGGGAAAATTGTTTTCAAATTTGTTGCTCCTAAATGGCGCATGGCAACTTCAGAAAAGACATCGCGAAAATCTGTCGTGATGGCTAAATCACGTCCTTCGTAGAGCTGTTCATTGCGCAGTCCCAGCCACTTACCGTGGACTTTTCCACCGTTAACATTGCCTCCGAGAACAAACATACAGCTCGCGTGTCCGTGATCGGTACCGCGATTGCCGTTCTCTTTGGCAGTGCGTCCAAATTCCGTCATCGTCAGAATTACTACCTCGTCACGTCGGTCTTTTAGATCGGCGTACAAAGCACTGATTCCGGTTGAAAATTCAATCAAACGGTTCGCCAGTTGTCCTTGTCCCGCGCCTTCGTTGGCGTGTGTATCCCATCCGCCGATGTCGGTGAAAGCGACTTCCAAACCAATATCGGATTTGATGAGTTGCGCGATTTGCTTCAGATTGTCGCCAAATTTTCCACGCGGATAAGTCGCATCTGCTGAAGGTTGATATTGCGACGGATTGACCTTTTTGAGCATCTTGATGGCGTCAAAAGTTTCGTGTCCGGTTCCGCGCAAAGCCTCGTTCACGCTTTTGTCGTACATCGCTTCAAAGCCGCCTGAAACAGCGGTCGAAGCTTGTCCCGCACGGACATTGAATTCATTAATATTATTCATCGCCAGACTTGGCGCGCGTCCCTGCATGGAGCGCGGTAAATTCGATCCCATCGCGACAGCACGAAACGGCGAAGATGTTTTGTCAGGCTTCGATTGCAGGTAACGATTCAGCCAGCCATCAGTCGTGCTTTTCACTCCCGGTGTGCCCGATTCCATAAAATCCTGCGCGTCAAAATGTGAGCGCGTCGTGTCGTTCGATCCGACTGCCTGCACGACCGCTAACTGACCCGCTTCATAAATTGGCTTGAAGGAAGCAAGTGCAGGATTCAAAGCAAAAAAACCATCCAGATCAAGTGCGGCTGGATTGTTCGGCTGCGCATCTTTTTTCGGATTCGGAACGGCGATGTTTGGACGCAAGGAATAGTACGCAGAATCACCATAAGGAATGACGGCATTGAGTCCATCCATTGCGCCGCGCTGAAAAATTACGATCAAGGTTTTGCGGCGTCCGGTGCTGCTGGTCTGCGCCAACGTACGCGTCAAAAAAGATGGTGATAACATCGCTGAGCTAACACTCGCTAGGGCGATGCCGCTGTTTTTCAGGAAGATTCTTCTATTCATAATTATCTCCAAGCCAGTCTTGGGTCTTTGCTTTTTAGCCTCAGTTTCAGGTTTACTCAGTCGTTTTCATTCCAGAATAAAGACCCAAAACCAAAGCCCAAAGTCTAATTTTATTACTGCCGCTGAAATTCCGGTGAGCCCAAAATCAGTCCTGCAATTTTGGCAACATCGGTTTTGCCACTGGTCGCAATTTGAGGATCACTCAGCGTTTTATCCAACGTAGCCCGTGTCTGCGCAGAAATATTTCCATGCAAAATTGTCTTGATAAAATAATCCGCGACTTCATTGGGTTTTGATGATTTCAACTCAACTGGAAAGTTCACGCTCGTACCGAAAATTTTGTTGCCGCTCAAGGCGAGAGCAAAGTTCATCCGCTCCAACAAAGCTCCGGTATTGACCCACGTTTCTGCCGTGTCAGCATAGCCAGTCGGAGGCTGCGCCAAAAATAATCCTTCGCCCATTTGCTGAATCCATTTATGAAATTGGGGCGAACCATTCGTCTCAGCGCCAACCGCACGAACCGCGCTCACCGTCATTTCAAACGGAGTTTTTATTTTTGCCCGATAGCTTTCGGCTGCCCAAAATTCGTTTGAAGTCAGCATCGTTTTATAGACTTCACGCAAATCGCCGTCTTTTTTCAGAAACGTTTGTGACATCTTTTCGATCAACGAAGCAGGTGGATTATCTGAGACAAATTTGCGTGCTAACTTCGTCGAAATAAATTTCGCGGTTGCCGGGTGATGCGCTAATAATTTAATAACTTTTTCGCCGTCTTGTTGTCCGCCACCTGCACTGATTTTCTGCCCTAAAACTATTTTTTCGCCGTCATCGTGCATAAACGGAGCATAAGTAAATCCACCACCGGCACGCGGTTGTCTGAGCGTCCATCCGGTCAAACAGCGAGCGACTTCCTGCACATCTTTTTGTGTATATCCGCCATCTACGCCCAGCGTGTGCAGCTCCATAATTTCGCGGGCATAATTTTCATTGATGCCGCGCCGACGTTTTCCCTGCGCCTGCTGTTGCGGCATTTTTTCTTCCATTTTCGGGTCTGTCATCTGGCGTTGCTTGAGCCTTTCCATCTGACGCATTTCACGTTTGGGATTATTTGGAGCATTCTGATTATTCATCCGCTCCTGACGCATTTGTCGAAGTTTTTGGAAGTCAGGTAATTTGGCATCCGGCGCAGTACTTAGCCAGTTATCCAGATAAAATAACATTGCCGGGCTCTTCGCTGTCGCCAATAATAAATCTTCAAACTTGCCGAAAACGTTCGGACGAATGACATGATTTTCATAGTTCGTCAGCAAATAACGATCAATGCCTTTGTTGGCAAATACATTGAAATGATTGAACCAGAAATCGGTTAGAACTTCCTGCATCTGACGCTCACTGGATACCGCACGAATCAGCTTTGAAGCCTGTAATTCGTTGATTACTTCCTGCCTTGGACGATAGCCTAAATCCATCAAAGCCTTCGCGTATTCACGACGTTTGTTTGGATCAAACATGAAGTCAGCATCATTCACAACTTTCGGTTTTTCATTCTTCACTTCCGCTTTCATTTCGCCATTTGCTGCGATCTCTGCGGTGTTTTCCTGGATCGCACTTTTTGGTTGAAAACGCTCGCGCAATTCCTTAATTACATTCTGTGGAGGATCATATATTTTCGCGATCTGTTCATCACTCATCCTTAGCGTAGGCAGTGATTGCAGTTTTTGGGCAACAGCTTCATCGTTAATTTTTTCAGGCTGCATCTGCTGCTCAAGATATTTTTCCCAACCTATTTGATTAATGCGCTCAATCTCGCTGCCACGTGCTCCAAACGTGATTCGATCTAACAGATGTAATACTTTTTGCTGCTCAGACAGCTTATTCGCAGTTGAAGCTGGATTCTTACTTTTCTGCGCTAGAATGCTGACAGGTGCAGAAATTGATAACGTTAAACTCAATATGACGGAGAAGAGTTGATTAAACTGGCGAATGTTGTTTTGCATAAAGTTCCTCACAATAAACGTTACCACTTTCAAGAATGATGTAACACTTGCTTAGACGTAGCAAAATGTAGATTAGTTGAAAGAATTTTTAAGGAGTGAAAAAGAAAAGGCTGGTAAAAAACCATAACATCCCCCGAGGTTATGATGGTTTACCAGCCATCTTCAAAGCCCTTTTTACAGAACAGGAACTCGCTCCCCAACGAATTCCACCAAGGTATCCCCCAACACATTCTGTATAAGAGCTTGTCGAACGTTGATTTCGCTATTACTAGAGCAAATCTAGTGCCACACTCAATTTCCAGGGAAACACTTTTGAATAACTTCAATTTAAATAATGACTTAGCTTATCCAAGCTGAAGGAATACTTAATTGAAAAACCACCAGCCATCTGTCCTATTTTGGGACTATAAGTACATCATCGAGCCTTAAAAACATACATGTATAGGGGTTTAGCACTATTTTTCCGGAGAATTGTCTCCTTTTAAGACGCAAAAATAAATCATTTCTGAAATTGACACGTCTGAGGGAGCGTGTTAATTTGCACGCGTTTACAAGTTCTTTCCATTCCTTTCAGGTGCCTGAGCGTGGGTTCAGGATAATAGGGAAGCGGGTGAAACTCCCGCACGGTCACCGCCACTGTAAAGCTCAGGATTGTGCTGTGTTGTAAAAAGCGGATAGCCATTACGTAAGTGAGAAGGCTTTGTCGTTTGCACTGCATTTGAGATTAGTCAGGAGACCTGCCTGTAAGGTTGTGTTGCTTTCTACGCTCTTCGGATGAAGGAGCGCGGCATAAGGTTTGAGGAGAATGAGTTTCTTAACTGCTACTCATACTCCGCAACTTGTATTCTCCTTTCTTTCTTGCAAGCCTTAGACGCGCACTAATCTGCATGTCTAAGGCTTTTCTTTATTCGAAGCGCGTAACTAGGTTCATTGAAATTTATGCGCTGCCCCACTTCGCTAAGTCCTTTTTTTCCCTTAATTCTATTAAGCCTGCTGCTTTTCCCAAGCTGTCGGTCACGGGAGAACCAAGCCCCGAACCTAAGCGAAAATCAAATTCATACGGATGATTTAGGACGCAGAATTTCTGTCTCCAAAGCTCCCAGCCGGATCATTTCTTTAGCGCCAAATATTACGGAGACTCTATTCGCGCTCGGACTTAGTGAACGTGTCATCGGAGTCACCACGTATTGCGACTTCCCTACCGAGGCGAAAACCAAAGAAAAAATTGGCGACACAATCAAACCGAACTTAGAACGCATTATCGCGCTAAAACCAGATTTGGTTTTGCTCTCCACTTCCAGCCAGTTGGAAAAAATTACACACCAGCTAGATCAGCTCGCGATTCCGGTCTACATCACGAATCCCCGAACTGTCACCGAAGTAATCTCTTCCATTCGCAAGCTTGGAGAAGTCACTGGAACGAGCAGCCGTGCTGAAGTACTCGCGTCTTCCATGCAACAGCGCATTTCAGCTATCGGGCAAATTGAACAGCGTCCGCGCGTATTGTATGTGCTGCAACTTTCCCCACTCATCACCGCCGGGAAAAATACTTTTATTAATGACCTGATAAATCTTGCCGGAGGGATTTCTATTTCCGGCGAAGAAACCACCGACTACCCTCAATTTTCACGTGAGACCGTCATTGCGCGTGCGCCTGAAGTCATCATTCTTCCCGAAACTCATGGCTCCGAAATCGTTGACATCGAAGCCGTCAAAAAAACTTTCGTGACGACTCCCGCCGTCAAAAATAATCGCATCGTGACGATTAATCCTGACCTGATTGATCGTCCGGGGCCGCGAATTGTCGAAGGCTTAGCCGAGCTGGAAAAAAAGATTCATGGCAAGTGAAGCAATCACAAAATTAGAAACCGGATTAAATGGGGCGTACCTCACCAAACGCCGCGCCGTGTTCGTAATTGCTGCACTTTTCATGGCTCTTATTTGTGCTTTCATTATTTCTCTTGCACTTGGCAGCGAACATATTTCACTCGCGAACATTTTATCGGGGACACTTTCACGCGAGCAGGAAGTCATTATTTTCGGACTACGACTACCGCGAATTATTTTGGCGATTGGCTCAGGCGCAGCTTTGGCGATGGCAGGCGCAGCATTTCAGGCACTGCTCAGAAATCCGCTGGCTGATCCTTATGTATTAGGAGTTTCAAGTGGCGCAGCGCTGGGTGCAATTGTCGGAATTATTTTCGCTTCGCAATTTTCGTTCGCGCGTCCGTTGTTAAGCTTTGCCGGAGCCTCTGCCGCAACTTTTGTCGTGTATTTGCTTGGTCGGCGCGGAGACGATCCGGCAAGATTGATCCTGGCAGGTGTAGTCATTTCGACACTGCTTGGTTCGTTGATGGTTCTCTTAACAACGCTCGCTGATGATCTAAAATTGCGCAATATTACATTTTGGCTGCTCGGAGATTTATCCAGCGGCAGCAGTGAATTCATCGCATTTTTATTCTTCGCGGTCGCCATCGGAGCCATCACATTATTCGCCAATTCACGAGCTTTAAATTTGATGATGACAGGTGAGCGCGATGCGTTTGCGCTGGGAGTTGAAACAAATCGCGTCCGCTGGATAGTCTTCATCACCGCGTCTTTATTGACCGCCGCCGCCGTTTCTACCAGTGGAGCCATCGGCTACGTCGGCTTAGTTGTGCCGCATCTGGTACGCCTCGCCAGCGGTACCGACAATCGCTTAGTCATTCCTGCGTCTGCTTTCGCTGGAGCCTTGCTCGTCCTGCTCGCCGACACTACCGCGCGAACCGCTATTGCCCCGCGAGAATTGCCGACAGGAGCGATTACGGCTTTGATCGGTGCGCCGGTGTTGGTGTATTTGCTGATTGGAAAGTGGAAGGGAAGAAATGGAGAAACGGGGACAAAGGGAAATGGAGATTTGGGAGTAACAGATTTTGCGTTGATAAACTCATCCATTCCGGTGGGGCAGATTTTATTGAATTTGCGTGACGTAAATTTTGGATATTCACATCAAATTCTTTCGCACATCAGTCTCGAAATTAAAGCAGGTGAAGTCGTCGCACTCCTCGGACAAAATGGCGCAGGGAAATCCACTTTGCTGAATCTAGCCGCAGGAAAATTGGAACCACAGTCTGGTTCCGTCTTGTGGCAGGAAAAAAATATCAGTGAATTTTCGCGCCGGGAAGTCGCCCGGAAAATTGCGCTCGTAGCCCAAGCCGAAGAATTACATTTTCCTTTGACTGCGCTTGAATACGTCTTAGCCGGAAGATTTGCACAGACCGCCGGCATCGGCTTTGACTCACCATCAGACATTGAAATTGCTCTGCAAACACTGGCTGCGACCGATGCTTCACAATTTAAGCACCGATCATTTAATCAACTTTCCAGCGGAGAAAAACAGCGCGTAGTGTTAGCCCGCGCGCTCGCCCAACAACCACAAATTCTTTTACTGGACGAACCAACCGCCAACCTTGATTTAGCACATCAAGTTTCGCTGCTGGAATTGGTCAAACAGCTCGCACATCAACATCGGCTCGGCGTCCTTTTTGTCACACACGAAATTAATCTCGCGGCTGAGTTTGCTGACCGCGTAGCCTTGCTCAAACACGGAAAAATTATTGCACTTGGAAAACCCGATGAAGTCATGACCGCTGATTTATTGAGTGATTTATTCGAAACGAAGCTCAGCGTCAACCTTCATCCAAATACTGGAAAGCCAATCATCTCTGTTACCACAGGAAAAATAAACCAATGAAATTCGCTGCCCTAAATAATCATGTCGGGAGAAAAAACGGATCGTTGAGATTTTTATTTTTAATCATCTCATTTTCAACAATTCTTTACGCCCAAAAAACTAACACCGTTTCCGACTCTGAAAATAATCAAATCACAAATGCACGCGTCATTGTGCGTAATGCTAGCGGCACAGTAGTTCGCGAAATTGCAACTGATAAAACTGGGGAATTCACTCTCTCTAATTTACCTCACGGAGAATATTCCATCATCGCCGAAGCTGAAGGAATGACCCAAATCGGAGGCGCGCAAAAAATTATCATCAATAAAAATTCCGCTGCTCCTGTCGTTCAACTTAAACTCCAAATTGCGGCGATTAAGGATTCGATTCTTATTACCGCGACGCGTACAGAAAATAATCTGGCTGAAACCCCAGCCAGCGCGTATGTGATTTCAGCCAGTGATTTGGCCCGTTCGCAACGCTCTAACGTACTCGACGCTTTGCGCTCATCACCAGGCATCAGCGTCATGCAATCAGCGCGGCGCGGCGGAGTGACTTCGATTTTTGTGCGTGGCGGCGAATCCGATTACACCAAAGTTCTAGTGGATGGAATCCCGATCAACGATGCGGGTGGTGCTTTTGATTTGTCGGATTTCACGACCGAAAATGCGGAGCGAATTGAATTCGTGCGCGGTTCCAACAGTGCGTTATACGGCTCCGATGCGATGAGTGGAGTGCTGCAATTCATCACGAAGCGCGGGACAAGTTCGACCCCAGAAATTGAGCTTTCAGCCGAAGGCGGCAGCTTCGCTTTTAATCGGCAAGTCGCCAAAATCTCGGGTGCGAATAATGGCTTTGATTATTCAGGCAGCTTTGCGCATCTGCGCACCAACGGACGCGGACGCAACGATGATTATCAAAATCGGACAGCTTCGGCGAATCTGGGTTATCGCTTTAGTGAGCGAACAAATTTACGCTTCATGGCTCGTAGCGAAAATTCCGGTTTAGGTGTGCCAGGAGCAACAGCAAATTATTTTTCTGATCCAGACGAACGTGCGCGACGCCGTAGAATCGCGACAGGAATTAAATTGGACGATCAAACTTCGCGAATTTGGCATCAGCAATTTTCGTTTGTCTTCGCTGAGAATAATCAGCTTGGGCTTGATCCGGTCGCACAGGATTTGACGAAGCCGAATACTCCCGTTGATACCAACTTTGCCTTCAACGATTTTGTTTCGTTTTTCAATAATCATCAGAAACGGCACGGGCTTCGTTATCAAAGTGATTTCGTTTTGCCGCACAGCAATCTGCTTTCTACCGGAATCGAATATGAACGAGAAAGTGCGGTGTTTGACAGTGGAAGCCGAGTCGCTCCGAACCGCAGAAACATTGGCTTTTTTGTACAGGATCAATTTTTTGCGGCTTCACGTTTCGTGCTGACCGCTGGGCTGAGAATCGAAAATAATCGGACGGATTTACCTGCCAGTTTTGCGAATGTTTTGAAAACTCTCGGCTCTAAACCGTTCACAGGAAGTGTCGGATTTGGGACAAAAGCTACGCCGAAAATTTCGGCTTTAGTGGTCGCGCACAAGGGCGATGAAAATTTCGGCGCAACGAAATTTCGCGCGAGTTATGGCGCCGGAATTAAAGCTCCGACCTTAGTCGAAA
Source organism: Blastocatellia bacterium (assembly GCA_043736395.1). Taxonomy (GTDB): domain Bacteria; phylum Acidobacteriota; class Blastocatellia; order RBC074; family RBC074; genus JAFDVL01. Next base: position 12,369 of record JAYTCQ010000343.1, on the reverse strand, counting down.
CCTTCAGCCCGAATTCATATTTTCTCGGCAATCCGGGTTTGAAGCCGGAGCGCGCGCAAAGTTTTGACGCCGGAGTTGAGCAACTTTTCTGGCGTGATCGTGTGCGTTTGGAAGCAACATTTTTTGCGAATTATTTCCGCGATCAAATTGCGTACGTCGGTGATCCCGCCAGCTTCGGCGGCCCTGTGACTACCGCATCCGGAGTCCTCACCAGCTTCGTCAACAATGATCGTACTCGCGCTCGCGGCGTTGAATTGAGCCTCGCCATTCGCCCGACACGAAGCTTGAGCTTGAGCGGAAATTACACCTTGACCAATTCAAAATTAGTCGCCGCCGCTCCGATCATTGATTTTAATTCACTTAAATTAGTTCCGAATCCTGAAGTCGGATTTTCATTGCTGCGGCGTCCGAAGCATTCCGGCGCAATCAATGTCGCGTGGACGGCTGAAAAATTTACGTTGAATCTGGATGGATTTTTTGTCGGAAACAGGCGTGATGTTGACCCGGTAACTTTTTCGCGTTTCGCGGGCAGCAAAGGCTATCAAAAAGTTGATGTCGCGAGCAGTTATAAATTCACTTCGTACGTCACAGCCTTCGCTCGCGTTGAAAATTTGCTCAATCAAAATTATCAGGAAGTGTTGGGCTATCCGGCGTATCGTTTGAATTTTTCAGTGGGAATGAAATTTAATTTGAATAAGAAATAGAGCACGGAGGACACGGAGAAAGGCTAGACATGATGAACAAGATGAACAGGATTTACGAATTTTTAAAATTGCTGTCTATTAATCATCCTGTCAATCTTGTTAATCCTGTCAAAAAACTTCGTGCGCTCCGTGTTCTCCGTGGTTTATAAATCTCAGACCCGCGAAGACCCGTAAAATCCGCTTGATCCGTGGTCTATTCCTTCCCCAACACTTCTAAAAATTTTCGGACACTGCTTTCAATATCAGGCTTCGCTGACATCATCGCAGCGAAGTCATTTTTCGGAAATTCCGGCAGCGGATACAACGCGGAAATCACTGCTACACTCGAAGCACCCGCCGCAATTACTTCGGGAGTACGGGCCAGACTAATGCCGCCAATCGCCACAATCGGCAATGAAGTCAAGGCTCTTGCTTGCTTCACGAATTCTAAACCTACTACCGGATCAGCGTCCTCTTTCGTAGTCGTCGAATAGATCGGGCCAACCGCAATATAGTTCGCCGAAGTTTTTATTGCTGCTCCCACTTGTGCCAACGAATGTGTCGAAATGCCAATGATTTTATTTGCACCTAACGCTTCACGCGCTTCAGATACACTCAAGTCCGTTTGTCCCAAATGAACGCCGTCCGCTCCCGCCGCTCTCGCAATTTCGATGCGATCATTAATGATTAATAAGGCTTTCGCTGCTTGTGTCAGTTTAAGACAATCGCGGGCTGCATCAAAAAATTCTTTCGATCCTAATTCTTTATCCCGAAGCTGAATGATGCGCGCGCCTCCCGCCAGCATTCGTTCGACAATTTCAACATGTGTACAGTTCGAGAGCTGTGTATCCGTAATCGCGTAAAGTTTTGAATTCAACATGGTTTAGGGGGAGAAGAAGAAATTATCCACGAAGGGCACGAAGAAACACGAAGGATTTTACAATTTCTTACAGCACTTCCTACGCTCGTTTCTCCAGCTAAATCTTATTCTTCTTCGTGTTACTTCGTATCCTTCGTGGATAATGATTTCGTAACAACTGCCTGCGTACGAATCACCACGTCTACGGCTTCCTGCGGAGAATCCGTCACAACCAATAAATTTAAATCTTCAGGAGAAATTGTACCGTTGCCAAGCATTTGACCTTTGATCCAATCCACTAACCCGCTCCAATATTCCTTGCCAAAAAGGATGACCGGAAAGTTGTGAATTTTTTTCGTTTGAATCAATGTGAGCGCTTCAAACAATTCATCCATCGTCCCAAAGCCGCCGGGGAAAATAATAAACGCGACAGAATATTTGACGAACATGACCTTGCGAACAAAAAAGTAATTGAACGTCAACGACAAAGATTGATAGGGGTTTGGAGCCTGTTCAAAAGGTAATTCAATGTTGCAGCCAATTGAAATTCCTCTGGCTTCGTGCGCGCCTTTGTTGCCCGCTTCCATAATGCCGGGGCCGCCTCCCGTAATTACCGCGTAGCCAGCTTTCGACAGCAATCGTCCAGTTTCAACAGCGGCCGTGTAGTAACTATTATCCGGTTGAAGTCGTGCTGAACCAAAGACCGAAACTCCCGGAGGCACATGCGCGAGTTCGTCAAATCCTTCAATAAATTCACCCATGATTTTAAAAATTCGCCAGGGATCAGTGTCAGTAAAATCCTGTTGGGCTTTATTCGGAACTTCGAGCAAACTCGAATCTGAAGTCACGCCGTCTTGTCCCATCCGTTTACTTTTTTTCGCCATGCTTTTTTCTCCTGGAAGGTCTCGCAAAAACGCGAGCGGCGATTATCACAAATCCGCCGCGCAGGAGCAAAAGAATTAATGTCGGAAGCAAAGCATTTTTAGATGAATAGACCACGGATCACACGGATTTAGCGGGTCTACGCGGATCAGATCGGCGAAAATCCGCTTGATCCGCGTGATCCGTGGTCTATTCATCTGTAATCAAATTTGAATCCACTACCATTGATTTGTTATGCTGTAGCTCCAACGATTCACAACCCTAACTTTTTAATGGTAGGTTTTCCTGCGCTGTTTCTGAGGTCATCAATAATGAAAATAAAGTTTGTAGCCCTGCTCGTTTTGTCCTGTGCGATTGCTGTTGTTGGTATTGTGAATTCACGCTCCGCGAGCGGCGCACAAACAAAACCGGATTCCCCCGAAGCGCGCGAAGAACTCTACCGTCAAATCAATATTGGCATCGCATACCTCGAACAGTTCAAGCCCGAAGAAGCCGCGAAGACTTTCAAACAAGTCACCGACAAAGACCCGAATTTTGCGCTCGGACAAATCAATTTCGCCATCGCATCTTTCTTCGACGCCAAACTCCCAGCTGCCGAAGAATCCGCACGCGCCGCCATCAAATTAATGCCGAACAGCCCTCACGCGCATTACATTTTAGGCTTGGCATTGAAGAATCAAAACAGCTACGACGAAGCCATTAAGGAATTCACCAAAGTCATTGAAATTGATCCGAAGGACGCGACGACGAATATTCAAATCGGACAAATTTATTCCGCGCAGCAGAAATACGAACAGGCAATTCCCTTCTATCAACGTGGGCTTGAGAACGAACCTTATAACGCGACGGCGGCGTATAATTTAGGAACAGCGCTACTCCGCTCCGGCAAAACGGATGAAGGAAAAAAGCAATTAGCATTTTTCTCGAAGCTTCGTGCAACCAATTACAAAGCCGAACTCGGCAACAAATACGGCGAAGTCGGACGCTACGCCGAAGCCGTGGCTGGTACGGGCGCGGAAGCAGATTTAGTCAATAAAAATGCACCTGCCGTTAAATTTGTAGACGCAACCAAAGAGATGAATTTGAATGCGACCTTTGCGAATAAGCCTTTGTCATCCGCCCTCAATCGCAAGCTCACAAAAGCTGAATTTGAAACCGCCAAGCCGGATTTAGTCTCGGCGTTTAGTTCCAGCATTGGCCTGTGCGATTACGATGCAGACGATAAATTTGATGTCTTTGTCACAGGCATCGGCAAAGACAATAAGCCTTTTGCACAGCTTTTCCACAACGACGGTGGAAAATTTTCGGATGTCACCGCGAAGTCAAAAATCGCGCTCAGCAATCCCGCTTCCGGCGCAGTCTTCGGCGACTTCGACAACGACGGAAAACAAGATATTTTCGTGTTCGGATATAACCTGCTGACGCTTTACAAAGGCAATGGTGACGGTACTTTTGTTGATGCTACGGCGAATGTCGGATTGCCCGCCAACAACAATAATTCGTGGGCATTGACGGCAGCATTCGTAGACGCCGATCACGACGGCGACCTTGATGTATTCGTCGGAAATTTCGCCGACCTCAATCAATTTCCTGCGAATAAATCCGAAGCCGTTTTCCCCGATGATTTCGAGGGAACGCCCAATAAATTTTTCCGCAACAACGGAGAAAAAGACGGCAAATGGAGCTTCGCCGATGACACTGAAAAAACAGGCTTAGGCGGCGGCGCGAACAAAACTACGGCAGTCGTTTGCACAGATTATGACAATCACCGCGATGTAGATTTTTTCGTCGCCAATTACGGCGCACCGATACAGTTGTTTGCGAATCAGCGGGATGGGTCGTTTAAAGATATAGCTGAACAGGTAGGAATAATTCTCTCAGGTCACGCTTTAAGCGTTGCAGCTGGTGATCTCAACAAAGATGGGTTCACCGACTTTCATGTGTCCAAAGATGAAGATAGTTGGGATAGCACGTATCTAAGTGATGGGCGTGGAAACTTTAAGTCTCCGAACATTAAAAAGAGGAAAGTTAGTACCGAGAATTTACGCTCCTATAAAATCAAACAAATTGTTGACTACAATAATGATGGGTTACTCGAGCTAATAACTTGCTCGGATGGAGCTATTGAAGCTTCCTTACCAGGATTTGGATTCGTTCAAGGCATGGGGGGAATGAGCTTTGCTGAAACCCGCGCATTAGCTTTCGGCGACATCAACAATGATGGCACAGTTGATATATTCACAATTAGATCTGATGGCTCAATCGTTAGTTTCAAAAACGAAAGCGCAAACAAAAACTATCTCGCGCTCAGCATCAAAGGCGGAACCTCCAATAAAAACGGCATCGGCACAAAAGCGATTATGCGCAGTGGCAGTTTGCAGCAAAAATTAGAACTCTACGCTTGTTCTCCTGCGCCTGCTGCTGCCGGATTGAATTTTGGATTGGGCTTTCGCACGAAAGTTGATGCGCTACAATTGCTGTGGCCTTCAGGCATTGTGCAATCTGAATTAGAGGTCAAAACTTCGCAGCTGAATAAATTTGAAGAGCTGGATCGCAAGGGAACTTCGTGCCCGATTTTGTACGCCTGGAACGGCAATGAATATTCGTTCGTCACAGATTTTTTAGGCGGGAGCGCGATTGGCATGCGCGAACCTGGTAATGTATGGAGCACCCCTGACACCGATGAATACGTGCGCGTCACGGGTGAACAATTGAAGGAACGCGACGGCAAACTTTCGATTCGGATGAACAATCAGCTCGAAGAAACAATTTTTTTCGACGCCGTAAAATTGCTCGCTATAGACCATCCCGCTAACACCGAAATTTATCCGAACGAAAAATTATTGCCGGGGCCGCCGTACACGCCATTTGAGATTTATTCCGTCAAAGCTCCACGTCCACCCGCGGCTGCGATTGATGACAAAGGCAACAATATTTTGCCGCTCATCGAAAAAATTGATCAGCAATATCCAACGAATTTTGAGAAGCTGAGTTTTAAAGGCTACGCGAGTGAACACGCGTTGGAATTGGATTTGGGAAAAGACACGATCAATGCCAAACGCCCGTTATTATTGCTCTCCGCGTGGATTGATTACGCCGATTCATCTTCGAATTTGGCTGCTTCACAAGCTGGCGTCACTATCACTCCGCCGTATTTACAAGTCAAAAATAAACGCGGCGAATGGCAAACTGTCATTGAGCAAATGGGCTTTCCGGCTGGGCTAACTAAAACGATGACCGTAGATTTAACAGGTAAATTTTTGTGCAATGACTCGCACGTCCGCATCGTGACCAGCATGCGAATTTATTGGGATCAAATTTTGGTGGACGCTACCGACGGCAAAGCTCCGACCAAAATTACCAAGCTTGATCCGATGAGCGCCGACTTGCATTGGCGTGGCTTCCCGCGTGAAATTTCGTTGGATAAATTTGGACTGAAAGCTTATGACTACCGCACGATTGATCCAATTTCTCCGTGGAAAGCGCATCTCGGAAATTACACCCGCTACGGCGATGTACGCGAATTGCTGCTCGCGCCCGAAGACATGTACGTCATCACGCGCAACGGCGATGAGATGCAGATTGATTTTGATGCCACAAAATTGCCGCCTCTCGCCACCGGATGGAAGCGCGATTATTTGATCTACGCCGATGGCTTCGGCAAAGACATGGACATCAACGCGGCACGCCCGGACTCAGTCGGCGAGCTACCATTTCACAAAATGAAAAGCTATCCACATGCGCCAGGGGAGAGCTATCCGACGGATGAAAAGCATTTGGAATATTTGCGAAAATATAATACCCGCAGTGTCGGCGTGCAGACGCAGGCGATGTGGCGCGGGATTCGATAAATCAAATCATGAATAAATCCGCCGCCCGACAGCAATTCACCGCAGCTATTCAACTGGAAGATTCAAGCCTTGAACTGGACCGTACGGCATTTCTCATTGCTGCCGAAGAATATCCTTCGCTTAACGTGGAAGAATATCTTTCGCGGCTTGACGAATTAGCCGAAAACTCGAAGCGGCGGATGACTGATGATGAGTTGAACGATCCATTGCTAAGTGCGGAAATTCTCGCGCTTAATTTATTTGGCGAAGATCGTTTTGCTGGCAATTCAAAAGATTATTATGACGCTCGCAATAGCTTTTTAAATGATGTGATTGATCGTGGCAGAGGCATTCCGATTGCTCTTTCGGTTCTGTTTATCGAAGTGGCGCGGCGTCTGGGGATTCAACTTTACGGCGTCGGACTGCCGGGACATTTTCTGGTTAAGTACAGCGACACTGCAAATGAAGTTTTCTTTGATCCATTCAATGGCGGGAAAATTTTAACGGAAGATGATTGCCGTCAAAAAGTCGAAGAAATGTATCAAGGTCGCATTTCCTTTTATTCTTCCTTTCTTGAAGCCTTCACCAAAAAACAAATTCTGAGTCGGATGCTTCAAAATCTGAAAGGTGTGTATTTCAATATAGGTGAGCTGAACAAAGCACTCGAAGCAATTGAACGCTTATTGTTATTAAATCCTGATTCGATGGAAGAAATTCGGGATCGTGGGCTGGTCAATTTCGCGATGAAAAAATATGCGATTGCCCGCCCTGATTTGGAGGCTTATTTACAGGCTTTGCCGAATGCGCAGGATCAGGAACAGGTACGCAAAGCATTGAATGAGTTACGGCAAAAGCAGGCGCAGTTAAATTAAAAAACAAAAAGCTGGAAGCCATGGGATGGCATCCAGCTTTTGTTGACCGCTACGGATATAACTTTTTTATTTGGCGCTGAGCGCGGCGACGTGGTTCGTCAATCTTGATTTATGACGCGCAGCTGTATTGCGGTGAATCACGCCTTTTTGAATTGCCTTATCAATCGCAGAGACAGTTTGCGGTAACAAAGTAGTAGCGACTTCTGTATTTTTAGCGGCGATGGCAGTTCTTAATTTTTTGATCGCGCCACGAAGTTTTGTCCGACTCGCCGTATTAGCGGCATTGCTTTTGATATTTTGACGGTCGCGTTTTTCTGCTGATACATGATTCGGCATTTCTAACTTTCTCCTGAATAGCACTTGCTATATTAAGTGATCTCAATGCAAACGGAGAGTATAGGCATCGAATATTCAGATGTCAAGCTTGTGTTTCGATTCAATGACGGGTACTATTTTCTGGCTGTCCCGCCCCATTTCTACTTTGAAATAACAAAGTTCTTACGTAAGCCAATCAAAAAGAAATTGTTGCGAAAAAATTGAGGCAATGATAAACAGTAGGACATGTACGCTGGCTCTTCCCCAACTCTGCCCTTTTGATTGAGTATTTTCTTTTTTGTACTGCCCTGAAGAGCCACTAATGGAGGATGCGCTGATGTCTAATATGAATGGAACGGCTTCACCACCAATCCTGATGCCTCGCATGGTCACAGTGGCGGCTGTTCAAGCAACGCCTGTTTTTATCAGCCTTGAAGCAAGTCTGGCAAAAGCACTGAATTTGGTTACCGAAGCAGCTCTAAAAAAAGCTCAATTAGTTGTGTTTCCAGAAGCCTGGCTTCCCGGGTACCCTGCCTGGCTGGAATTTTGCCGTGATGTCGCTATCTGGAATCATCCGCCAGTTAAGAAACTTTATGCCAGGTTAATTGAAAACAGCGTGATCGTGCCTAGTGTGACAACGGAGACATTAGCCGCCGTTGCTGCTGAATATCGCCTGACACTGGTCATTGGTATCATCGAACGCGTCGAAGATGGTGCCGGGCGCGGAACACTTTATAGCTCGCTGTTAACTTTTGGCCCAACCGGCGAACTCATCAATCATCATCGAAAATTACTGCCTACCTACAGCGAACGGTTGCTGATCGGACAAGGTGACGCGCGCGGACTGCGTTCGGTGAAGACTTCCGCCGGGAAAATTGGCGGCCTTATCTCCTGGGAACATTGGACGCCTCTCGCTCGCCAGGCCTTGCATCAGGCAGGGGAAGATATTCATGTGGCGACTTGGCCTTCGATTGGGGAAATGGAACAAATTGCTTGTCGGCAGTATGCTTTTGAAGGCAGATGCTTTGTCATTTCAGCCGGCTCCATTATGCGCGCTCGCGATTTGCCAATAGAGTTGGAACCAATTCTGGAAATTGCTAACGATCCTGAAAAACTGATTCTTGATGGAGGCAGCGCAGTCATCGGCCCGGACGGAAAATATATTGCCGGCCCGGCTTTTGATTACGAAGCGATTGTGATGGCACGCATCAATCTGAATCGGATCCGCGAAGAAAGTTTAATGATGGATGTCACAGGTCATTATAATCGGCCTGATTTATTTGAACTGAAACTCAAAGGCGCGGATTTCTCTGGATTAAATGCCTTAAATCCAAACCCATTAGATGATTCCAAGCTTCTGACAGCAACATTGCCAACCAGCGAAGAATTGATCAAAGAAAATTCTTCAGATCAGGAACCGGCTGTCCAAGCCCAAAGTAAATTGGTTTCTGTTAAATAAAGATTACACGCAAACAAAAAAATTGCGGCTTAACTTAGACAAGTTAAGCCGCAATTTTTATTAATGCCTGATAATTCTTATCTGTGCTTTTTAGCCGTTGATTTTTTCCCGCCATATTTCAGGACAGTTAATCTGACACTGCGCCGACCAAAGCTAAAAGCTTCCCGTGAAGAACCAACCCACAAATCAATTCGCTTTCCTCTGATTGCACTGCCAGTATCTTTGACTGTGTAGACGCCAGAATAAGTGCCTGCCTTCAGGTGAACAACACTCCCTAACGGAAGAACTCGCGGATCAGCAGCGATAATTCCACGCCGTACATAACTGCCGGAACGGGTAACACCGTGCAAACTGTAAGCTGTCGCTTCAAAGCTGCGAGGAGGCTCAACCCCAACTAATTCAAGGCTGGGAGCAATCCCTGAGACATCCAGGTTATTAGCTCGAACCTTAGCTACTTCTTTTTCGAGATTCAAAACAGGATTTGCCGTTTTTACATTCGGCTCAATCGGGGTAGGAGGTGTCCAGGCAGCGGCAATTGTCTGTGGTAAATCTTTATTCTGAGTTTTTTGGGTATTGATGATTTCTGCGGGTTTATTAGAAATATTTGGTGATTTACCTGAAACTTCTGTCGCTGGTGGAGTTTTAGAGCTTGCTTTCCAAGCTTCACTCAAAGATGTAGTTTGAGCAAACACTCCAAGCTTAAAAATAATTAATAATAAAAAAATGGTAAGACTGCGGGGGACAAAGTTTATACTATGCATAAGATCGGTAATACTCCTTGTTGTTTATGATAGTTACTTCGGTGCTAACGTCTCCCTCTGTGCGGATCAAGCACGAATCACGTTTCCTAATGAATAAAACGTGTCGAGGGTCATTGCGTGGAATCGCGCTTAACAGCACACGCCATTAAGTGAGGCTCGCTGATTCCTATAGCAATTCTGGGTTATGCAAACAGCGTTAGCGGAAGCTCTCCGACAAATCGTGTAAAGTTTACCACAATTGATGAAAAATATGAAAAGGGTCAAGGTGGACTACAGGGTCAATTATTCCTTTGTTCCAGAAATCATCTTTTCTGACAGATGTTCCCTGGAAACGGTCGCAGTGCCAATTTTCCCTACGACAATGCCTGCCGCGTGATTCGCGATCTGTGCAGCGTCGGCAATTTCAGCCCCCGCCGCCAGAGCTAAAGTCAGTGTTGCAATCACAGTATCGCCTGCGCCGGTCACGTCATACACCTCACGCGCCATCGTCGGGATATGCGTAATTTGCGCGTCACCCGTCGTAAAATTCAGCAACGTCATTCCCTGCTCTCCACGCGTAATCAAAACGTTTGGACAGCTCAACATTTCGTGAATACGATGTGCGGCTTTCAGCAAAGAAGCCTCATCTGAGATTTCAATTCCGGTCGCGCGTTCAGCTTCGCTTTGATTTGGAGTCACAACGGTGACCGGATTATAAGCACTGAAATTTTTGATCTTCGGATCAAGACAGACTATTTTTCTGTGCGCCGCCCGTAACACATTTTGCAATACGCGCGGAGTCAAAACTCCCTTGTCGTAATCTGAAATGATCACGGCATCGCAGTTAGGCAAAGCTGCCGAAAAAGCGGCGATGATTTGATCTTCGATGGATTCGGGAATCGCCGCCTTGCTTTCTCTATCAGCGCGAATCATTTGCTGATGATGCGCGACAATGCGAGTTTTTACAGTTGTTGGACGAGCAGCATCAGAAATTAAATATTTTGTTTCAGCTCCGGCTTCACTAAATCGCTGACGCAGTTTCTCAGCCGCTGAATCATTACCAACCACGCCTATCGGAATCGCTTTTGCGCCGAGTTCAAGTAAGTTTGAAACGACATTTCCGGCTCCGCCTGCGTGCCAGGTTTCGCGTTTGACTTCGACAACGGGAACCGGAGCTTCCGGTGAAATTCGTCGCACTTCGCCCCAGATAAATTCGTCCAACATCAAATCACCGAGGACGATCAAACGCTGATTGGCAAAATTATTAATTATTTTCTGGATATTTTCTGGAGTCATGGTTGTCGAAATTAATTATCCACGAAGGACACGAAGGAACACGAAGGAACACGAAGAAGAACAGCAATTAGCGGTTAGCCCAATTTGACTAAGCAGTAATCGCTCAGAGCTAACAGCCTCTTTTCTTCGTGTACCTTCGTGCCCTTCGTGGATAATTTCTTGTTTCAAAGTAATACTTTTTGAATCGCCGACATCACCTGCTCGACCGTGATGGAGCGGATGCATTCCGGCTCTGCAAACGCCTCACAAGTGTACATCGCGCACGGATTACACGCGAAATAGTTTTGCAAGAGTTCCGTCTTTCCATCCGACCACGGACGCCATCGTTCAGAACTCGCCGGGCCAAACAAAACCACCAGCGGAGTCTTCACCGCTGCCGCCATGTGCGCGGGGCCACTATCATTTCCGACAAATAATTTAGCGCCTTCGATAACTGCTAACAATTCGCCAATCCGCAAATCTGTCAACGCTACGAGCGGCTGCGAAGTCGCTGCCTGAACACTTTCTACTTGTGCGATTTGCTCCGCTGTCGGTGCGCCCGTCAGGACAATTTGATAACCCTGCGCAATCAATTTTTCGGCAATTGCAGCGTAGCGTTCTGCCATCCAACGCTTCGTATAAAATTCATTTGTCGGCGCTAACACGGCGTAGGGTTGCGAAGGATCAACACCCGCTACTTGTAATTTTACTTGTGCCGCAGAACTAAAACTTGGCGCCACATAAAGCTGTGAAGCTTCCGGTTTTTCATTCGGCAATCCCAAATATTTGAACCATCCGAATTGCGATTCCACCGTATGCAGATTCGTTCTGCCAAGAATTTCTTCCGCCGCCGGAATCCGAAAATTGTACGCGTAGCCGTTCCGAAAATGCGCCGCGCCGACACGATATTTTGCACCACTCGCAAACGTCAATTGCGCACTCGTCGGGCCTCCATGCAAATTGATAACAGCAGCAAATTTCCTGCGACGAATATCTTGAATAATTCTCAGCCGCGCTCGCAATGAGCTGCGTTTTTCCGAAGCATTTCGCGTGAGCGGCATCGCTACCAAATCAGGATTACCCTCGTAGAGATCGGTATAAATCGCTTCGACTAAGGTAGTGATTTCCAAATCAGGGCGAGCGTGTTTGAGCGCACGGAGGTTCGCCGTATCAAGGACAGCTTCACCTAAATTCCGCAAGCGAATAAATAGTACGCGGGAGCCTTTCGGCAATTGATGAAATAAAGGAACGGTCACGCGGCGACAGGGGAATTTTCAATCGTAGCCTCATCTACCATCAGGGCAGGAATGCCATCACGGATCGGATAGACGCGATGACAGGCAGTGCATTTCAATCCGCTTTCATCGGCTTTCAATTCAACTTTAGCGCGACAGGCGGGGCAGACAATAATATTCAGCAATTCGGGTTTGATGCTCATTTGATAATTCCTCAGA
>JAYTCQ010000342.1:0-2718 GCA_043736395.1 Blastocatellia bacterium | reverse complement strand
CGGAAATCAAGAACAAAGTCGGGTCAAGCGCCAGTTCTGTACCGCCTTCAACACCCAGGGCGATTTGATCTTTATCCACTAACCGTTGATACATCCGTGAGCTTTCACCGGAAAATAAAACATTCGATAAAACCTGCAACGGATAGTAATCCGAATCCGAAGTTTTCGGCACGTGATAGCCAATCATCAACATCGGGAGCTGCGCAAACTTTTTGACAACGACGCGACGTTCACCTTGCTGTTCCGGCTCCACAGTAGTCACAGCAGGAGGCGGCGCGTGCGATGGAATAGGTTCTATGTATTTTTCACTGAGTTTTACAATGTCTTCAAACTTCACATCACCGGTCACAACCATCGTCGCATTTGACGGCGAGTAGCCCATTTCAAAATGCTTTTTCAAATCTTCCATTTTCCAATTTTCAATGTCCACCATCCAACCAACAACCGGCCATTGATACGGATGCGCGGTAAACGCCGAAGCCCATAATTGTTCGTAAATAATGCCAGCATTATTGGCATCAATCGAAGAGCGACGTTCCGAAGCGACTACGCCACGTTCGGATTCGATAATCTTTGGATCAAACGCCAGATCACGAATACGATCAGCTTCCATATCAAAAATTAATTCCAGCGCAGATGGCGTGAACCAATCCTGATAAACCGTCAAATCATTGCTCGTGTAAGCATTGTTATGACCGCCTGCCGCTTCCATCGCGACATCGAATTGTTTCGGGCCGTATTTCTTCGCACCATTGAACATCATGTGCTCAAAGTAATGTGACAGCCCCGTAGTCCCTGGACGTTCATTACGCGAACCAATGCGATAAAAAATATAAAGCGCCACACTCGGAATCGAATGGTCTTCATGTACCATGACTTTCATTCCGTTTTTGAGTTGATGCGTTTTGACTTCGATGTTTTGCGCAGCGAGTGGCAGAGAGAGCAATAAAATCAGGGACAAACTAAGTTTTTTCATAATCGTCACAGGTAAAATCATGCAGCCAGTTCACTGCTTAACTTATGCGAGAAAGATAGCGGAGTCAAACGGCTTGGGCTATAGTAAGGTAGTGCAAACTTTCCAGTTTGCTGATTAGAAAGACGATGAAATTTGTCGAGGAATTACTATGACGACAATGACTTTAAGTTACGCCGACGTAATCAAAAATTCAATAGATCATTTGCCTGCTGGCGGTGTTCTGTTGATGCAAAACGTTCAATGGGATGATTATGCTGAACTCGTTGAAGGGATGAACGGACAGAATGGGTTGAGAATCACTTATCTCAAAGGAGGGTTGGAAGTAATGAGTCCACTACCGAATCACGAAAAATACAAAGAACTGCTTTCAGATCTCGCTCGATTGATTTCTTATGAAACTGGAATTGCACTGGAAAAGCTTGGCTCGACCACATTCAATCAGGAATGGTTAGACAACGGAGTCGAACCTGATACATGTTTTTATATTCAAAATGCTTCCAAAATTATCGGGAAAAATCGAATTGATCTGGCGGTAGACCCTCCGCCGGACATTGCAGTCGAAATTGATATTTCGCATCGCTCGACAACGAAACTGAAAATTTATGAAGAACTAAAAGTACCCGAAATCTGGCTGTACGATGAACAGCAACTGCACATTTTTCTGCTCAGCGAAAACGGCTACATTGCTTCGCCAACGAGTCAGTCGTTTCCTTTTTTGACCAGTGAAGCATTGACACATTTTTTAGAACTAAGCAAAACCCTGGGACAAGGCGCAGCCTTAAAAGCCTTTCGTGAATGGGTCAAAACTAATCTTTAAAGTAAAGTTGAATCGGTTGTAGCACAGGTTAATAACCTGCGCTACCTTACCTTCACTACCACAAACGTCACATCATCATCTTGCGGACGTGCTCCGCCCCAATCATCGCCCAATTTCACTAATCCATTGATAATTTCCTGCGAAGATAAATTTGCATTTTCCATCACCAATCTTTGCGCGGCTTCATCTTCTAACATTTCATTTTGTGCATTGAATCGTTCCGGTAATCCGTCGCTCATCAGCACGATGACATCGCCGGAATACAGCGAACATTCGCACTGCTGATAGGTGTATTTGGCGATGCCGCCGAGTGGAATTTGTTTGAGCATGACTTCTTCGATTTGCTGATTTGCCGCACGATAAATCCACACCGGAGGCATTCCGGCGATGCTCAAGGTCAGATGATTTTCTTTCACCTTCGCAATCGTCATTGCCATAAATAATCCGCGTAGCTGCATCTGCTTCAGCGTCTGATTCAAGCGCGAAAAAATGTGCGTAATATCAGGATGATACGCAAGCGAAACAAACAAACTTTTCACCGAAGCCACCATCGTACCTGCCTTCAAGCCGTGTCCCGTCGCATCACCCACCGCAATCGTCAGCGTACCGTCTTCGCCCAGATGAAAGTCGTAGTAATCGCCGCCGACTTCCGAAGCGGTTTTCATATACGCGGCGATGTCGAGATGCGGCAGGCTCGGCAATTTCTTCGGCAGCATCGAAAGCTGCAACTGGCGCGCTTCTTCCAGTTCAGCAGCGCGGCGGTCGTTCTCGGCTTTGACTTTCTCGTGTTCCAGCGCGGCGGCGGAGAGTTGTTTCACCTGCACAAGCTGTTCTTCGAGATGTTCGTTGGTGCGAGAGTATTCGCGCGCGAGATAGATCGAAAGGGCGAGGATCATGCCGAAACCGCCAATCGCGTATGCCAGCA
>JAYTCQ010000341.1:0-1978 GCA_043736395.1 Blastocatellia bacterium | reverse complement strand
ATCAACTAAATCAAATTTACACCGGCTTCGTTAGACATCTCATACTCAGCTCAAAAGACTCCGTGCGCTCCGTGGTTCACTTAGCAAAAAAGTTAACTCAGCAACGCCGCAGAATCATTGTCTAAATAAACAGTGACATTGGAATGCGTGCGCAAAATCGAAGCCGGAGTCAGCGGTGAAATTTCATCTTCGAGACAGGCTCTGACAGCGTTGGCTTTGCGTGCGTCGGGAACTACACAAACGATTTCACGCGATTTCATGATTTGCTTGATGGACATTGAAATTGCCTGGGTTGGCACATCCTCAAAGGTCGGGAACCAGCCTTCGCCAAATTGCTGTTGGCGACATGCGTCATCAAGATTGACGACGATGTAGGGCGAATCCGTTTCAAAATCCGCGGGCGGATCATTGAACGCCAGATGTCCATTTTCGCCAATGCCGACGAAGGCGACATCAATCGGCGCAGAGGCGATTGATGCGCCTGTTGTCGCGCAAACTTCATCCACATGAGCTGTGCCGTCGAGCAAATGATAATTCTGAATTCCCGTCGGATTGATAAAACGTTCGAGCAAATACTTGCGAAAACTGGCGGGATGTGAGATTGACATGCCGACGTATTCATCGAGGTGAAACATCTCAACTTTTGTCCAATCAAGGTCAGAAACTTTCGTGAGTGCCTCCAGAAATTCAAACTGCGAGGCTCCCGTAGCCGCGATGATTCGCGCTGTACCATTCACCGCGATAGCTTGACGGATTGCCTTTGCGGCTTGTTCGGCGGCGGCTTGACCGAGTGAAATTTTGTTGTCGAAAGTTAATATTTTCATAAGGTTGGTGAGCGGGGGTCAGTGGTCGGTAAAAATACATTGCAGCGAAATTTTTCATTTTTTGCTTAAAGCTTCCGCGAGAAAACCGACCACCGATTACTGACCACCGACCCCCATTTTACTATGCAATTTCCAGGATTCATTGATCTTCAAGTGAACGGTTTTGGCGGCGTTGATTTCAACGAGCCTTGCACACCGGAGCAATTGCAACACGCGATTGACGCGCAACATGCTTGCGGTGTAACGCAATTTCTGCCAACGATAATTACTTCTTCGCTGGAACATTTTGCAAGTTGTGTCCGTCCGATTGTGAATTTTTCTGATCCTGCAATCGTCGGCATTCACATGGAAGGTCCGTATATTTCGCCTGAAGACGGTCCGCGTGGTGCCCATCTTTTGGCGAATGTTTATGCGGCTTCCATCGAAGATTTCAAGTTACGACAAGATGCCGCGAATGGCAAAATTATTCTGGTTACACTTGCGCCGGAAGTGCCGAATGCAATCGCGCTGATTGAATATTTAATCGCTCAAAATATCAAAGTTGCGATTGGGCATACTGCCGCTTCGTCTGAGCAAATTCGTGATGCAGTGAAAGCCGGAGCGACGCTTTCCACTCATCTCGGCAATGGTTGCGCGAATCTGCTGCCGCGTCATCCAAACTTTATTTGGGAACAACTGGCAACAGATGAATTATTCGCGAGCTTCATTGTTGACGGTCATCATTTACCTGCTGCGACAGTGAAATCAATGGTGCGTGCAAAAACTCCTGCACGCACTATTTTAGTCACGGACGCAATAGCCGCCGCCGGATGCGCGCCGGGAATTTATCACTTCAGCGGAATGGAAATTGAGCTGAGCGCGAACGGACGTGTGGCTGTTCCAGGCGCGCCAAATCTTGCCGGTTCGTCGCTGGCGATGAATGATGCAGTCGCGAATACGGTGCAATTCACCGGATTAAAAATTGAAGAAGTACTACCGATGGCTTCGACGATTCCAGCCCAATATTTAGGGATTGAGCCGCGCGGTGAAGTCATTGCTGATTGGAATGAAGAACAGTATTCTCTGACCGTGAAAAATGTAGTGTTGTAATCACAGGGAGTGCCTTTCACTGGGCTCGCCCTCATCCTGCGGGCGAGCCTCACACAAGGATTACT
>JAYTCQ010000340.1:0-16695 GCA_043736395.1 Blastocatellia bacterium | reverse complement strand
CACGCCCACTTTAGTGCGTGGCAACAAGCAAACAACAACAGGGCTTTAGCCAAACACCGATTCAGCTAAAGCAAATCGGAAAAGAAATTTTTAGCATTTCGGCTTAAGCCTCCTTGATTTACATCACCTTCCACGAGTTAAAACTCGTGGCAATTCATTTCGTGGCGATTCATTTGGCAGTAGTTCATATTCTTCACTCTGACAAATCTCTCGCAGCTTGCTTGCCTCCACCTGATTAATCGGATAACGCGCGCAAATACTGGCGAACGGTGATTTGATTTGCTGCAAGTATTCGTAATCCTGCACCACCAAAACCATTGGCGTCAGCCAACCTGCTTCGGGATGAAAAAAACTTGCGCCACAAATACGAAATCCCATGCGGCTGTACAATCCCATCAAATTTGTCTGGCAAGTCAGGTAATTTAAATTTGCACTTTTCACATGCATTTACGCGTAGCATCCCTGAGAAAGCCGTGCGCTGAGAATGGTTCTTCGACAGGCTTGCGCGACCACCCATTTGCTGGAAATAGAAATACTGCTGGTGTTTTTCCTCAATACTGTTTCTTTGACGAGTGGATGATAGTGGACTTCATACTCTGACAGGTCAGTGTTATGACTGTAATTGAGCCGTACGCAACCAACCAGGACTTCGTCTTGCCACGCACCAATAATATCGGCGGTCTTGTCCCACTCATCGTGCAAAACTTTTTGCTGATGATCGGCGTACTCCATTGTGGCGCCGAGTTCTTCGACATACACCTGATAGCGCAGCCGATAGACGGATTCTAATTCTTGCGGTGTTTTTACTAATCGAATATCAAGCATAGTCAATCTCCCTTTAGATAACTTCACAATTGTGCTGTAGCTGAATGGCCAGGCTGAGGACGCTGCTTGTACTTGAAGCAGTACCTTAAATATTTGCGATTCGTAGTGCCATTTCCGTAGCGTTATCTTAATCGCGTAGCGCGTACGCGATAACGAGAATGTGAATGATAGGTTTTCTAAACATTGTTTCCTCCTGAAAGTTAGGGTAATGAAACCCCAGATTCTTAATTGAGCATTTAGGCTGGAAAGTCTGCGTTACCGAAACGTCAGACCAACACGCGCGTTGATATAATGGACATAACGGTTTCCGCCCGAGGCGAATCCAAAGACGTTGTCCCGGAATTCGAGGCGTACCCCGACCCGATCCTTGAACCAATGATTCACACCGCCGCCAAAATTAAAGCCACTGTCTCCACCCCCGCCGCGAAAGATACCGGTATACCCAGCCGTGAGAAACGGCACGGTTTTGCCGGAACGGCTGGCTTTTTTAAAGTGATAACCGCCATTCGCAGAGAACACGCCGAAGCCAGCGTCTAACCTTTCGATTGGCCCCAGATAACCCAATTCCGCTCCCACGCTGCCACCGCCCTTAAAGACATACTCGCCGCCACCACCCAAGTGAAGCGTGGCCTCGTCGGTGCTGCGACCACCAGGTGCTACAAACACATAGCCCTGGCCACCCGCTTCGCGTGTTTGTCGCGCCACTTGCGTCGCCGTCTGGGCCTCAGCCGAGGTGGTTGCGAAGATAAGCAAGGCGACTAAAGAACTGAGTAGAGACTACAAATTTTTCTGCTTCATATATTCCTCCTGAGTATATTTCCGCGCACCTCCTCAGGTGACTTTCGGAAATTACCTTTGCCATTTTGAGTTGAAATACTTTGCGTTGTAGAGCTAATAGCCTTGCACTATTGCAATACAAGTTTTGTGCCAATACTGTGCTCCATAGTGAAACCCTTGCAGAAAGAATACTTAACCTGATTTCCCCTATCACTGTTGGAGTGAAATGACCTTCTGTAGTGTCAGGTTTTTCTGACGAGTGAAAGGCGGAAGTGATGTCATCAAATTAGAAATAAAACTTCAGCGCAAATTGAATAATCCGCGCGGGCGTTGCCGTTGTGCGGATTGTGCCGAACGCGTTGTCCGCTACATTCAAATTCGGCAAGCCCAGATTCACGCGATTGAAGGCATTGAAAAACTCGGTGCGAAATTGGAAGTACCGCGTCTCGCTCAAGTGAAAATTCTTCGCCAGCGTGAAATCAAAATTCACCAAACCGGGGCCGCGCATCACGCCGATGCCGGAACTGCCGAACACAATTCCTTTGGTCGGATCAGTAGCGGAAAATGCTGCGCGATTGAACCATTGGTCAATCGTCTCCGGCCCTTTCGGATCGCCAATCAAATTCGGACGCCCACGTCGTTCGCTGCCTAAATTCAATACGCCGCCGCCGGTTTGCACAGCGGTTAGCCCTAGGCCGCTTTGGAACGTGTGAATGCCTGTGACGTTCCAGCCGCCGAGCACCGCATCAAACAATGCACCTGCATCGCTGCCGTAACGACGGCCTTGTCCAAACGGCAATTCCCACACGTAGCTCGCTACGAAACGATGCTGGATGTCGAACTCGGCCAGACCGCGTTCGGCTTTCAGGTTGTTGGGATTTTGTGGCTCACGAAATGTGCCAACATCAAAGCCTGCGCCCGCGCCGCTTGTCGAAAGATGGTCGGGCGATTCGGTCAAGGCTTTGCCCCACGTGTAGCTGCTGAGGAACGTGAAGCCGTTGCTGAAACGTTTTTCCAATCGCACTTGCAGCGAGTGGTAATTCGACAGCACGCGGTTTTCGAGGAATTGAATATCGCCGAGCGTCGGGAACGGACGCGCGCCTGCGGTGGCCGCGCCAGTTGTGGCGTTGATGACGATGGCGCGTTGATTGACGTTGCGAAAGCCCGCGAGCTTCGTGCCTTTGTTGCCGACGTAGGCGACTTCGAGCAGCAGGTCTTTGATGAGTTCGCGCTGAATCCCCAGATTCCATTGCTGAATGTAGGGCGTGCGTTGATTCGCGTCCTGCGCGCGACGACCGACGGTGGCGCTCAAGCGTGTCGGATCAAGCAAGCCGCTTGGATAGCCGTCCTGCAAACGAAAGATCGCGGCGGCACTCGTCAGGTTACTGCCCGATACAGCAATGGTGTTGTCCACCAGAAACGGCGGATTGAAGCCAAGCAAGCCTTCGCGGCCTTGCCGATTCGTGTGGTTGTAAAAAATCCCATACGCGCCACGAATCACCCAAGCGTTCGTCGGCGAATAGGCAAAGCCGAAGCGCGGTGCCCAATTGTTGCGGTCGGGACGAATCAACGCGCGCTCGAAGAGGCTCCCGTCTTTCGCCAGTGAAATCGCGCCGGTTGTCGGATCGAAATTGGCAGATTGATTATCGGCTTCGACGGGCGGCGTCGCGTATTCATACCGCACGCCGTAATTCAGCGTCAGCTTCGGTGTCAGCTTGAAATCGTCCTGCACATAATAAAACTGCATCCGCTGGCCTTGATCGAAAACCGAATTGCTGGTCAGCACCAATTGCTGCGGCAAGCCGAGCAGCAAATCGCCAATCGCGCGTCCGGTGAAGATGCCGTTATTGAACGTCATGCTGCCGATGAGCGCGTTGATGTCTCGAATCTTGGTGCTGACGAACAATTGCTCGAAGCCGTATTTCAGGAAATGCCGTCCCGACAATTGCGACAGCGATGCTTTGAAATCGTACGCGCGCGGCGTTTGAAATTGCGGCGTCGAAGTATGACGACCGAACGCGGAGAAGCCTTGAATATTGAGCTTTGGCAAACCACCAATGATGTCGGGGGCGTTCGGCACGTTCTTCAATCCAACTTCTTCCGCGCCGTTCTTGCCGAAGTTCGGCGGCAGCACAAAGTAATCGCCGCGCGTATTGCCAAAGCGAAAATCCGACGTCATCCGCGTGTTGATCGTCCAATTCACACCAATCGCCAGCCCGTGCGAACGGTTGTCGCCGCTTCCGAATGCGTCATTGAAAGAACCTTCTGCCAAACCGGGCAGTGGCGCAGGCCGGAACAAATTGGAATCCACCAAACTGTAGCGTCCGAACAAATTCACGGCGCTGCTGAAGTTATGATCTACGCGCACATCAAATTGATCCTGCCGCGTGCGCGTGACGGGTGAGGCGACGAAGTTGTTGCTTGTGCCGGGCAAATTCGGATCAGGAAACAGCGCGACAATCTTGGCTCCGACCGGATCGAAGCGAGCCGCCGGAATCGTGTTGTTCGCAAATGGCGCGCGGGCATTGAACGGATCAACGACAGCGGCACTGAAGATGCCTTTCTTTTCGTTGGCAGACGGCACAGTCGAAAACCGCACTGTTCCTTCGCGATCACGCAACCCTTCATAATCGCCGAAGAAGAACGTGCGGTTTTTGACTATTGGCCCCCCAATGGCTACGCCAAATTGATTTCGTTGGCGCACGGGCTTCCCTTGTCCCGCGAGGTTTGAGAAAAAATTGTTGGCATCCAGCGAGCGGTTGCGTAGGAACTCATACACGCTGCCGCGAATTTGATTTGTGCCGGATTTGATCGTCGCGTTGATGACGGCTCCGGCGGAGCGCCCGAATTCGGCGGAATACGCGTTGGTTTGAATCTTGAATTCCTGCAAGGCTTCGATGGAGGGTTGCACGACCTGCACATTGTCGCCGCGAAAGCTGTTCGAGTACGAAATGTTGTCCACGCCGTCGAGCATGAACACATTCATAAACACGCGATTGCCATTGACGTTGATGGCGCCCTTGAACCCAATCGAAGCCAGGCGCGGCGTCCCCGCCAACACGCCCGGCGAGAGCAACGCGAGTTGGTTGTAATCGCGTCCGTTCAGCGGCAACTCTACAATTTTCTTCTGGTCAATCACGGCCCCGCGCGACGACGTTTCGGTATCGAGCAGCGGAGTGCCGCCGCTGATTTCGACGACTTCATTGACGCCGCCCGGTTGCAAATCCATATCCAGGCGCACGACCTGATTGACCTGCAAGGTCAGACCGCTGCGCACGATTTTGCGAAAGCCTGTTTTTTCAACGGTAAGCGTATACAAACCGGGTTTGAGGCTTGGCACAATGTAGATGCCTTGCTCGTTGGATTCGCTGCGACTGGTGATGCCGGTGGCAGTGTTGGTGACGGTGATCGTTGCGCCGGGAACAACTGCGCCCGCCGCGTCTTTGACTTCGCCGGTGATGGTGGCTGCTTCCTGTTGCGCCAGGGCGATGAACGGGAAGACGAGCAACAAAATGAACAACAAAAATTTAGGCTGGGAATTCATATCAAAACCTCTTTTTTAATTAATTGAAACTGGTCATCCACTTCGCCTGTCGCATCCCACGGCTTGCAAAGTTCCTGTGACAAATGATCCACATATTTCATGTCTGCGCTGAGTTCTTCGATATAGACCTGATAACGCAACCGATAGACGGATTCTAATTCTTGCAGTGTTTTTACCAGTCGAATATTGAGCATAGTCAATTTCTTTATTGGATAACTTCACAATTGTGCTTTAGCCGAATGACTGGGCTGAGGACGCTGGTTGTGCTTGAAGCAATAGGCTTAAATATTTACGATCTATCGTGCCATCTGAAAGTTTGCGATTGTCAGTAGAAATAAAAACTGAGCTGCAAACAGTACCAACTATTTGTCGCACTAAAGTCGTCAAGCCATAAAAAAATCTGTTCGATAAATTGCTCAGTCCACACTTTTCCTTGAAATAAATCAGGCATTTATGTTACATGCCTAGGAATCGTCGCGCAGACAATTTGGTTAGAACTTTTTTTTGGCTGTATTGCTAAGCCGATCTCCCCCAGAATTTTGCCTAATACCGCAAGTCGAGTATTTTTTTATCGCTTGCGGCACTACCGGAACCAGAAACTCAAGTGCAGTAGATTTTCTCAAAGATACTGTTTTGTGTTTCTGGACATCTTCAGTTAGTGCTGTGAATGTCGGGAGAATAAATACCGATTATGCGCTTAGAAGTCCTTACAAAATTCTGGGAATCGGTAAAAAAAGTTCTTACCAAATTCTTACAAGAGGGTAAGGCGATGACAACAAAGAACTTTTACGCATTTGGTGCGTTCCGGCTTGATCCACAACAAAAGATTTTATTGCGCGAGGGCGAGCGCATTCCACTTCATCCCAAAACATATGCAACGTTATTGGCTTTGCTGGAGACCGGCGGAGAGGTCATTAGCAAAGATGATTTGATGGAGAGAGTCTGGCCCGGCACATTCGTCGAAGAAAGCAATCTGTCAAAAAACGTCTCACTCCTGCGCAAAGCCCTCAGCAACGGACACGACCATTCTGATTACATCGAAACCATTCCGACGATTGGCTATCGGTTTGTCGAACCTGTGCAACACAAGGCGGGTGGCGACGGGGCAATGGAGCGAAACGGTGACGTGGTGATGCCAGTGGAAAAAGAAAAGCTTGTTGTTCCTGCTCCCTCGCATCGCCTCTGGCTTTGGAGTGGATTCGCATTGCTGCTACTCGTCGGTACAAGTTTAGTTTGGTTCAAGTGGACACGTCACCAATCAACACTTATTCCAGCGGGTGCTTCGGTAGCGGTCATGCCATTTCTGAATTTGACGGGTGAGACAGAGCAGGATTATTTCAGTGATGGGTTGACAGACCATCTGATTGCGGACTTGTCGCGCCTCAAAGATTTCAAAGTCATCGCGCGCGGTTCAATTTTTCGCTACAAAGGAAAGTCGGTGGATTGGCGCGAAGCAGGCCAACAACTGAACGTGGCAGCCATCCTTGAAGGTAGTATCAATCGCGTCAACGACCGTTTACAAATAAACGTCCGACTGCGCAGCACACAAGATGGTCGCTTTTTGTGGTCGAGTGAATACAACAAAGCACTGGCTGAGGTGCTGGCAATTGAGAAAGAAATTGGGTGCAGCGTCGCCGCGAATATGCAGGTGGTTTTATGCAATGACGAAAGTTCTAAACTGCAAACCAATAACCTTGACGCGTATCTGGCATATTTGAAGGGACTCTACCAATTCAATTTACGAACGAGCGAATCGCTCAAAAAAGCCATCAAGCATTTTGAGCAAGCCGTTGCGCTTGATCCCAATTTCGCCGAAGGATGGGCTTCTCTGGCAGATGCGTATTTTTTGGGCAAATGGTATATCCCGCTAACTAATGAAGTCGTTAGTAAGAAAGGAAGCGTGGCAGCGAAAAAGTCGTGGGAACTGGATCAAGCCTCCGCGCACGCCTGTCTGGTGCTTTGTCAATATCTGAACGACGAAGGGTGGACAGCAGAAAGCGCCGAGTTATCAAATAAGATCGAAATCCTGAATCCGAATTATGCCCGGTTCTTCCACTCGGCGGCTATCTATCAATCATTGCTGGGTCGGTACGAAAAAGGTATTGAGATGATGATAAAGACCCAAGAGCTTGATCCGCTCTCGCTCGTTGTCAATACTGATGTCGGTTACGCCTATTACATCGCGCGACGCTACGACGAAGCCATTGCTGCCTATCGGAAAGCGATTGCCATGGATGCGAAGTTTTCATTGGCGCATCTGCTGCTGGGCTTAGCGCTTTCCAAGCAGGGACATCATCAGGAAGCGATCACTGAAGTCCAACAAGCGCAGGATCGTGGCAGCGAATACCTGTCTGCTCTTGGCTATATCTATGCTCGTGCTGGTAAGCAGCAGGAAGCCCAAGCGACCTTGCAGCAGTTGCAGCAATTGGCTCGCAAACAATATGTGCCGTCGTATCAGTTGGCGTGGCCCCATATTGCCTTGGGCGATTTCGATCAGGCTATTGTGCTAATGCGGGAAAGCGTCCAGAAAAATGCGGGCGTTATTGATTTCAAGCATCACCCGATCTATGAACCACTCTTGGCTGATGCGCGTTATCAGGAGTTATTGCGAAAGGCTCACTTTCCGTGGTGAAATAAGTAGGTTAATCCTTTACGGCTAATCAATTTCGCCGCATCAAACCCCGGCATTGATTTACAGGTGCTAAAAGTCACCCCGATTTTGCGTCCGCTGAATATGACAAAAACCGTCACCAGGTAAAATTGTAAAGTTTGACATAGCAACTGTGTAAAAGTTACAATGTCTAAGTCATAGGCTTGCAATTTATCTGTCATACTCTTGCAAGTTATTAAGAGCCTCTCCAAACGAAGGATGCTTTATTTAATTCGAGGAGATATCGAAATAATGAATAGATTTTATAGTGCTTTTTTATCACCTGCCCTGATTGCTGTCGGTTGTCTTTTGCTCCCTTCACTCTCAATCAATGCGCAACAATCCACTTCAAACATTCCAGTTGAAGTTCAAAAACGTAGCGAAGAAATTCAAAAAGTAGTCGAACGTTCCGAAGACGCCTTTAAAAAAGGTGAAGCATCTTTTGCCAAAGGCGATTTCGCACAGGCTCGGACAAGCTTCAATCGGGCTTTAGATATTATTCTTGAATCGGGCTTCGACGTCCGCACCGATTCCCGCTTAAAAGCTCATTATCAAAAACTGATTGATCAAACAAATGTATATCAATCACTGCTCTCAAAAAATTTGCCTGTCGTGGCTCCGCTGTCAGCTGACGCCAAAGATGAACTGACAGAAGCGCAACTGGCCGAAGTCAAAAATCAGGGACAAAAAGGTGCCAGACCAACTTTGCCAAGTGGTGAAGCTTCGCCGCTCGACGAAATTTCAAAAGTTGATTTAACCGATGCCGAGCGCAAAGCGACTGAAGCAGAAGCCAAGGCCGCACTCGCCGCTGCCAAAGTTGATTTTGGATTTCGCCCGAATGCGTTAGTCCAAAGCTGGATCAATTATTATCAAGGCCGTGGTCGTCAAACGATGGAATCAGGGCTTCGACGCTCTGGCAAATATGTCGGAATGGCTCGCCGAATTTTCCGCGAAGAAGGCGTCCCGCAAGATATTGCCTGGCTCGGTCAAGTAGAAAGCGCCTGGTTGCCTCACGCTCGTTCGTGGGCAGCGGCGGTTGGACTCTGGCAATTTATTCCCGGCACGGCGGCACGCTTCGGATTACGTCAGGATTTTTATATTGATGAACGTTCGAGCTTTGAAAAAGCCACTCGCGCTTCCGCTCGTTATTTGAAATTTTTAGCCAATCGCTACGCTGGCAATTGGGAACTGGCCATGGCGGCTTACAACAGCGGCGAAGGCAACGTAGACCGTGCCATCGCGCGTTCCGGCTATGCTGATTTCTGGGAAATTTATCAACGCGGATTGTTACCGAATGAAACCAGAAATTACGTCCCTAATATTTTAGCAACAATTATCATTGCGAAGAATCCACAGAGTTACGGTTTTAATGTGAAGGCCGAAGCGGCAATCGCCTATGACACCGTGATGGTCAACAATTCTGTTGATTTAAAACTAGTCGCCGAAGCCTGTGACACAAGCTATGAATATTTAGCGGAATTAAATCCTGAATTGAAGCGCGGTGTGACGCCACAAGGATTGACCCACGGCTTACGTGTCCCACCAGGACGCGGCAAAACTTTGCAAGCGTGGCTGACCAGAATTCCGGTGGATCGTCGCAATTCCTGGCGTTTGATGACGGCACAAAATGGTGATGATTTCACGACGATCGCCAAACGTTACGGCGTGTCTGAAACTGCCATTGCAGCGGTCAACGGTGGCGTTGAGCCGAAGTCAGGCCAAAAGGTAATTATCCCTGTTGGCATTAGTGTTCGTTCGATCGCAGCCGTAGCTCCGAAAGGCGCGATGGCTTCGATGGCTTCCTCCTCAGTGGCAGCAACTGCCGCGGGTGGCGGATACACGCGAGTGATCGTCTACACCGCGAAAGCGAATGAGACCATCAATGACATCGCGGCACGTTACGCTTCGTCAGCCAAAGACATTTCCGCCTTGAATCGCATTAGTCCCGCCGCTCCTTTAAGAGCCGGACAAATGCTGAAGGTTCCAACTCGTACGAAGTAAGTCTTAATTTTCCTCTGGATAATTTATAGCAGCGCAAGAGATTAAACTCTGCGCTGCTTTTCTTTGCAAATGCAGAAGCCCGCACGCAGTAAGGGCGCAAATTCTCAATTAAATTTTGTGTAGAGAACTAACGCCCTTACTGCGTGCGGGCTTCTGCATTTTATTTACGCGGCATTTCCGCAATGACTCCACAAGCTAAAACTTTGACGACAAAATCAAAGGCGCTATCGCTCAAGCAGCCTTTTTCGTGCAGAAACCAGACGTTGCGTTCGCTTTGCGGATTGTTAACTTTCGTCCGCATGCAAGCCAGTAACGGATGCGATTTTTTATTTCCACCCGGCACTTTCATCGCAGCAATTGTGAGCAATGTTTGCTCTGCAAAATTCGTCCCGAAGTGCGCACGCAAAAAATTTATTTCAGGGATCGCATTCCGAGCCGCAGCCAGAACATTTCCACTCTGTCCGCCATTCGTTTCCGCGAGGCCAATGTAATACACCATCTCCGGCTTGATCCCCTGGCTGCGAACACTGACGGCGATGTCTCCACCTTGCGTTTCGAAGGTACGCATCGCATTCGCAATGCTACCACCTGGAAGTTGCTCGACTCGACGCTTGATTTCAGCCAGCATCACTGGCGTAAACGGGTAGCTTTGATCGCTACTGATTTTACGAATCACTTGAATCGCAGCTTTTTCAAGAGGATCGCTTTCACTGGAGCGAACAACATACGCTGTGTTCGATGAGATTTCAGGTTTAGAAGTATCACCCGTTGAAGGCGCTTGAGGTGAGAGAACTAAATTGACTTGTGAATTCAGATCAACGGCGGTCTGAAGTTGCGGTTTTTTCTTTATCGCCACGACGAAAATAGAAACTGCTGCCACTAAGAAAATGACGCCTGTCGCGATTCCTGCGATCAGCATCGGAGAAAATTTTGGTAATGATACATTTGGCTTCGC
Source organism: Blastocatellia bacterium (assembly GCA_043736395.1). Taxonomy (GTDB): domain Bacteria; phylum Acidobacteriota; class Blastocatellia; order RBC074; family RBC074; genus JAFDVL01. The sequence goes on along the minus strand of JAYTCQ010000340.1, from coordinate 5,943 downwards.
GGGAGGAACCGCTATAGGAGTTGCAGAGTATCGTTGATTGACGACCGGATTTGAAGCTGTCGCCACGACCACCGGATTACTTAAACTAATCCTGATTTTGCACGTTGGACCGAGCGTCAAAACGTCACCGTGTTTGAGTGTGGCGTTTCCCTGAATCGCCTGACCATTCACGAACGTTCCATTTGCGGAACCATAATCTGTGACCTGCGCAACCCCGCTAAAAAAAGTTAGCAACGCGTGACGCCGTGAGATTCCGGCATCATTAATCACCAGATCATTGCCTTCAGCTCGTCCAATCGAAAACTGATTTGAAGCAACTGGCACCTGTTGCTCGTGTCCGTTTTCATCAAGATAAAATAAATCTAAGTGCATGATTTGATTTTTGGTCTTTGGTTTAGCAGGGGAATAGACCACGGATCAATCGGATGGTACGGGTCTTCGCGGGTCTGATTTTGCGATGACTCAGATCCGCGAAAACCCGCACCATCCGTTTCGTCCATGGTCTATTCCCATCCCATCTCCTATTCATTTTCCTTCGGAGCTTCCGTGTACGACGTCAGCTGTCGCATCTTCAATCCGAAATTCCAAGGATTTTCTCCAATGATCGCAGCCGCAAAAAAGCGTGGGACGTAATTGATATTTTCCTTCTGAAACCAATGATCCAACTTGGATTTATTTTTGACGAGAATCCAAAAATCACGATCTTTGTTTTTGCTATCAATCACATCGTGCAAATCGCGCCGGACGGAATCGGGACTGCGATTATATCCCGCAATCGAAAGCCCTACGCCAATCGCGTCGGCTCCAAATTCCGCGAGGCGGTCATTGATGTACCGCGCCGCTGCCGGAGCCATTTTATCAATATTCGTACGCTCGGAAGGATGCACGCCGTACCCCGAAGCAGTCGGGCCGATGAATTGAAAAAGTCCCGCTGCTCCCGCAAAATTTTCTGTTGTGATGTTGCGATATTCCGTTTCGATGACTGGCAAATAAACTCCCACGGCGGGAGGAGCGTTGTTCGCTTTGAAGGCGCGGATGATCTGCGGCACAAAGGTTGTGCGCGCCCGATGAAACATAAAATTCAAATCTTCCGCCCATAAACGATTACTGCCATTGCCGATGCGGCGGACATATCCGTCCACCCAAAACTTAATAATTTCAATCGCTTCATCAGGAAATTCTGCCGGACGATTTCCAACAATCAAGGCAACTTCTTTCGCTTTCGTGTAGACGAAATAAACTTTTTCCTCTTCACTCATCTGTTTATAAAGCTTCGTCGAGCCAATGTTTATCGGAGTGTTTTTGATCTCTGAGGCTTTGACTGTCGTCAACGCAATGGGCGCAATCGAAGAATCTGCCGTCTCATCAATTTTGATTTCTTCAAATGTAGGAGTGGATGCCTGCTGAACCGGTTCGACACTCATTGAAGCTGTCGGCATCGGCGTAGCAACTTCGACGGGAGGAGTATAAGTATTTTCCACGACGACAGGTTTAGATTTTTCGCCGCGCCAATACAAGGCAAAAGCCGTAACCGACGTCAAAATAATAATCACTGCCGAGGCCGCTACGACTAAGGCCAGCAGAGAAATTCCATTCGAAGCCGGTGCTGGAGTTCGCGTAGCTGTCGCAGCTACGTGAACTCCAGCAGTCGCCACATTAAATTTAATTTTCGTCGTATCGCCAATCGTAATTTGATCGCCGTTCTGCAAAGCCGTCCCTTGCGCACTCGCCCGTTTGCCGTTCACAAACGTTCCATTCGTCGAACCTTCATCCATCACCCAGGCATGTTGCCCATCGGAGTTGATGCTCGCATGCAAGCGTGACAAACCACTGTCTTCCAGACGAATATCGGCGGATTCTCCACGCCCGATAATCACTCGCGAGCCGTGCATCGGGACTGTCGAATTCTGACCGTTCGACCAAATTGTGAGCGTCACATCTCTCATGATAATTCTGAAAATGGTTTAGCGGATAATCCGAAAACTCCCGGATTTTCTCCGACGATTCCTGCGGCAAAAAACCTGATCACTCGTTCCGCACCTTCTGGCGGGATAATTCCCTTCTCAACCATCTTCCAAAAATCGCGCCGTTCGGTTGGATCAACTGCCTGAATTTTTTGTCGCATCTCGCCCACGCTACTCGCGGGCAAACCGTAACAGGCGATGGCGTAAATAAAATCCTGACTTTCAAATTTCGTGAGAATTTCATTTAAATATGCGGCGGCAACTTCAGCAGAGCGTTTCGGTTGTTCAAGTGAAGACAAATCTTCGCCGGGCTGCAAATAATCTTTGGCAATTCCCGGAGGCACTTGCCAGATGCCAACGCCACCTGCCTTGCTGCGTCCAAATTTACTTTGACTCATCGCCATCACATAGCCCATCAACGGCTTCATTCCTTTAGCATTACTAAAAGCGCGTTCAATTTCCAAACGATATGCCATCGCTTCTTTCGAGACATCTACCTGATATTCCCGTGTCCGCGCCGAAATCTTTGCGGTCATTTGCGAATTAAAAACATAAGTGCTTTTGCCAGTAATCGAAGTCGCTAATAAGCGGGTCAATTGTTCCGTCCCATCAGTGGGGAGGCTGACGGTTCTGGCATTTGTCTGAGGCGGAGGAGTTTCCCTCTCAACAGTTTCTTTGCTTGAAACCGTCACTGGAGTTGCTGTCGCCAGCGGCGTGGTATTCCCAGAAACCTGCGACAAATCATCATTGCCCGAGCCTTTGCGCATGATCAAAAATGCTGCAACAGCTCCGATAATGACAAGCACCGAGAAGCCTGCGGCGATTAAATGAAGAGCTGTGATTCCAGATGGCGGAGTAGGCGGGGTGGCCACGGGAGCCGCATAAACAGGCGGCAGAGCGGACTTCACTGCTTCGGATTGAGACAATAGGACGCGAATTTCCGTCGCCGCTCCAAGCGAAATCACATCGCCGTTTTTCAACTGACTTTCAGTGTGAATCTGTCGCCCGTTAATATGTGTACCGTTCGTGCTGCCCAAATCGCTGAGCCAGAAATCGTTGCCGCGTTGTTCGAGCATCGCGTGATAGCGCGCGACGCTGGGGTCATTCACACAAATTGCATTGTCCGTCGCGCGTCCGATAGAAGCCGTCGTGCTGATCAATAAATCGCGTGCGGTTTGCCCTTGACTGGTAATGATTAATTTTATTTCTGCCATACTTCTTAGCTTAATTCAATTTGCGTCGCGGGTGAATTATTATACCTAAAAATGCTAATCGTTATTTATTCGCAGACCATTTTTTCGATCCCGCACAACATTCAATTTTCCATCAACCGCTTCCGCTACCGGATCAATTCCTGTTTGCTTTAATCGTTTCCGAAATTCATTGCGCAACCACCAATACCCCGAATTCCACGAATACAAAATATGTCCATAAGGCTTGCCCGTCACCGTATTGATGCATTCATTGAAAGCTGGAACGGTTTGCAATTCTATCGCAATGCGATCAATCAGGTGTTGATCAATTTCAGCTTTCGGAACTCCGTGCAATTCGCCGACGAGGTAGTTCGCCGCATCACACAAAAACCACGAACCGCCCCAGACATAATGCCCGTCGTGACCTTCCAGCAAGCTACCATCCGCTTTGGAAATCACGCGCATGCCATAAGGCGACATGACTTTCAGTGTTGTCCGCAAATGTCCTTGCACCTGCTCATCTGTCAGCAGCTTACGCCCGAAAATCGCGTAGGTCACGGCTTCACCGTAAAGAGTATCCTGTCCTAAGATTTCCTGTTTTTTCAGGCTCGTCGGCATAAATTTCAGCTTGTCGTTATACATCGAACGGAAGCCTGTAATCGCGCGTTGGATGTCTTCTTCAGTCACGCCCAATCCTAATTCTTGCGCCGCCATCAACGCTCCGCAATGAAAGCCCTGATTGCTCGAAGGCGCATCATCATTGTCGTACGGCAGCTTATCCATATAGGTTTTGAAGCCCGTCGGCGGATCAGCATTAGGAACCGGCGGTGGATAATAAATCCCATTCTTTTCGTGCTTGCGAATGAACGCAAAAGATTTTTTCACGAGTTCATCATTGAGCTTTCCACCCGCGCGTTTCGCCAATGCTGACCAAATTAAATAATACTGCGCATTGTCTTCATAGCCGATGCGTTTTTCGAAAACTCCACGATAAGCTTCGGCAATTTTTTCAGGTTCGTTCATCACTACAGACGCATAAAATCCATCAGAAACCCATTGCTTCCAACCGTAGCCGATGCCCGAAATAAAAATATATTTACTCTCCGTCCGCATCAAATTTCTTCGCATCAAATAGTACGAAGTGTTGCGCATAATGGCTTCGATGGCGGAGTTGTTCCAGCCTTTGCCATTGGCTAACGCGAGGTGCGCGGCAAGCTGTGATTGATAGTGGTTCATCGCATTTTCTGTAAAAACCCACGAAGTATATTGGCGCGTCTCTCCAGCTGCGAGCGTTTGCCATCCGTCCATTTGATAGGTGTACGCACCTGGATCATCGTAAGTAATTTTCAATTCGTACGGCTCGCGTCCATCGCCGTTCATCACGGCTAATTGTTTGGTATTTGGATCAATCAAGATGAGGCAGCGATTTTCCCACTGTCCCGGCGAATCAGCGATGACACCATAAACACGGTTATCATTTTTCATCATCGCCACCGGAAAAGTCTGCCCTTTCGTCGTCTTATATTCAGGGCTGCCACCGTATGTATCGTAAAGAATTTTTTCGGTTTCGATTTTCGTAAATGAAGAGTATTCACCGGCCATCGCAGGAAAGAAATCAAATATTGTGGCGAATTTACTGGCTTTTGTGGCAGTGACTTCAAGCCGCCGCTGAATCAAATTCGCAGTGACTTGCTCAAGAATTAACCTAAAATTCAAATCACCATATTTCGCCTCGCTCAACACGATGGCTTTGCCTTGTTTGGATTTTTGATGGAATGCCAGCGGCTTGAAATCTTCATTCGGTAAGCGCAGCTCAACACCGGCGGGAGCAGATTCAGGAGCGAGTCCAACGATCTTTACGCCGGAACGAAATTCAATGGTGATGACATCACCGCGCTTGCTTATCAGCGGCGTCAATTCAGGGTCTGCCGCGTACGCGATGGAGGTGACAAAGAGCAATAATAGAAGGGGAATTTTGTGTATCATAAAGGAATGTTCAGAGTCCGCGCCTCAGCATTTTTTGAATTTATTAGCTGAATCCTGAACATTACTCCTGCGAACTCTTTAATTCAATTACCAATGCCGCGCCATCTGCTGTCACGGTCAGATCAAGATCATATAATTCGTATCCAACAACCTTCGCGCGTAAATTATATTTTCCCGGCTGCACAGGTTTTTCCAGCACAAACTGCCCTTCCGCATTCGTTCCGCCCCACGTAATTAAATTAGAAGCGGCGACTTCCTGACCAACGTGCAGCAACCCGACTCTCACGCCTGCCAGAGGTTTTCCATCGGTAGATTTAACAGAGCCGCGAATCATAACAAGACCGCTGACCTTCGTCGCGACATTAGAATTCTGCGGGTTGGATGAATTCGGAGTTGCCGCCGCGATGACAGCATTTTTCTTGTCATTTTGTTTTTGAGCAGCAGCCTTCGCCTCCATTTCACGGTACTTGGCAATCATCGCGCCGACCAAATGCGCGGGACGTAAATAACCAACGGAGCCATACGTTTTAGCCCCATCGCTGTCATTCACGACACGGGTTGGAATCCCAATTAATTTTCCGGCAAGATTCACCGCAGCTCCGCCGCTATTGCCGTGAATGATCCTTGCATCGGTTTTAATCCAATCATCCAGCGCGTCTTTTCCTTCGACGACGCCGTAATTCACTGTCACTGTAGTCCCGCCTTTTTCAGGAAATCCAATGATGAATAAATCGTCGAGCAATTCAATTTTGTTGGATTCACCCAGCTCTAAAAACGTGAACGACGGAAGCGGCGCATCA
>JAYTCQ010000339.1:0-1580 GCA_043736395.1 Blastocatellia bacterium | reverse complement strand
CAGAAAATGTTGAAGCCGGAACTCGCTATCTAAAGAGCTTGTTGACGCGATTCGGTGATGTAAATCTCGCCCTCGCTGCATACAACGCAGGCGAAGGCGCAGTCATCAAATATGGCAACCGTGTGCCGCCGTATCGTGAAACCATAAATTACGTTCAGCGCATCGGCTGGGCATACTATCGAATGAAGCAATAGGTGGAGCTTATGAAACGTTGGGCCTTTAACATCTTAGCTCTGAGCGTCGCTCTGATAATTTTGAGCGTCAGCGCCACAGCACAAAATCCGCGAACGTCGAATACCGCAGATCGTTCGCAAAATTCCAAGCGCGAAATCTTAACAAACGATTCCATCATTAGCCTGATTAAGGCTGACTTTAAAGAAAAAACTATTCTTTCGTTGATGCGAACTTCGCCAGTCTCGTTTGATTTAACTGCACCAAAATTAATTCAGCTTAAGAAAAGCGGCGTTAATGAAAACATCATTCAGGCCATGATCGAGCGGCAAACCGCGAATGGTGTAATCGCTACGTTGTCAGACGAAGATTTTTTCAATAAAAAAGACGATGACGACTTTTTCAAAAAAAATCCAAAATTCTCAATGCCGGACCGTGAGCCACATGAAATTGCAAAAGACCCTGATCTGTTCGGTTCGAGATCCGGCGGGCAATCGAACACCAGACGCTCTGGTGGCGGGCGTGAAGAACAAAGTGGAAGCGGAGAAGTAGGCGGGTCAGCAAGGGTCACGATTATTCGTCCGCCCACTGAAGGCGCTGCCGAACCAAAACTTGAGCGCGCCACCAAACTCAATAACAAAGCCATCATTGAAATGGTCGAAGCTGGATTCACCGAAGGTACGATTCTGCGTAAAATAGAAAGCTCTCAAGTTGAATTCGACATAACTCCGAAAGCTGTTGCCGAACTCCGCAAAAACCACGTCACCGATAAAATCATCAGAGCCTTGCGCGATGCGATGGTTGAGACAAAATAAATTTATGAATAAGAAAATTCGTAGTAAGGGCGTCTTTTCTAAGCGGAGAGACGCCCTTACTGCGTGCGGGCTTCTGCACTTTCTTCTAGTATTTTTATCTTGCGGCCTTCAATTCGCCGCCGCGCAAATTCCAAAACCTGAAGCTGAAGAAATCCTCAAAATTGACACACAGGAAGTCATGCTGCCCGTCACCGTTCGCGATCGCAGCGGCAATTTTGTCACCGGATTGAAAGCCATAGATTTTAAAATTTTCGAAGATAATTCACTGCAACCAATCTCTTCATTTTCACTTAGACAATTACCTGTCAACGTGATTTTGCTGATTGACACCAGCAGCAGCGTCACGAAAGAAATTGAAGATTTCAAAAACGCCGCCCAAAATTTTGGGGCGAAACTAAATCCGACTGATCAACTCTCGCTAATAAAATTCGACGACAAAGTTGAACTCATCATGGATTGGACAGCGAACCGGAATGCGCTGAAACGTGGATTAAATCACCTCTCAACAGGGATGTTCACGCATTTTTATGACGCGCTCTGGCTGGCGGCACGCGATCAATTCAAGCCCATCACTGGGCGCAAAGCCATCATCGT
>JAYTCQ010000338.1:0-5607 GCA_043736395.1 Blastocatellia bacterium | reverse complement strand
AACAACAAACAGGAAAGAAAAACAGTTGCTTCGCCGCGACCTTGTCAAGCTCTGTCTTTTTTCCTCTTGACAACCCAACCGTCTTTAGAGATGTTCCGTCATCTTTTCTTAAACCTTCCAATTATTTTACTTCGTAAAAATCAAGCAACACTTCTTTTTTCGTACGCACTCCTGAACACACACAAATGATGCGATTGAGCCAGGCGTATTTTTTATCGCCGGTTTCAAACGTCGGCGTAGCGCGAAAATAATATTTAATCGGATCAACTTGTTCGCCGCGCGCAATCGCCGCCAGCACTTCAGGAGGTCCATGACGAAAACCATTATTGCGCACGTAAATTAACGCTCCATCGTCCGTGCGGAGCGTGTACCGCGCTTCTAAAATTGCAGTTCCATCAGCAGCGACGATTTGCCAATCGGCTCCACCGGAAAGAATTTCGCCGCGCATCTTCGCGCCTTCAAAGCGTCCTCCGGTGATAGGGATAATGCGGCGTTCGCCTGTTAATACAGCGCCTAACATTTGCGGCGCTCCGATTGTCACGGCTACATGGCACAACGGTTCAAGGCGCGGAGTAGGTGGTTTTAGTTCCATAAAAAATAGTTCATCGTTCGTAGTCCCGTCTTCAGGTGGAAAGTATTGGGCACCAGACAATTTCGTTTCTAATTAAAGTTTCCGCCTGAAGGCGGGACTACAAACGATGGATCGCTTCCACTACGGCGCGATAATCGGCTGGCGGCTTACCGCCAAATTCTTCTAATAGTTTCAAACTCGCGCCCCAATCCTGCCGTTTCACAATTGCTTCCGTCATCATCGGCTCAACACCAATCTCGCGGAGGGTCACGGCAACTTCTTCTAATTCTCTGGCGCGACGCTCGCCGTGTTCTATCACGCGACCGACCATATAGCCTGCCATTTTTTTCCAGTTCATCCCCGGCATCGTTTCTTCTAGTGTAGCGAACACGCGTTCATCTACACCGTACGGCACAGCACCTAACACGCATTCCAACAACAAAGCTTCCATCCCTTTGACGATAATGCTGCGGCACATTTTCGTTGCCGAAGCCGCGCCAATTTCTTCTGAAATAATTTCTAAATTCATTCCAAAGGGTGAAAGCAAATTCACGAACTCAGGAGCAAATTTTCCACCTAAAAACATCGGGACGCGATGTCCGTGTGGAGGTACCGGAGACATTATGGCAATCTCAACAAAACGCGCGCCGCGTGTTTCGATCAATGCAGCAATGGATTTTTTGAGCGATGGAGAAATCGAATTCAGATCGGCGTAGATGTGCTGCGACGTGAGGTACGGCGCGTTTTGTTCAGCTGCTTGAAGAGCTTGATTCGCCGTGACCGTGGAAAAAATCACCTTCGCATTTTCGACGAGCTGTTGATTCGTTTCCAGTAAGTCTACTTCACTTTCGGCTGCGCGTTGCTGAATTTTTTCGCTGCTCTTTGCCTGAATGTCAAAAGCACAAATCTGCGCAACACCTGCACTACACAAGCCTTTCGCAAGGTGAAAGCCTGCTTCGCCAAATCCAACAAATCCAATTTTCAGATTGTCATTCATCTTGAAATTGTAGGGTAGGTACTTAACCTGCCCGTCTATGCTCATGAAGATCGGGCAGGTTAAAAACCTGCCCTACATTTATTATTTTCCACAGGTGAAATTTTCGGCTTTTGTGTTGTCGCCGCTGCCATTATATTTCGCCACTTCCGGATACGCGCAATGTGGACGTGTCATCACGGTTGCACCCTGCACAACACGCGAACCCGCTAAAACATTAGGTGCAATTCCCTTCTCGACCCAATCAACAACCGGCGAAAACCAATCCGCTCTGTCACAGCCGACTCCGCCAGCGCAATGAAACATGCCTGGAATCATGTAGAGTTTATAAAATTCCTTCGTCTGCTTCTGACCCATTTTTTTCAGGACAGACTCATAGTAATCCACTGACATCTGGGCATTCACCAGCGCATCTGCCCAACCATGATATTGAAGAATTTTGCCGCCGCGTTTTTTAACTTTGCTCAAATCAGGATTCGTCGCATCCATCATCTGCGACATCGCCGCAATCTTCTGCGGGTCAGTATCGAAGTTGAATAATTTATAGCTCCAATCGGCTCCGAGCGCTGGTCGAGTCATAAACCGCATGAAGGTTTCACCGTATGCCAGTCCGCCTCCGGGTTCAGCACCGATGCTGCCCATCCAGCCGCTTCTTCCGCCTGTCGGTGCAATTTCAGCACCTAATGGTTGACCGGGATAAATTAATTTCCCGCTTGAATTTCGAACGCCGCCATACACTTTTTTCAGCCCGGCAATCTGCGCCGAAGTGAAGCAATCTTTGCCATCCACATCGTTTCCACATTTCGGTAAATCAATGGCGGGATCAAATCCACAGCGTCGAGGATCAGCAATCAATCCATCAGCCACTCCGTCCCCTCCATCACATTTTTTATAAATTGCCGAAGCCAACAACGGTAATTTTTCGACAGCGATTTTTCCCGGTTCACTGTAAACAGCTTGAGCATTCCAAATGCCGCGCAGTTGTTCGTGCGAAATTTTCAGCACCGGCGCGCCGATGACATAACCATCAAAATCTTCGGGATAACGCTGCGCTTCCATCAGGCCTTGGCGTCCGCCTGTTGAGCAACCAACCCAATACGAATATTTCGGATCGCTCGCGTAATACGTTTTGATAATTTTTTTGGCGACGACAGCCGTATTGTGAACGGCGAGATACGCGTAATCCTTCACCTTGCGATCTGCGTTTGGATTTGTCGGAGTTGGATTTGCAAATGTCGCCAGAGGTTCTTTCGCGGAATCGTGTCCGGTATCCGTCGAAGCTGTGGCGTACCCCTTCTGCAAGCCCGTATTCATTGGGCCGTGACTGATCGTTCCCGCGTAGCCTCCTCCGCCCACCATATAAAATCTCTGATTCCAGTTTGTCGGCAACTTCACTGCAAATTTAGCTTCGGGCAAAATCACACCGCGCACGTCGCAGTGCTCAGGCGCTGTCGCACTTGCAGCGACCATTACCGCCGAATCAATTTTCACATCCGCACCAAACGCAACCGCCGCCAAGCCAGAGCATTTTTCACTTTGCGCAACGGCGAATTGCACCGCACAAACAACCATTCCCAAAACGAGGAATGATCTAAAAATGTATCGAGAAAATCCGTATTTATCTTTCAAGTTCAGCTCCATTTTAGTTCGCTCAGAGGCATCCAGTATTAGAACTATACTGCATATTGCTTTCGAAAATTCAGTGTACTATATTGCGGAAGCACATATATTTCAATCTTACGCACTGAATTTATTTATTCCAAATCGAGTCAGTCAGTAAACAAATCACACATTTTTCATTACTATATCTCTGAAGTCACAAAGCATTCCAGTGATGTCGTGCAATAGAATATCAACTACTCATCAAAGGACAATTTTCATGTCACAAGCTGCCAAATCATTATTCGTGTTTAGCCTCTACGCGATAGTCATGGGACTGGCATTTTTAGCCGTGCCGGAAATACTCATTTCGATATTGAAATTACCTCCGCTTTCTTCTGGATGGGCACGCGCGATTGGCCTGTTAGTATTGGTCATCGGAGTATATGAGAACGTTTCCGCTCGCTCAGAATCTTTGCCGATGATCAAAGCTTCGGTGTACGCTCGATTCGGATTCGCCCTTGGCATGTTGATACTGATTGGTGTCGGTCAGATGCCGGTCGCGGCTCTGCCATTAGCGTTGATTGACGCGGCAGGCGCGAGCTGGACGCAATTCGCATTAAAGTCAAAATAATAAATGAAGCGAATGCAAAGAAATAAATTACGAATCGCGATTGTCAGCTTTGCGCTGTCCATCGCATTGCTCACCAACGCAGTCGGGTTTCAAAATGCTCCGCCCGTTTTTAGTAAATTCTGGATTGAAGCCGGACAAGGCGGAACGCTTCTGGCGGAAATGAATTTTGAAAATTCCAACGGGAAAGTCGGCGTATTGAATGCTGTGGGCGCGATTGAGATGAAGGGACATCCCTTCTTTGAACCGCTCGGACTGAATCCGCGCGGCTGCGTTACCTGTCATCAACCAGCCAGCGGTATGAGCGTTTCTGTAGAAGCGCTACGCGAACGATGGCGCGTAACCAAAGGCGAAGACCCGATTTTTGCGGCGGTAGACGGTTCGAATAATCCAAAGTTACCGCAGGGCTTGGAGAGTTCACATTCCCTGCTTTTAAATCGCGGACTGTTCCGCATTGGCCTGCAATGGCCACCGGCAAAAGCGAAACCTGAATTCACGATTGAAGTTGTCCGCGACCCGACGGGCGTGAACCTTGATGACACTTATGGCTTGAAAGGTGTGAATCCAACTGTCTCCGTTTTTCGTCGCCCACGTCCGCTGGCGAATATGAAATACGTCATGACGCCGGATGATACGTTCAATATCAAGACCGGCACGCTGATGGCGATTGATCCTGAAACGGGCAAGCCTGCCAGTATGAATATGATGGCTGACGCACGACATTTGACGTTGCGGCAACAGGCCTTCGCAGCCTACAAAGAACATCAGGAAGGACGACAGGGAGCCTTATCAAAAGAAGAATTCGACAAAATCGTCGCCTTTGAAAATCAGGTGTACGTTGCGCAAAGCTTTGATAAATGGGGCGGAAATTTAGTTGAATCCGGCGGGCCAATCGGACTCGGCACACAAGCGATGGCGAATGGAAAAACGCACGTCCTCGCGAACAATAATCGTGATCCGGTTTTTCGATTATTCGATTCCTGGAAAAAACCGGAAGCGATGCCGAAAGATTTAAGCAATACACAAAAAGAATTTCGCGCTTCGGTCGCACGCGGCAACGACGTTTTTATGTTCCGGCAATTTTGGATTCGTGACGTGACCCATATTAATACGATTGGCCTCGGCAATCCGGTGAAGCGGAGTTGTACGACCTGTCATAACACACAAATGACCGGACAAGACCTCGCGCCGGGATGGGTTGACGTCGGCACGACCAATTATCCAACGTGGACAGAACCCGCTGTTTTCAGTGATAAGGCAGAGCTTCCGGTCTTCAAATGTACCTGCGAAAAATCCGCCTCGCCGCACCCGTATCTTGGTCGCGTGATTTACACGAATGACCCCGGACGAGCTCTGATTACAGGAAAATGCTCTGACATCGGCTCCATCGTAATGGGACAATTTCGCGGACTATCTGCGCGCGCGCCGTATTTTTCCAATGGCTCCGCGAAGAACTTGCGCGAGCTGGTGGATTTTTATGATCGCAGATTTGATATGAAATTAAGTGAAATGGAGAAGGTTGATTTGGTGAATTTTTTGAGTGTGTTGTAATTATGTTTGTAGCCCCGGCTTCAGCCGGAATTACTTGTGGAGCACACCATTCCGCCTGAAGGCTACATGCTTTTGGCTCCGCGAAGAATTTACGCGAGCTGGTAGATTTTTATGATCGCAGATTTGATATGAAATTGAGTGAAATGGAGAAGGTTGATTTGGTGAATTTTTTGAGTGTATTGTAGGTAGGATAGGCGACACCGCCTGTCCCCTTTTCACAACAAAAGTATTTTCTAAGATAAGAGGACAGGCGGTGTCGCC
>JAYTCQ010000337.1:0-43308 GCA_043736395.1 Blastocatellia bacterium | reverse complement strand
ATCATGCCGGAAGTCCGCGCCGGAATTGAAGCCTTCATCGCTGGCATCAATGATTATATAGACGCGCATCCGAATGAAGTTCCCGCGTGGTGGGGAAAGCGGCGTGTAGATAAATTTATGCCCGTCGCGTTTGGCCGCCAATATATTTGGGGTTGGCCAGCGGGACAGGCGCTCGGCGATTTAAGAGCAATCGGCGTCACACCAAATTTTCAAGTAGACATGCGGGCTTCCAATCAAATGGCGATTTCTCCGTCGCGTTCGAAGGAAGGCTTTGCGATGTTGATTATTGATCCGCATCTGGGATGGTTTGGACGACAACGATTTTGGGAATTGCGGCTGCACGCGGGAGACATTCATGCCAGCGGATTCGCGACGGCTGGCGTGCCGTATGTCGGGCTTGGACATTCGTCGGAGGTGGCGTGGGCGCATACGACTGGCGGGCCGGACACGGCAGATGTTTTTGCCTTGCAACTCAATCCGAAAGACCCGCTTTCCTACAAGTACGATGAAGGCTGGCGCAAATTGAAACCGCGCAAAGTACAGATCACGATGAAAGGCGAAAATCAGCCGCGCAAAATTACTTTTTACGATTCGCATCACGGCCCCATCGTCGCGAAGAAAGGCGGTATCGCGTATGCCGCGCAGCTCGCTTACGCCGAAGATGTTGGCTACATCGAATCCAAATATTTATTCAACATTGCCAAAGATTACAAAGGTGCGATGCGTGCTTTGGAAGGCGGACGCGTCATGCCGCAAAACATCATGATCGCTGACACCAGCGGAAATATTTATTATCAGCGCACTGGACGCGTCCCGATTCGTCCGAAGGGATATGACTGGACGAAGCCCGTAGATGGTTCGACTTCAAAAACAGAATGGCTGGGAATTCATCCGACCAGTGATTTGCTTTCGATCCTGAATCCGCCAAACGGCTACATGCAAAATTGTAATACGCCGCCCGACACGATGATGGTGAATAGTCCGTTGCAAGCGGAAAAATTTCCGTTTTACATGTTCAATGATCGCATCAAAAATACGCATCAGCGCGCGTATTCGGCGGTCAAATGGTTAGAGGCGCATCCGAAAATATCAGTCGAAGATCTGAAATCTTTGGCACTCGATTCTTACTGCCAGCAATTTGATCGGTGGATCAAAACATTAACCGAAGCAGATCAAAAATTCGGAGCCGCTTTCAAAAGCGATGCTGATTATCAGGCTGTGTTGCAGGGCATTCAAAGCTGGGATGGTTATTCGCTCGCCAGTTCCGCAGGAGCATTGAAATTTTATTATTGGCGCAATTCATTGACGAAAAAAATGCCGCAGGAGGCATACATCGCAATGGTTGGAAAGGTGAATGATTACCTTGATGTCTTTGGTTGGAGCAAGCCTGCTGCGCCGATCACCGAGGCTGAACAAAAGCTTTTGGTGGAAGCTTTGAGCGACGCCGCGAAACGAATGCGGACGAATCATAAAGATTTACAGGCAGTCTTCGGCGATGTTTTTCGTGTTGGACGTGATGAAAAATCATGGCCTGTCGGCGGAGGTTCTTTGCTGCCTGAAGGGATGGCAACGCTGCGTTCCGTTAATTTTAATCCAGAGCGCGAAGACCATACGCGCTGGGGCTATGGCGGTCAGACTTCGACCGAAGTCATCGTTTTGAGTAGGCCAATCAGAAGCTTCACACAACCGCCAATCGGACAAAGCGACCGCAAAGATTCTCCGCATTATAGCGATCAAGCTGAAAAACTTTTCAGCCAAGCGCAAATGAAACCAAGCTGGTTTGCGAAGGAAGAATTGATGAACGGTCACGTCAAATCGCAAGTCGAACTTGATTGGCCTCGGAAGCGATAGAAGGAATATTTGTTGGAAAAAATCTGGAGATTTTTTATGAGAAAAATAGCGGTTCTCACTTTAACTGTTTTACTTCTTATTTCGATTCCATTGCCTGCGTACGCTCAGCAGCCAGTAACGAATCTTGCAAGTGTTATCGCGCAACTGCTTGAGCATCCAGCACCACCTCCGCCGCAAATTAAAGAGCTTGCCGATATACAGGCTGCCTTTGGTGGTTCAGCTTTGGAATATTCTCACACCAATCCTGCTGATCCAGGTGATGACGCGCCAATCAAGCTGTTAATGGAATATTGGGAAACCCAATTCAGGCAGGAAACGAATCGTAAGCCTTCTGAAAAAGTCCAGCATAGATTTTTACAAGCTGTGGAAGAGGAACCAGATTTTTCTTTTTGGGTGATAGAATATTTACCAAATAACGCTGAAGCCCACACTCTGGTGAAAAGAGTTCTCGACCAACGCAACACCCCTGAATATCAATATTACCCTCGTGATGTTACACACAGAAGGCTACGCGATTGGTTAATGACGCACAGTGAGTTTTTACGCGATGAATTGGTGCAAGGTGCGAAAAACATAAAAGTAGATAATGCTGACTTGGAAGGTGGGCAATATCTCGAAGGGTTAGCCAAATTGGATTGGCAAACAGCAAACCCATTGCTGGAAAATCATGCAAAGAGTTTTTCACCGCACATTGCAGCTCTAGCAGCAGGCTTATTACACAAACATGCAGTCGAAAGTAATGAAGCAACACAAATCAAAAAATTTCGTGAGCTACTGAAGGAAATAGTAGCTAATCGGCAAGCTCCAGCTGGGGCCAGACAACAAGCTATTAAAAGTTTATTAGACGTAGAATGGGATGGACGCAATGATTGGTATCTATCGTTATTTTCTGATGAGACTTTGATTCAAGCAAAAGATGGGTATTCGAATCTTTTCCCCTTAGCCGTCCCAGTTAAAAATAAACCTGATCTATGGGTTCCAGTTGTTAGCAAGCTTATTGGAAATAACAATCCGATTATTCACAACGCCGCAGTTAGCTGTCTCATACAATTCACAAGAAAAAATACACGAGAAGATGTACTCGTACTTTTGTTACCATGGTTGTCCAACCCAGGTTGGGCTTCAGTTGGTGATGAATCTGGGATCAAATTAAAACGCAGAGACAACAATGACAATAGAACCGAAGCAAATTCTTTAAGAATTGATATTGTTGAAGGATTAAAGCGAATCAAAATATCAGAGGCCGTACCCAGTCTGCTTTGGATTATTCAAAACGATTCAGAGCGGATCCGATCTCAGGCTGCCGAGGTTTTGGAATGGTATCACCCAACTGAAATCGTTCCCGTTCTAAGAGCAGCTTTAGTTAAAAATGAGGACTACTCAACGTACAGTGTAATGAAAGCCTTCATTGCTTGTGGAGGACTTACCGATGAAGAAAAAATTGCAGCTTTAGAAACGTGCGCTACTAAATCTAAATTTGAAATTTCAGAGCGTCGAGGGAAGCGTCACTTATATTTTCGGGGTGATGGAAACTCTACGGGTGAAGAAATTGGAAAAATTATAAGCGAGTCAAAATATGCTTCTGAAGAACTCGCAGGGAAAGCTATTCTTCACTGGAAAAAACTTCAAATTGAAAAACCTGAAGTTGCCAATAATTTTTGGACGATCATACAGCGCTGGGAATTTCCATCAATTGATTCCGCAATTGCCGAGCAATTATCGAGCGGTAACGCCAACCTTGAAACACTGCTTCTAGCTTTACAACGCCGCCAATTATTACGCGTTAATGCTAGTTCCCGACTTCAATTAATGATGGATCAGAAAGGCTATGTTGTGGGAATTGGAGCTGTAGTTTTAGGTGATGGGGCTAAAGCTGAGGAGATCATTAAAGGAAAAGATAGTGCTGCGCAAATTGCGTTGCTGGCTTGCGCGCGGATGGTCAGAGAAAGGCTTTCTGTAGATTCGTTAGCTGAATTTCTGAACTCGAAAGACAAACAACTATACCTCGCTGCTGAGCGTTATTTGGAGAGTGAAGATAGTGCAGAATCACGGAATCTTATTCATGCTCGGCATCAAGGAGAAGCTCTTATTCTTGGTGCTAATTATAACTTTGATCCTCACCCAAAATATCGGGAAGAATGGAAAAAGTGGGAGTCAAAATTGCATGAGGTCGTTAAGAAAAACCCTGTGACTGAAATTTATGCACACTATGAAGTGTATTATTCAGATACCTCTCCGTTTAGAACAGATAGTAGTGTTTCCGTGATAATTCGTGGCGATAGCGCCGAAATAATTAAGTCACATATTAAAGGCAGGGAAGAGTACCGCAAATTGACAAGCGATGAATTGCAGCAACTGCGAGTACTCATTGACGAAGTGAATTTTGATACTCTCCCCCCTTGGATTTACCTGGTTGGGGAACCGGTGGAACGGAAGAAGAATTTATTCACCTCAATAAAAATGGTGGGCGGAGAGTTTATGCCGCAAATATTTATCACGTTAAGGATTATCTTTCTGCCAAGACTAAAGAGCCACATCAACAGCTCAATAAATTTTTTAATGTTTTGAAATCGTCCGGTCAATTTGAGCTTCGCTATGCATTAAAAGAGAAGATTCCTGATCTTGAAGTGTTATCCGTTGATGACGCACATCCCGTCAAGCAGGTTTGCATGCAAGGCAACGAAGTACGCGTATTAATCAAAGAAAAAGATGAGAATTGGGAAGAGGTAAAAAAAACTGGTTGGGATAATAGTGTCAATTGGCATGTGGTATCACAAGGGAAAATCGGTCAGGTTACTGAGCAGCCAAGCACTTGTCAGATTTTGGGTGAAAAGGATGATTTACCAGAAGAGATGCGTGCGTTCCCCTGGCTGGAGCGGGAACCCCGCTGGAAAATCCAGTCGGGCAAAGATTTCATCAGAACTGGTAAGTACAAAGATCAGGAAGGATTATGGCGATGTCAAAATGGAATAGAACCCAAACTGTTTCTTCAAGGAAATTATTTTGGACAGTTAGTCTCTCCAGACGGTCGCTGGCTTGTGACAGCGAAAAAGGAAAATGGTTCAGAAGAAATAAACAAGTTAGTAAGAATTAACCTACTTACCAAAAAAGAAATAGTCATTGAGTCCGATTTTACTTATCCGTTCATACCGCTTCCAATAACTGGGAAAATCTTATTTCCGCGTTATTCCGAGGCGAATCGGAGAGAACATGTCTTATTAAATCCTGCCACTGGTTCTATCCAGATACTTCAGGGTGAATTTGAGCCTTTGGAGCAACAAATAACTCGCCCCTTGCAACCAATCCAGCAATCATCTGAGTACTGGGCGGCGATCCCTAACAGAGAAAAGAATTTGACCAAAATAGGGCGATACAATATTGGAACCTTCAAGTTTTTCCCCGTGCTTGAATTGCCAGAAATAATCTTTAGCAGTATGGACATGTGGGTAGATGAAACCGCAAATCAAATCTATATCGTCTATAATGGGCATTTGCTTCGATTGCCTTTCAACGCTAAGGCTTTAGGAATAAAAATAAACTAATGATCAATCAGGACAATTATTCAATAGCCTCATTTAATAGCAAAAAATAAATTTATGAAAAGAAAATATATGATGGCTGTGGTGTTTTGGATGGCTTTAATTTCCCTCGCCATTCCGCAGCTATTTGCGCAGCCGAAGCAAAATATTTTGCTTCTGTATGCTGATGATTGGCGTAATGATACGCTGGGGATTGCGGGAAATCCGGTTGTCAAAACTCCGAACATTGATGAGCTGGCGCGGTCGGGCGTACGCTTTACGCGCAATCATGTGACGACTTCGATTTGTGGTGTCAGTCGCGCTTCGTTGCTGACGGGGCAATGGATGGCGCGGCATGGGAATCCGGCGTTTGAAATGTTCAAGACGCCGTGGAGCGAAACTTATCCGGGGTTACTGCGAGCAAACGGATATTGGGTCGGGCATATCGGCAAATGGCACAACGGGAAATTTCCGGCGGATAAATATGATTTCGGGCGGTCGTACGCGGGTACGCATTATCAAAAAAATCCTGATGGCACGACGATTCATGTGACGCAGAAAAATGAAAATGATGCGTTGGAATTTTTGCGCGAACGCCCGAAAGATAAGCCGTTTTGTTTGACGGTGGCATTTTTCGCAACACACGCCGAAGACGAAAATCCGAAGCAATATTTGTATCAACCGCAAAGTGAATCGCTTTATCAAAATGTCAAAATTCCAATTCCGAAAACGGCGGGCGATGAATATTTCAAACGACTGCCTCCGTTCATTGCGAACGAAAAAAATGAAGGTCGCAATCGCTGGCATTGGCGGTTCGATACGCCGGAAAAATATCAGGAATACATGAAAGCGTATTACCGATTGGCGACTGAAGTAGATGCGACGGTCGGACGCGTGCTGGCAGCATTGAAAGCGCAGGGACTTGATGAAAATACGCTGGTGATTTTCACTACGGACAATGGATATTTTCACGGCGAACATGGCTTGGCAGACAAATGGTATCCGTACCAAGAATCTATCCGTGTACCATTGATTGTGCGCGATCCGCGAATGCCGAAAAATAAACGTGGCATGACGAATGATGATTTTGTACTAAACGTGGATTTAGCCCCGACAATATTGGCTGCGACGAAGATTGCTGCTCCAGAAAAAATGCAGGGACGTGATTTTTCTCCGCTCTATTTAGCCAGGAAAAAACCATCGTGGCGGCAAGAATTTTTTTATGAACATGCAACAATTCGCAAGACAGATTTTATTCCTTCGTCGGAAGCTCTCGTGCAACGCGAGATGAAATATATTTACTGGCCGGATTTCAAAACGGAAGAACTGTTCGACTTAAAACATGATCCACAGGAAGAGCATAATTTGATCAGCGATCCGTCACAGTCGAAAAATTTAGCGATGTTGCGCAAACGATTCATGGAATTGAAAGCGGCAGCGCGGTAGCAAACATGGAAAATTTTTCACGGAATATTGGCTGAACCAAGGGACACAATAATGAAAATTCAACGCATCCTAATCCTTTTCTTTTTTCTGATTTGTATTTTGCAAATCCCAATGAATACTACGGCGCAACGCCCTATTGCACGCCCTAATATTTTGTTTTGCTTTGCTGATGATTGGGGACGATATGCCAGCATATATGCGACGCTGGAAAAAACGCCTTCGCTCAATCAGGTAGTCAAAACGCCGAATATTGATCGAGTCGCACGCGCCGGAACGGTCTTTCGCCGGGCGTTTGTAAACGCACCTTCCTGCACTCCATGTCGTAGCGCATTGTTATCGGGTCGTTACTTTTTCAATACCGGACGCGGGGCGATTTTGCAGACAGCGGAATGGGATGCGGCAATACCAAGCTTCCCGCATTTGCTGCGTGATGCTGGCTATCATATCGGAGAGACGTATAAGGTTTGGAGCCCCGGGGCGCCGAATGATGCGCCGTTTGGGGCAGGAAAATATGAGTATGAAAAAGCCGGGAATTTGCCGAACGATTTTTCTGAAAATATGACGAAAATGTTGAACGAGGGGCAATCATTTGAAGCTGCCCGCGAAAAAATTTATGGACAAGTGAAAGGGAATTTTGAAGCGTTTCTCGCGAATCGCAAAGCCGGACAACCGTGGATGTATTGGTTTGGTCCCACCACTACGCATCGCCGTTGGATTAAAGGCTCAGGCAAAAAATTATGGAATATTGATCCTGACGCTTTGAAAGGTAAGTTGCCGCCTTTTCTGCCAGACGTGCCGGAAGTGCGTGAAGACCTGGCTGATTACCTTGGCGAGGTTCAGGCATACGACGCTTACATTGGGTTGTTGATGAAAAAATTGGAAGAGACGGGCGATCTTGAAAACACGCTCATTGTAATTTCCGGTGATCATGGGATGCCGGGCGTGACCAACGGTAAATGTAACTTATATGATTTCGGGACAGGGGTAGCGTTGATTGCACAGTTGCCGAAAAGTATGGGAGGCAAAGCCGGGCGCGTCGTAGAAGACCTTGTGAGTTTGCCTGATTTAGCACCTACATTTTTAGAAGCGGCAGGTGTACCATTGCCTTCAGGGATGAACGCACGCAGCATTCTGAGTGTTTTGCGCTCCAACAAAAGCGGGCAGGTAGACAACACTCGCAACTGGGTCATCGCCGGACGCGAACGCCACGTTGCTTTTGCTAATGAAAATAATTTGCCTTATCCGCAACGTTCGTTACGAACGCCTGATTTTTTGTACATTCGTAACTTTAAACCAGAACGTTGGCCGCTTGGCTATCCGGTCACGGTGACTGACACCGATACACCGACGCAGGAAGATCTCGAAACCAATACTTATGCGGCTTTCGCTGACATGGATGCAAGTCCGACCAAAGCCTGGTTAGTGCTGCATCGCAAAGAATCTCAATGGAAGCGTTTTTACGAAATGGCTTTTGCGCAACGCCCTGGCGAAGAGTTGTATGATTTACGTCAGGATCCGTACCAGATGAAGAACGTCGCAGGAGATGCCGTCTATGCCAAAGAGAAAACAAAGATGGCAGCGCAATTAATGAAAGTTCTGCAAGCGTCCGGCGACCCGCGTGTGGTGGGTGATGGACAGACGTTTGAGCGTCCGCCGTTTACGAATCCAAATCCGCAACCACCACCAACAAGAACAAAATGAATTACTAGAGACCCGTGGAATTGAGTCTTATGCAAAAACGAATTCTTTCACTCCTGATTGCCTCTCTGGCAATCCTGACCACTGATCATCACGCAAGAGCTGTCATCGCCTCAACGCAGGCGAAAAAACGTCCGAATATTTTATTCCTGATGCCCGATCAATTGCGTGCCCAATCGCTGGGCTGTATGGGAAACACGGATGTCAAAACACCCAATATTGACAGGCTCGCGGCGGAGGGGATGCTCTTCAAACAGACGTTTGCGAATACGCCGGTTTGCTGTCCGGCGCGGGCGAATTTACTATCGGGAAAATACGCCAATAAAAATGGGATGACGGCGAATGATTTGCGCCTGCGTGAATCGGAAACGACGCTGGCGGAATTGCTAAAACAGGCAGGGTATCGCACGGGCTTCATCGGCAAATGGCATCTGGACGGCGGGCAGCGCGAACCTGGATTTGTACCGCCGGGAGAACGTCGACAGGGCTTTGATTTTTGGGCGGCGCACGAATGTTCGCATCGTCATTTTGACAATCATTATTTTCGGAATGATGCGACGCCGATCAAGCTGGGCAAATACGAAGCTGAAGGCTGGACGGATATTGCGGTAGATTTTTTGCGTGAACAATTCAACCAACAACAACCATTTTTTCTGATGCTGACGATGGGGCCTCCGCACGATCCTTATAAAGCGCCGCCGCAATATGAGGCCATGTACGACGCGCAAAAATTGACGATGCGCCCGAACTGGGTTGATGGAACTGCGATGGGAAAACGTCAGGATGTAGCATCGTATTACGCGCAAGTCACCGCCGTAGACGATCAGGTGGGGCGCGTGTTGCAAACGCTGAAAGACCTGAAAATGGATGAAGACACGATCATTATTTTGACTTCGGATCACGGCGATATGCTTGGTTCGCAGGGGAAACGGTTGAAACGAAAACCGTGGGAGGAATCCATTCGTGTCCCTGGCATCGTGCGCTATCCGCGCCAAGTGAAAGCGGGGCAGCAAACCAATGCGATGCTCACGCACGTGAATTTTGCACCAACACTGCTCAGCCTGTGCGGAGTGAAATCTCCTCGTACGATGCAGGGCAACGATTTGTCAGGCGTGATTTTGGGTCAATCACAGAAACTACCTGATTCGGCTTACTTCCAAATTTTCGGGCCGTATGACGGCGATGAAACAACGAATGGATGGCGTGGTGTGCGCACAAATCGTTATATGTATGCGCGGTCACAGCAACAGCCCTGGGTGCTTTACGATTTGGAAAAAGACCCGTACGAATTACATAATCTTGCCGCTGACCCAACCGCTGCGCCGATCCGCGCTGACATGGAAAAACGACTGGGAGTATGGATGAAACAAACGGGCGACAACTGGAGTTATGACTGGACGGAAAAAGTGGAAGACAAAGGTAAACTCTATACGCACGAGACATTTTATTCGGTTGCGGATTATTTAAAATGGGCGAAATTGCATCCTGAACTGATGCCAAAAAACTAAACTCTCTCAAAATGACGAACGTACCAAAAAAGAAAATTTACGATGTGTGCATTATTGGTTCCGGCGCGGCGGGCGGATTCATGGCGAAGGAATTGACGGCTGCCGGAGCTGAAACAATTTTGCTGGAAGGCGGAAGAAAAGTCGCCGTCGAAGAGATGAATAATCACGCCTTCCCGTACGAATTGCCCAAGCGAGGAATCGGATTTCGTCATCAGGCGGCGATGTATCCGGACGACATCGAAAAGCAGATTGAATACAACGGAGACCAGATCAGTATTAATCGCGTACGCAATTTGGGAGGGCGTACGTTTCATTGGAATGCTGCCTGTTACCGATTTGCAGCCGATGATTTTCGTGAATGGTCGGTCAATGGAATTGAAGAAGATTGGCCGTTGACGTATGAAGAAATCGCGCCGTTTTATGATTATGTCGAACAGGAAATGCACGTCTTTGGCTCCAAAGAAAATTTACCATTTTTACCTGATGGAAATTTTGTTGCGCCGCCTCCGCCGTTTCGATGCGCTGAAAGTTATGCTCGTCCGCGTCTGGAGAAGATCGGAATAAATCTGATCGCTTCACGCAAAGCCGTGTTACTGAAAGGTCGCAAAGGACGCGGAGCTTGCCATTATTGCGGTCATTGCATGGATGTCTGTGACGTGCGCTCGATCTGGTCAAGCGACATCACAGTGATCCCCGAAGCAATGGCGACAGGGAAGCTGACGATGCGGACAAATTCTTTAGTGCGTGAAGTTTTAGTCAATAAAGACGGGCTTGCGAGCGGTGTTTCGTTTATTGATCGCAATACGCGCAAGGTCGAAGAAGTCTTCGCGAAAATCGTGATTGTCAGTTGCGCTTCGGTGGAATCGGCGCGGTTGTTATTGAATTCTAAAAGTCCAAAATTTCCGAACGGTCTCGCGAACAACAACGACGTCGTAGGTCGTTATTTGGGTGGACATTCGCAAACGGGATTTTATGGATATTTGAAAGACCTCGTGAAAACGGATACGTGGCAGGGCGACGGCGTGACGGATCATTCGTATATTCCGCGCTTCGTGAATCGCGGGAAAGATTTTGTGGGTGGCTACGGCTATCAAATGAATTATGTGACGCGCCGTTATCCGCATCACGCCAAACAGGTGGAAGGTTTCGGGCACGATTACAAACAACGAGTGCAGGATTTGCATCCCGCGATTTTTCAAATGGGCGGGTATGGAAAAGTCGAACATCGCCCCACGAATCGTGTGACGACAGATGCAAAAAAAGTTGATAATTATGGGACTCCGATTCCGTTGATCAATTTTCAGTTCGGCGAAAATGATCGCGCGTTGTTTCGCGATTTGGTGAGCAGTGCAGAGAAAATTTATGAAGCCTGCAACGCGGAATTGACGCTGAATAAAAATGTCTCGATTGGTGGATTTGCCAGCCACGAAGTGGGTACGGTGCGGATGGGGAAAAATCCGAAAACATCAGTTTTGAATTCTTATTGTCAGTCGCACGAAATCAAAAATTTGTTTGTCGTGGATGCCGGATGCTTCACTACCTTTCCCGAAAAAAATCCCACGCTGACGATTGCGGCGGTAGCTGTGCGCAGTGCACGATACATTGCGGCGGAGAGGAAAAAAGGAAATTTGTAAGAGGTCGCGGAGCGACGGTACAGTACGAGGAGCGATAGCGACTTGGTAAATGCCACGAGTTACCAAGTCGCTATCGCTCCTCGTACTGTACCCCGCCGAACGGCGCATTTGAGCTTGAGATCGCACTCAACTAGACTATGATATAAAGTCTTCGAGAACGTAAAAACTACTACAGAAAAATTAATTCAATGAATATTGCGCAGGCTCAGGAAATTCTCAAACATCAGTTCGGCTACGATTCATTTCGGATGAATCAGGAAGCGGCGATTGAAACGGTTTTACAGAAAAAAGATTGTGTTGTGCTGATGCCGACTGGCGGAGGCAAGTCGCTCTGTTATCAAATTCCAGCGTTGATGCTGGAAGGTTTGACGCTCGTTGTTTCACCGTTAATTGCGTTGATGAAAGATCAAGTGGATGCGCTGAAAAATAACGGCGTCGAAGCGGCGTTTTTGAATTCGACGCAATCGGGACAAGAGCAAGCGGAAGTATTTCGCTCCATTCGTGAAGGCAGATTGAAGCTGTTGTATGTCGCTCCTGAACGGCTTTTGCAAAGCGGCGATCAGTTCATTGACTATCTCAGAACGATCAACATTTCACTGTTTGCGATAGATGAAGCGCATTGTATTTCCAGTTGGGGACACGATTTTCGACCGGAATATTTGCAGCTTGCGAAGCTCAAACATTTCTTCCCTGCGATTCCGTTAATTGCATTGACAGCGACGGCGGATAAACTGGTTCGCAAAGATATTCTGGAGCGTTTGAATGTCGAACACGCTGAATTGTTTATTTCCAGCTTCAACCGTCCGAACATTTTTTATGGTGTGCAGCCGAAGCGAAATCACTACGCACAACTCTTGGATTACCTTGACGAACGCAAAGGCGAAAGCGGAATTATCTATTGTCTGAGTCGAAAATCTGTCGAAAGTTTAGCTGCTGATTTGAAGGATGAAGGCTTTGCGGTATTGCCGTACCACGCCGGACTCGACAAACAAACCCGCGACAAAAATCAGGAATTATTCTTAAAAGACGAAGCGAAAATTATCGTTGCGACGATTGCTTTCGGAATGGGCATTGATAAATCCAACGTCCGTTTTGTCGTGCATTGCGACCTGCCCAAAAACATCGAAAGTTATTATCAGGAAACAGGACGAGCCGGACGTGACGGATTGCAAAGTGACGCACTGTTATTTTTTAGTTGGGGCGATGTTTCAAAATTAGAAGACTTCGCGCGCGTCGAAGGCAACACCGAGCAATCCGAAATAATGCTCAAAAAGCTCAAAATAATGGGCAATTTTGGTGATTTGAAATCTTGTCGCCGAAAATTTTTATTGAATTATTTTGCCGAAGAAACCATCGAAGTTTGTGGCAACTGCGATAATTGCCAGACTGAATTTGAACGCTTTGATGGAACGATCATCGCGCAAAAGGCCTTGAGCGCAGTGGCGCGGACAGGGCAGAATTTCGGGCTGAGCTACCTCATAGATTTTCTGCGCGGTTCATCAGCGAAAGCTATTCGTCACGAACATAAAGAGCTGAAAACCTACGGCATCGGCGCAGATATTTCCAAAGAAAATTGGTACGATTATTTCAAAGATTTAATCGCGCAAGGATATTTAAAACAAACCGAAGGACAATTTCCAATAATAATTTTCACGGAAAAAAGTAATGATGTGTTGCGCGGAAATGTGCAAATTGAACTTTTTAAAGTCAAAGCCAAAACCGAGAAAAAATCTTCACTGGTCAACGAGGTCGCGCATCCATATTTGGCGGACTTGTTGGAGACACTGAAGCAACTTCGGTTAAAGCTCGCGGATCATGAAAGCGTTCCAGCTTACATTATTTTTTCCGATGCAACGCTCGTGGAATTAGCGACGTACCTGCCACAAGACGATATTGAAATGCAGAAAATCTCTGGTGTCGGCGATGTGAAATTGCAGAAATACGGCACAGATTTTTTAAACGCAATTCATACCTATTGCGAAGCAAATCAACTGGATTCGCGCATTAATCTCAAAACACAAAAGCGTGCTCCGAAGGCACGGACGCGGCGTGACGCGGAAGGAAATTCCACTTACAAAATTTCTCTTGATATGTTTCTAGACGGGATGTCCATTGCAGAAATTGCGCGGCAACGGACGCTCGCGCCTGGCACAATTGAAGGTCATTTGCTGCGCTACCTTTCGACGGGCGAGATCAATTTGGAAGACCTGGTTTCTGAAGAAAAAGTAGAAGCAATTCGTCAGGCAATTGCCGAACACGGCGCGACGAAATCCTTCGGAGAACTTAAAGAAATGTTAGGCGAAGATTATACCTGGGGACAGATCAGAGCAGTGCATGCGATGATGTAATTTTCGCGGGCAATTTCTTATGGCTTCTTCTCAGGCGGAGCAATGATTTTTTCTTTTTCGGTGACTGTATTGAATTACTGATAATTTGAAAACTCAAAAACGACATCCCAATTCAACCCATAAAACGCTGAGCCATCACCATCCGCATTGAACCGAATTACTGACGGAAACCATTCACCAGTTAATAACTTTATTTGTTGATAGACAAGCTTGGGTTCAGGGCTGATACGCAGCGGTTTTCCGGCTTTATCGAGGCCAGAAATAATATTTTTCGCTTCAATGCGGGCAATAATTTTATCATTGGCATCAATCCAAATTGTGCCGATTAAATTTGCAGCGAAGGCTTTCACGACGGGGAGTTTTGCTCCGAGGCGCGGCGTAAAATCCAGTGCAATCATCTCGCGTCCGAGAAAAATTTCCGTACGCGGATCGGTGAAATCACAGGCTTCTAAAAATGCCGTTGGATCAATCAACAAGCCTGCATATTTGCCACGATACGAACCCGTGACGGCGGCAGTGACGTAACTTTTTAGTTCAGTAATTTTATCAGTTTCGGCACGTTCTAATTCTCCACCGGCAGTTTTACGTTCCTGCTCCACTTCCCAATCCGCTAATTTTTTTCCGTTGTCGGCAATTTTAATTAGCACGTGGCGACCGCGTACGGGATAGGCTTCGTAGTCTTGAAATTCTTCTTTGGTTGGATTGCCTTCGTCGTTGAGCGTGTGCTGCACTTTGCGAAGCTGATAGGTGAAGCCCATTAATTTTTGAAGGAGTATAGCCCCGTTTTTATTGGCTTCGGTGAGCAGTTCGTTGATGTTGACGGCTGCACCGCCCACACTTTTATTGCTCATCGTTGCTGTTGTTTTGAGAACGGCTTCACTGATGCCTACAGTTGAAATTGGTGGCGCAATATTTTTTACCGAAGTGGTGATTTCAGTTTCAGGAGCTACATCTTTCGGTGCAACTTGCGCAGTTGCGGCGACAATGGCTTTGGATGGATTGGGATTGTCGAGCTTGAAGTTCGTCACGCTTTCTGCCGAAGCCATCGCCTGATTGACGATGGCTTTGACCTGATATTCGCCGGAAGAAAAACTGTCAATCGGGATGCTGAAAACATGTTGGATGCGTCCAAGTTCGTCTGGCGCAGGCAAATCCATGGCAGTCTGCGCAATAGTTTTTTCGGCTTGCGAAAACGTCAGAAGTAACTGCGCCTTTTCTTTGGAAGTCGTGTACGCGGTCACAAAAAATCCTACGCCTTTCGCAGCTTCGGCAGAAATATTATTTTCAAACTCAGGGACGACGCGACCATTCGAAGTGAGCAAAGGCTTATCAATATTGGGCTTGTTGAGTCCTACCGGATCAAGGCGACGAATCAAGGCGAGGCTGCTCAACGCAAGATTTGGATTCACTTCAGGGACGATAAGAGTGCGGCTTTGCGTACTGATTGTGTTCGATTCAATATCACGCACAACGGTTTGCAAAATATATTTGCCTGGCGCGAGCGAAAAACTTTTCGTGAAATCGAAATTACCTTTTTTTAAGCTCTCCAAACGTTCGAGTTTTCCTTGCAACGGATAATCCTGACTGACACGCGTGACGACTTCACCCTTTTCGTTTTTGACCAAAGCCAGCACTGAAAAATGTGTGCTGTATTGTTTTTTGGCTTTGTCAGTTTGGAAAGAAATTTCTGACAACGGAACCGCCATCAGTAAAGTATGTTGTGATTGTGCGCCAGGCGTAAAGCGCAAAATTCCGAGCTGATACGGAAAATCTTTTTTCGGTGCAGGCTCATTTAAGGCAGCAAGCATAGGCATTTCGTATCCCATCACTGCCTTGCCATCGATGGTGGGGATCGCGAAATATCCGCTGCGCGAAGTGACTTTGAGATCAGAGCGCAAAAGCTTCAGCGAGATTTTGCGAAACTTTCCGTCGAGTTCCTGCGCGAGAGGGGAATACGAAATTGCGTAGTATGAACTGATGTCATCTGCGACCTGACGAATAGGTTTTCGTAAATCATTCGTGTTGGCAATGAGTGCGCCGCCTGTGCCTTCGGCTAATTCGGCGAGCGTACCTTGTTTGTTTTGTCGAATGCTGCTTTCCGCTGTTTCACTTGATTTGAAAGAACCTGCGAGCGCAGACATGCTTCCGCTATCATTGAATGCATCGTTGCTCGCTTTAATTGCCAGCGCCATTTGTGCTCGCGCACTTTCACTTTCGTTATCAATTTGCAAACCACGCGCATCAATGGCGTAAATGCTGACGTTCGCGCGATTGGCTTCGCTCATCGCGGTTCGCAGAACGTCCACTAAATTTGGCGGCACAACCATTCCGGTTGAAAAATACAGTAACGTTTTTCGTCCGCCCAATAATCGTTGTTCACGCGCGACGTGCAGAAATGTATAAATCGAAGCGCGTGCCTGTTGTTCTGCCATCGCGGTTTGGACGGCTAATAAAGTGTTGAGTGTAATTTGTGCAATGGCTTTATCAAGCCCGGTTCCGCCGCGTCCTGCGCCAGTGGGAGTAATGCCGCCGGGCATCGTGGGAATATTAAAATTCGTATTTGAAACAGCGCTGGCTTGGGCTTGCGCGGGAGCACCTGCACCGGGACCGAAGTCCGAAGAATTCGCGACGATTTCCATTTGCGTGACGATATTTTTGGAAACCGATCCATACTGCGTTTCGGCACGATTGGTGGCGAGTTCAATCGCCTGCCTGACTTTTTCTTTGTCGGACGTGAACGGTTGCAGCACGAAAAAACGATTGCCTACGGTGTAAATTGCGACGAGCACATTTTTCCGCATTCCGGTATTCACAAAATCCAACGCAGCTTCGCGGGAGAGTTTGCGGCTGCTGTTGTCGAGGTTATCAAACACCATCGTAACCAAATTAATCGGACGCGCTGGATCAACAGGCAAGCTGGGTTGAGCGGTTTTATTGGCATTCGCAATTTCTGTTTGCGGATCGGCTTCGATCAATTTTATCGAGGCAATTGTTTGCTTGATGCCATCTTCATAAATTTCAATTTCTTCCGGTTTCAGATCACGAACGTTGCGTCCTTTTTTGTCGCGGGCAATAACATCCAGCAGAACTTCTTTGGAGCCAATTTTTACCGATGGGTCGGAAGTCTGCGTTTGAGCCAATGAAGGCGTAGAGCAAATGACAAGAAAAATTACAATAACTAAAATCCGACCAAGCATAATGAAATCCGTGAATGATGTTTCGGGGATGAAATATTAGAACGTCAACAATTATGATTGATGTTACGAAAACTTCAAAATTTGTTTGCAGAAAACATTTTTAGCCGCTCGCCTTCCCAGCGCGAATTGCGTTAGTATTCGACTTCAACTTTTGACATTTCTCTTCAAACAAAAAATATGACTATGAAAATTACACTACCCGACGACCGCTATTTTGACTCCGATCCGAAACAAAAAGAAATTGCGATGCACCTCTACAATCAGGTCAAAGATAAACCGCTGGTTTGTCCGCACGGACACGTAGACCCCGCGATGTTTGCTGATCCGAATTATTCGTTTGGCTCACCCGCAGATTTGTTGCTGATTCCTGATCACTACATTTTCAGAATGCTGTATTCACAGGGAATTCCAATGGAAAACCTGGGAGTGCCGCGCATTGACGGCGGCGAAGTCGAAACTGATCATCGCAAAATCTGGAAAATTTTTGCGGATAATTATCACCTGTTTCGCGGCACTCCGACGGGGATGTGGTTCGCGCATGAAATGAAAGTAGTCTTCGGCGTTGAAGACAAACTTTGCAGCGAAAATGCCAGTGAAATCTATGATCATATCGCTGCAAAATTGGAGACGCCAGAGTTTCGTCCGCGTGCAATGTTCGAACGATTCAACATCGAAGTGCTGGCAACGACGGACGCGGCTTCGGATAGTCTGGAACATCACCAAGCCATTCGCGACTCCGGTTGGAGGGGACGCGTAGTCCCGACGTTTCGTCCAGACGGCGTAGTCAACATTGATCGTCCTGACTGGCTGGATCAAATTGATGCGCTCAGCGAAACGATGGGACACGACATTAATAACTACAAAAAATTGATTCAGGCACTCGAAGATCGCCGCGCATTTTTCAAATCTATGGGAGCGACTGCTACCGATCACGCGGCGCAAACTCCGTACACCGGAGAACTCACCGACATCGAGGCCAACGCGATTTTTGAACGCGCTCTCGAAGGCGAAACCGATGAAGAAGACGCGATGTTGTTCACCGGACACATGCTCATGGAAATGGCGCGGATGAGCATCGAAGACGGTTTGGTAATGCAATTCCATTCCGGCTCGTACCGCAATCACAACGAAATTATTTTTGATAAATTCGGATTCGATAAAGGCTCCGACATCCCGATTGCTGTGGATTACACGGAAAGCCTGGAACCATTGCTCAATAAATACTGCAACGATCCGCGTTTGTCACTGATTTTATTCACGCTGGATGAAACGACGTATTCACGCGAACTCGCGCCGATTGCCGGGCATTATCCTTCGGTAAAATTAGGCCCACCCTGGTGGTTCCACGATAGCTGGAACGGGATGAAACGCTTCCGCGATCAAGTGATGGAAACCGCAGGCGTCTATAACACTACGGGATTTAATGACGACACACGTGCGTTCCCTTCGATTCCAGCGCGTCACGATTTAGCGCGCAGATCGGATGCGAACTGGATCGCAAATTTAGTTGTACGCGGCGTGATTGATATGGAAGATGCGGAAGAAATGATTCACGACCTGGCGTATCGGTTGGCGAAGAAGGCTTATAAATTTGAGTAGAATAAATTGGCAAAGAGTTACTATGAACTCAATTGTCGCTACAGCGTAGCGACAATTGAGTTCGTGAGAATATCGGAAAATAAGATGACAAAAATCAAACCTCATTTCC
The DNA here is from genome assembly GCA_043736395.1 of Blastocatellia bacterium. GTDB lineage: Bacteria > Acidobacteriota > Blastocatellia > RBC074 > RBC074 > JAFDVL01. The sequence continues at coordinate 24,400 of JAYTCQ010000337.1, read as the reverse complement.
TCATTTTTTTGTTAGCACTCAACGCGCTGCCGATTCAATTATTCGCTTGCGCAATTGCTACGCCTGCTTCTGCGCCAGCTGTTCAAGTTGATTCGGAAAAGGCTGTCATCATTTGGGATGAGCAATCCAAAACAGAACACTTTATTCGCAACGCACAATTCTCGGGTACGGCGAAAGAGTTTGGATTTTTAGTGCCGACACCGTCTGTGCCGGAGCTGACGGAAACAGCAAATGATTTTGATTTGTTCAAGCCGATGACGAAGCCGGAAGATGTGTATGAGGATAAATTTGATGGCTTTGATTTTACGACACTGTTTTTATCGCGTCTGTTCGGTCCTTTGATAATTGATTATGAGCTGACCAGTGCTGATGCAACAATAACTCCTGCCGCCACAGCAGCAAGTGCATCGCCAGTGCGTGTTCTCAGCCAAAAGCAAATCGCCGGATACGATGCTGCAATTTTAGAAGCGAATAATGCGGCGGCGCTCAATGCGTGGTTGAAAAAACACGGCTATCAATCTTCGCCTGAGTTGGCGACGTGGTTAGAAAAATATGTCAAAGCCAATTGGAAAATTACCGCTTTTAAAGTGGCGCAGGATGGCGATGGTGAAGCGTTACCGATGATGCTTGGCGTAGTGCGAATGTCATTCAAAACGGATCGCCCGTTTTATCCGTACCGCGAACCCGTCAGCCCGGCTGCGAATGAAAATAAGAATTCGCCTGCTCGTTTGCTCAAGGTTTGGTTTTTAAGTCAGAAGAAAATGAACGCGACCATCGGGGAAGAATCCGCTGTGAAATGGCCAGCCAATACATACTGGTCAAATATAATTAACGCAGGGCAGCGCGAAGAAATTGCCAATCATTTCAAAGTGCCAATAGATCAATTGCCTGCGCAAACATGGATGACGGAATTCAACGATAATTCATCACCACGTCCGGCTACGGATGAATTATTTTTTTCGGCGGCAACGGATCAAAGCAGCGTGAAGCCTCCACCGAATGTGCATTTTAATGAATGGCAATTCCCGTTGCCGTTTGATCTCGTTCTGCTGTTGTTGATTGTGCCAACGGCAATTTTCTTTTGGCGTAAACGTCGGCGACGCCTGCCAGTATAAGTAGAGCGCGGCATTCGCAAATTGAAATCATTACCAATTATTCATTTTCAACTATCAACTATTTTGCAAAGAATCTTCCGTGCAAAGTAGTTGGTAGTGGATAGTTTTTACTAAAATTTCGCCCCGATCAGTCTTCCCATCCACACCGCGCCAAGCCCTAGTGCTAACTGCAATACAATATTCAGCAGCGCGAATTCAGTATCATCGTTGCGCCATAAATTAATCGTTTCATTACCGAACGAAGAGTACGTCGTGAATCCGCCGAGGATGCCAACAAAAATAAAGGCGCGTGTTTCCGCTGAAAATATTTCGCGTGATTCTCCGATTTGTGAAAGCAAGCCAATCACGAAACATCCCAAAACATTGACGAGTAACGTACCAACAGGGAAGCGGCTTGCCGAAGAAGTCTGAACAAAATTACTTAATAAATATCGGGCGATTGAACCAAGAAATCCGCCTGCTCCCACCAGAAAAATTTTCATCATAAACTTTGAGGATTATTTTTTTCGAGACTGAGTTGTTGATAAAGCCAGGCGCGTGACAGATTCCATTCGCGTTGGATTGTTCGCAGGGAAATATTCAAAACCTCAGCTGTTTCTGTTTCATTCAATCCACCGAAAAAACGTAGCTCAACAATCTGGCATTTGCGCGGATCAATGACGGCTAAGCGACCTAAAGCTTCATCAAGTGCGAGCACATCGGTACCGCGTTCGGCTTCGGACTGTTCGACGTCAGTTAGTGAAACTTGTACTGCACCTGCGCCGTGTTTGAGTTCATTGCGTCGGCGGGCGTGATCTACCAAAATTCTTCGCATAACGTTCGCGGCGATGCCGAAAAAATGGGCGCGATTTTGCCATTGCACTTGATGGTTATCAATCAGACGCAGATAGGCTTCATTGACCAAATCGCTGGGTTGCAGCGTATGTCCGGCGCGTTCGTGGCTCAGGTAGCGACGAGCAAGTATATGCAGCTCCTGTTGCATCAGAGGAGCTAATGCAGCCAATGCGCTTTCGTCACCATTGCTCCAGGCAAGCAGTAACCGGGTGACTTCCGGTTTTTCTGAAGTCGTCATGAGATTTTCCCCAGGGGGAGGATTTGTTTAGAAGCCGTAAATTTACCATAACCATAAAGAAGCCAGAAGAGAGGGGAAAATATTCTAAACGCGTGGCGGGATTTTGGAATGAACTACGCATGCACTAATGAGCATTACAGTAGAGATGAAAAGTGAATCGGGCGACGGCTTATAACTTGGGGGAGAATATAAGCCATTGTTATTTACAACCTGACTTCACTTTTCATCCCTGCTGTAAAAGGTGCCGGGGGAATCCAGTTAAAAAAAATAGTACGCCTGAGTGCAGCAATCGGGCAGGTCGAAGTTTGTCAATTATTCAAAGGAGCAAGTATGAACCTCATGGCAATTTTCGAAGTAATCAACGTTTTGGTTTTGCAAATTTTCACATTGCTGATCGGCGGTTTTTCGCTCCTTTTTTTGCTGTTTTGTCTTGGCTGTGCATTGAGCGATCTTCTTTCCAGACCGAAGCCGCAACACATGCTGACGATTTTACTGTTGTCTGTAAGCGTGATCGTACAGGCACAAAATTCACGAGCGATCTCAGCGAATTCTTATCTGGAGCGCGGTAACACTTGGACGGCAAAAGGGGAATATGACAACGCGATTGAAGATTACAGTCTTGGTCTGGCGTTCGAACCAAGTTCGGCTGCGCTCTATGCGAATCGTGGACAAGCGCGAATGCTCAAAGGTGAATTAGCAGTAGCTGGTAAAGATTTTACCCGTGCTTTGCAATTGGACTCCAGGATGATTGAAGCGTGGGTTGGTCGCAGTTACCTGCTTTATTTGCAAGGCGATTACGATGGCTCACTCAGTGATGCCGCGACCGCTATCAAACTGAATCCGCGCTTGCCAGAGCCGTATCACAATCGTGGATTGGCGTATGAAGCCAAAGGCAATTTTCAAGCAGCGCTTGCCGATTATGAAGTAGTTCTCAAGCTCAAACCAAAGGTCGCTGAAAATTGGAATAGTCGCGGCGCAATGCACTATCGCTTGGGCGATTACAGTGGGGCAATTGCCGATCAGACGCAGGCGATTAAATTGAATTCACAATTTGCCGGCGCGTGGATGGATCGGGGAATCGTGCTTTTGGCGCAGGGCGACGTGACAAGTGCACTCAAGGATTTTGACAGGGCAATTCAACTGAATCCGCAATCATCTGCCACGTGGTTCAATCGCGCCCAAGCCTGGAAAATCAAAGGCGATTTCACCAAAGCACTCAACGATTACAATCAAGCCATTACTTTGAATTCAAATCATGCGGATGCCCGGGCGCAGCGCGGAATTATCAATCTTCGACAGGGAAACGAAGTCGCGGCGCAAACTGATTTCGATGAATGTTTGCGGCTGAATCCTGCGCTCAAATCTGATCTCGAAAAACTTATCACGCAAGTTCGACAAGAATTATCAATCAAGTAGTAACGCGTCAAGAGCGTTGCTTTTGATCCCAACTGGCTGCATTAGCGGCTCATCAATCAACAAGGAGAATCGCATCATGAAAATCACAAAATTAATTTTAGCTCTCAGTCTATTTTCGCTCACGGCTTTCGTTGGCTTCGCGCAGGAAATGCCCAAACCGCAGCTTTCGCGCGTCTCGGTGACGCAGGTCAAACCTGAAATGTGGGCGCAATTTCTTGAATTCTATAAAAACGAAACGCTTCCCGCCCTTAAGAAAGGCGGCATCAAACAATCACTCGTTATGCAATCGTCCGGTCCCGTGGGCGATGGCTTTGAATTCAGAGTCGTGCAGCCCGTTGATAATCTGGCGCAGTTTGATGAAGGCAGCGCACTGACCAAAGCACTCGGCGCAGAAGGTCGTAAAGCCTACGACGCCAAACGACGTACGATGATCGTCAGTAGCCACGCTTACATCATCCGCTCTATCCCGGAAGCTGCGATCAAACAGGACGGCACGTCGAAGCTGATGATACGCCGCGAGATTAGCGTCACACCTGGACGTCGAAATGATTACGAGAGCTATCAAAAAGACCTGTTGGCGGTGCTGAAAAAAACGAACCTGAAAGGGCATCGTGTCAGTCGCCTCGTCATTGGTGGTGATCTCAACATGTACGTCCACCTGGATTCGTTTGATTCATGGGCGGATTACGAAAAATTTCAGGCGGAGCTGCCTAAAGTCGAAGGCTACAGCAAGCTGTCAGGTCGGACGGCGGGTCTTGTATCGCACACGAACCTTACGGCTTATACGCCGATGCCGGAACTGAGCATTACGCCCGCGCCCGAAAAAACGGCAAGCAAGTAACGTAAAACAGATGGAACTGCGATAGATCCACTCGATAAAAAAGTGATTCTCGCAGTTCCGTCTATTTTTTGCCAATTTCGCAAAAGGAAAATTTATGATTTCAATAACATCACACATAGCTTCTCGATCCTGGATGACATTCGCATTAATGCTGGCAATTTCGCTGGGAGCATCAGCGCAAGATCATTCGAAAGTAGAAATTTTTGGCGGGTATTCCTACCTTCGCGCCACCGGAGCCGATGAGCCTGCGAACTTGCATGGTTGGAACGCGGCTATGAATGTAAATCTCAAAAACTGGTCAAAAGTTTCATTAGGAGCTGTGGCCGATTTCAGTGGACATTATGGCACTTCATCCGTAGTAATTTTTTCGCTTGATCAGGGATTATTCGGAGACTTGAAGACAAGGAATCACAATTTTCTTTTCGGTCCGCAATTTCAATTTCGTGGGTCACGCATTGCGCCTTTTGCCCGCGTGATGGCGGGAGGCGCACACCGCCGATTTTCAGGATTACTCAGTGGTCGCCCGACGGATTTGAAAGACACTGCTTTTGCTTTTGGCACAGGAGGCGGCGTAGATGTGAAAATAAATAAACGCGTCTCGCTGCGTCTTGTGCAAGCTGATTATCTGATGACGCGCTTCGAATTATTGGATCAATACAATCCAAAAACAGAGCACAATTTTAGATTGAGTGCGGGGCTGGTCATTCGTCTTCGCTGAAAAAATGTAGGTGGTAGCCTTCGCTTTCAGAGAAACAAGTGAACTACAAAACGCTTACTACCACCGTCTAATAAATAGCTGCTCTATCCAGTACGGGCAAGGCGACAAAGCATCGGAAATAGGCTGCGATAAAGCGAATATTGGTAAGGAAGTGCGCGTAGATTATAAGGCAATGTATTACTTTTATACTGCCAAACCGTAAGCTAATAAAACAACAGAGGGACAGGTCGTTGTGCCTGCCTCTTAATTCTAAACCAGGCAAAGGAAAAAACAATGAATAGCAATCTCAATGTAATCGTTTATGGTCGCAACTTGTTCGGGTTCGATGATGAGAGCCTCAATCAGCAAAAATTGCAGGAGGTCAGTATTTCGGGTTTTAGCACGGTAATTTTTTGGCCGTTGCATTTTGATGCAGAAGGCAATTTTTACTATCACGACAGTGACCCCAGAGACCCGCTTGACCCTATTGTCAAAAACGGCGTTTTCAATGAAGACGTTTATGGTTATTTACCACCGCTCACTGAGGCGCTGAAAGGTGACGGGACGGTGCAAAGACTCCTGTTCAGCATCGGAGGTGCAGGACCAGATGATTTTGATAAGGCAAAAGCGTTGTTGGCAACTCCTGCCGGCACACAAACGCTCCTGAATAATTTTCGCGCCTTAATTAATGCTCTCTCGCTGGATGGGTTTGATTTCGATCTGGAGGTTCCAGAACATGTGTATGATCCCTATCTGGACACGGTGGTGGCGTTAACCTTGATGCTTACGCAGCAGTGTGGAGTGGCTGTTACCTATTGCCCCTATACCGAGGAACAATTTTGGGTTGATTGTCTGGCGGCAGTTTTTCAAAAAAATAATCAGAAGCAGGCGGTCAGTTGGCTTAATCTTCAATGTTATTCTGGCGGAGCCGAAAATCTCAATATCTCGCGATTTGATGACTGGGTAGACGAAATAAAAAATCGCGCCCCGCTCGGCATAGAAAACCCCGCCGCTTTCATAGCGCCTGGTTATTGGAGCCTGACCGTACTTACAAAATGTAAACCAGATTCGCTCTCAGGAGGGAGGCAAGGCGTGAAATGTCCATGCGAAATGCAAAGTACATTGACAGATCTCAGGAAAACCTACCCTGACATTAACAGCAGCTTTGTTTGGAATTCGTTAATGATTGCGGCTTGTGCCGATTCCGGCAATTGCGGCGGCGACCCGATTACCGTTAACGCTTATGCCGACGCTCTTATTGTTGGCTTGAGCGTCGTACCCCTTAACGGAAATTCTCCATCAGCATAATATCGTTGATGGTGTGATCGCGTTGCGTGTAAAGCAACCAACGACCATCGCGCGCAAATGACAACCCTGGCTGATCGCGTTGCGGCATTTTTTCGACGCTTGCCAGGGTTGTTATTTGCCGCGTAGCGAAACTGAAAAATTTAATCGCTGGGTGTGCTTTATCTTCCGTACTCACAAAATAAATTCCTTCCTTCAGCACACCCCAATAACGCGTATCGCCCACCGCCGCCAGTTCAGGTACTGGCTTGGCTTCGCCGCCCTCGACAGGCACCACACTGATGCCCGGTTTATTGAACCATTTCGAGAAATAAAATAATTTGCCATCGGGCGATTCATAGCCTTCACCGCCCTCGATGGTGGTGATTTGAACGGGCTGACCTTCGGGGACGCCGTTATTTATTGCCTGTCGCCAGATCGTTGCAAACGTGGTGCCGCGCTCAGAAGCGAAATACAGCGAGCGCCCATCGTTCGACCAGCTTGGCGAACCTTCATTTGTGGGCGCATTCGTGACGTTGCGCGGTGCGCCGCCATCGGGGCTGATGACCCATACTTCGACGTTGCCACCGAAGCGTGAATCAAAGGCGACCCAGCGACCATCAGGCGACCAGCGCGGTGTCCCCACGACCGAGTCGAAGTGTGTGAGCAGTTGCGGTTTCGATCCATCACGTTGAGAAATCCAAAGTTCTTCGCTGCCGCTGCGTTTGGAAACAAACACGATGCGTTCGCCATCAGGGGAAATCGCCGGGCTGCCGTCTTCGCGCGATGATGCGAGGATCGCTTTGACCTGCTCCAGTTTGTCTGGTGCTGAATGACCTGCGGTGAAGCCTGCGCCTTCGTACAAGTAGACATTTGTATCGAAGTATCTTTCTGCATAAAGCAAACGATTGTTATGCCGCGCAATAGCCGGATAATTCGGATTTTGCCCGGTCGTAGGAATGCGCTCAGGCTGCCCTCCGTCCAGCGAAATTCGCCATAGCCCCATTCCGCCGCCGTTGCCGCGATTGCTGGCATAAATAATTTCGCGGCTGTCGGCTGTCCACGTCAATCCGAACATTTGTCGTTTGTCGAAGGTCAATTGTTTGACCTCACCTCCCTTGATCGGAACGACACAAACTTCGCGGTTGGTGGGGCTGCCGACACTGCGCAAAAATGCCACGTATTTTCCATCGGGCGAACACGCGGGTTGATCGTCAAAATCGTTCGGTCCCGGCGTGGTCAATTGTGCGACTTGTTCGCCTGTTTCGGCAGACAACAACAGGATTGCGCCGGAACCGCCATCAATCGGACGCGGAGCCGGAACCGCTAACATTTTGCTGTCTGCCGTCCATGACAACCCTGCTCCAATCGCGCGCAGCTTGCGTTCCGCGCCGCCCGGCAACGCAGGGATAATCACGCCGGCGGCTCCGTTGGCACGCACCGCCGCGATGTATTTGCCATCAGGCGACCAATCCAGGCGGCTTTCGTCTTCGGGCGTATTCGTCAACCGGAACGGCGTGTCTTCGCCAATCAGCTTGAGGTAAACATCGCGCGGCCCACCTTGTCCGCCATCCCAGACAAAAGCAATCTGATTACCATCCGGCGAAAACGTAGCGAAATCTTTGACGCCCGGATAAGTGGCAAACGGCGCCGTCGTTGGTGCTCCGGCAAAGCGGCGCGTCCATTTGCCAAATCCACCATTAAATTGGTAAGCACCCGCGCCCAAAGCCAGTAAAAGCGTGCTGATAGATGCGATTTTGAAAACCGGGCGATGGCGAAGCGCACGCAATTTTGTACTGATAAATTTTTGCGGAGCTGTGACGGCTGTTACCTGACGTGAATTCGTAGACTGAGCAGAATCCAGCACAAGTGTTGGTTCTGATGGATGCATGAATTGTCGCGTCGGATTTTCATTCGATTTGAATTGAAGGTGCTGCTTGAAATTTTCTAATTCAGAGGAAAATTCCTGAATCGTTTGATACCGCAAGGCACGATCTTTGACCAACGATTTAAGGACAATTACTTCCAATTCATTTTGGTTTTTTTGCAAAAATGCTGAGAGTGGCTGCGGAGATTTTTCCAATAAAGCAGCAAAAACTTCTGCGGTTGTTGCCCCGGCAAACGGTGCTTGTCCGGTCAGCATTTCATAAAGCACGACGCCTAAACTGAAAATGTCTGTGCGCACATCTACCTTGATCCCACGCGCCTGTTCCGGCGACATGTAACGCGGAGTTCCCATCACTGTTCCGGCTTCAGTTGTGAATTGTTGCGTGGGAGTTTGTGCCTGTGCGGATTCATGTGATTCCGCAATTCGCGCTAAACCAAAGTCCAGAATTTTCACCAGTCCATCCGGGCGAAGCATAATGTTTTCGGGCTTGATGTCTCGATGCACGATTCCATTTTTGTGCGCGGCATCCAGAGCGTACGCCGATTGGAGCGCAATACGTAATGCTTCAGAAACCGGCAATTTTCCGGCAGATAATTTTTGCCGCAAAGTTACGCCTTCGATAAATTCTGTGGCGATGAAATGCAATTCACCGCTCTTACCAATTTCATAAATTGTGAGAATGTTCGGATGGTTGAGAGCCGATGCGGCACGAGCTTCTTGCTGAAAGCGATGGACGCGATCTGCGTACGCGGTAAATTGTAAGGGCAGTAATTTAAGAGCTACACGGCGTCCAAGTGCGACATCTTCTGCCAACCAGACTTCGCCCATGCCACCGATGCCGAGAAGAGAAATTACACGATAGTGACCAATGGATTGTTCTGGAATTAACAGAGAAGGTTCAGCGGCAAGCTCTGTCGAGTGTTCCTTTACCGCAACCTGAAACGCCGGAACCGCGAGGAAGCTCCCCGCATTTTTATCCGCCGCAATCAGAGCCACGACCGCACTGCGTAATTCCAAATCATTCGCGCAGACTTCGTCCAGATACGCCGTACGCTCAGATGCGTCGCGCTCCATCGCAGCAAAGTAATGCCGTTCAATTTCTTGCCAGCGTTTAGAGTTCATTGGTGTGGCACGAATGTATAGTGAAAACTTAGCCTTGGGGGAGGTGTTTACGAAATTTTGTGGTTATTTACGAGTGCGAGATTACAACCAGTTCCTTGTAATTTCAAGGAACAATTGCAAGTCACAAGTGAGTCTTATTTGATTGGCTCTAATACTAATTTATTTTTTGCTTCTGCTTCGATTTTGGCGCGTGAGTAAAGCAACGGAAAATATTTTCCCTGCGCCCACAGCGGCAATAAATCATCGTAGTGAGGACTGCCAACTTGCCCTGATTGTCCGGGAGTATTTGTCCCGACGGAATTATCCCAATTGCTCACATCCAGGATTTCTCGAAATGATGCACCAGCTGTTTGTTTGAAATTTTGACCGCCTGTGGCGTTCGGCGTGTTCGCGTCTCCACCGCGTTCCGGCGCAGGTAAATCGAATAAAGCTTTTGACACGGCGTCCTGCGAAAGCGCGTGCGTGAACGGTGTCGAATGCAATTGTCCCCAGCGCCATTGCGTATAATCATTGCCTAATTTTTGTTTGGCTTCGTTGATGGCTTCGTCAAGCGTAGTCAATAAAATCTTGTCGCGCACCGCCCGCGAGCTGTCGCCAAACCAGCGTGGAGAAGCGTATTGCAATGCTTCGATGGTTTTCTCCAAAGAAATTCGCGTAGCAAATTGTGACCAATTTTTTTCCGGTACGCTTGGTTTGAAAACAGCGGCGGTTAATTTCGGAGACCAGATTTCATAGAGCGCTGCCGCCGCGGAATCTTTGTCGAGCACGCAATTCCAATTTGTTAACAAGGAAATGAACGGCTGCAAATCACCCGGCACGTTGTTGGCTTCGGCTAAAATTTTCGTGAGAGCACGTGCAGGCAATGAAGTTTCGTCGTGCTGCAATTTTTGAAAATCTTCGATGGTGAATTTTTTGTTGGCGCCTGTAATCACTTCGTCAATGCGCTTGAAACGAAACAGCGAAGCCCATTCATAACCCAGTTCATATTTATAATCTTTCGGCATGATGTTGTGATTCGCAGTCGCTACATAATGCTTCGCGGGGTTGTAGGCTTGCGGCAATTGCGACAGCGGACGAAAGCCCTGCCATTCATATTCTCCGCTCGCGCCCGGCACGGGCAATAATCCGTTCCAGCCTTTGCGAATCGGCGTCATGCCTGCGGCTAACCATCCGATGTTGCCGTCCACATCGGCGTAAATCAAATTTTCCGAAGGCACTTTCCAACGCTTCAGCGCATCGTAAAATTGCTTCCAATTTTGCGCACGATTCATCGAAAGGGAACCCAAATACCCCGCCGTGCCAGGCTCTTGTCCGACCCAGCGCAAAGCGTAGGCGCGATGCTTTTCCTTATCTTCATAAATCACGGGGCCGTGTTGTGTGAATTTCAAATCAACTGTGACGGCGGCTTGACCTTTGACCTTGATCGTTTCGCGTTCGACGCGCATGCGCAGCCATTTGCCTTTTGATTTATATTCGTTCGCGTTCGCTGGATTTGTTTCTTCGACGTATAAATCCTGCTGGTCAGTGCCGACAATCGTAAAGCCGAATCCGACGCGTTCGTTGTGCCCTGCCGCGACGCCGGGCAAAGCGGGTTCGCCCGCGCCGATGACATTCCAACCGGGGCCGACCAGATGCACGAGATAGCGCAAGCTCGGCAACATAATCGGACGATGCGGATCATTCGCGAGTAACGGCTTGCCCGTAGCGGTTATCGTCCCATCCATCACCCAATTGTTGCTGCCTTCATTTTGCTTGAATGAAATATTCGCGCTTGCCTGCGTCGCCGCTGCCAAAATTTTTTCGCTGATGTCGTCAAGATTTAAGCCATCAGGGATTGTTAATTTTGCAGGCGGATCCGTTTCAATTAATTCTTCGACCAGGTCTTTGCCAACGGATTTCACGAGTTGCGCGCGTAAGACTTCTGTGGAGATATTACGTGTCATCACATAACCCGCCATCCGCGTCAGACAAACTTCGGGCGTCCACAAATCAGGCTTGATACCTGTGATTTGAAATTCAATCGGCAAGTGATTGCGATTGGCTTCAATGTACGCGTTCACACCGTGAACAAAGGCTGTGATGATTTGTTTGGCGTCAGGCGCATAGCTTTCATATTCTTTTCTCATGTCGCCGCGATAACGCAGCAGCCGCGCAAATTTATCGCGTTCGATGTAATTCGCGCCAAGAATTTCCGCGAGTTTTCCTTCGCCTGTTCTGCGCCACAAATCCAATTGCCAGAGCCTGTCCTGTGCGGCTACGAAACCTTGCCCAAAAAATAAATCGTCTTGCGTCTCGGCGTAAATATGCGCTACGCCCCATTGATCGCGTAACACGTTGACGGGTTTATTCAGCCCACGAATTTTGATCGTACCATTGATCTGCGCGAGCGAATTTTGTGCTTGTGTGCGTAGCTCAGAGGATGAATTTTGAGCGGGTGAACATTCAGGGAAGAGAAACAGAATGAGCAAAAACATCACACACTTGAAAGGTGTACTTTTCAGAAAAAATAAAAATTTCATCATAAAATTCGCTCGCAGAAAAAATGATCCGGTTTGCAACTAATCAATTCAGATTTTGTGTGTGATAATAATCCCAGTTCAGGAATTACCAAAACAAACGCAGAACCAAAAACGAAAAACAGTTGTGAAATCACAGCTGGGAGTATCATTAATGCACCATCATTCAACCCGTCGCCAATTTTTACAAACTGCCGCGCTGGCGTCTGTCGCTTCAAGTTTAAATTTTGCTGAAGCTCCCGCCGCAGAAAATATCGTTGTAGATTCGCATCTGCATTGCTTTGCCGGCATCAAGGATGAACGATTTCCATATCACGCAAATGCGCCGTATCGTCCGGCTCCTGCCGCAACGCCTGAGCGGTTGCTTGAATGCATGGACGGCGCTGGCATCAAGCATTCCATCGTCGTTCACCCCGAACCATACCAGGACGATCATCGTTATTTAGAGCATTGCCTGAACGTCGGGAAAGGTCGTCTGAAGGGCGTTTGCCTCGTATTTGCCGATCAACCAAAATCTATGGCGCAACTGCCAGCCTTAGCCAAACGCGGCGACATCGTAGCGGTTCGCCTGCACGCCTACGCGCCGGAACGTCTGCCACCATTTGGCAAACCGGAGATGCGTGCGTTCTGGAAAAAAGCCAGTGATTTAAGCTTGGCGGTGCAGCTGCATATCGAACCGCATTATGCGCCGCCGATTGAGCCGTTCATCAAAGAATTCTCGAAAACGAAAGTCATCATTGACCATTTAGGACGACCGTTTCAGGCTACCGCAGAAGAACATAAAGTGATTGTGAACTGGTCGCGCTTTCCGAATACGATCATCAAAATTGCGGCGTTACCTTCTGCAGCAGAATATCCGTACCGCCAAATCACGCCTGTCGTGAAGCAACTGACAGATGCGTACGGCGCAGATCGGATGATTTACGGCGGAGGCTTTGGCCCCAACGCGACACCAGAATCGTATCGAAACGCACGTGAGACAATGCGAAAATTTTTAGCGCATCTGAAGCCGGAAGAGCAAGCGAAAATTTTTGGATTGAATGCAGCGAAATTGTTCGGATTTTAGGATGCAGAAGCCCGCACGCGAGTCGAGGGCGCCTTCAGATTGGAAGTGCGTTAATTAGTCACTGCGGAAGTTTGAGATGAGTACTGGCGCCCTCGACTCGGGTGCGGGCTTCTGCATTGCGCACTGGTCAAATAGAAAGCGTATGACAAATAATTTTGGCTGGATTATCATGCACCGTGGGAGGTAAACCGAAGATGAATCAAACTGAATCACAAAGTTATCAACAAGTGCTTGAAGTCGTGAGCCGATGGTCAGATGTGCGTCGTTTTACATTCGTACAAGATGTATTAAAAACGCTGGAGCCTGAGACTCGTCCTCATCAGAAGCAGACGTTACAACAAGCACTAGGATTATTGGAAACGACTTCACAGCCGCCATCAGATGAAGAAGTCAAACAGTGGCTTGAAGATCATCGAGTGGAGAAATACGGCTAATGCGAGTCTTGCTTGATACGAATGTCGTGTTGGATGTTTTGCTTAAACGCCAGCCCTGGCTTAATGACGCAGCAGCAGTATGGCAAGCCAATGATGACGGACGGATTATGGCTTACCTGACTGCGTCAACTTTTACAGATATTTTTTATATCGCGAAGCGTGTGGCAGGAATAGACATTGCTCGTCAGGCTATTCGGACTTGCCTCAATGCTTTTGAAATCTGTGAAGTAAATCGTCAAGCTTTGGAGCAAGCTGAAATTTTATCAGGTACTGATTTTGAAGATAATTTGCAAATCGCCTGCGCTTCTATAAAAAATCTTGAAGCAATTATTACCAGAGATAAATCAGGATTTCAGAATTTATCAATTCCCGTTTTTGAACCTGCCGAATTTTTAGCCCAACTTGTATGAATAAATCATCAATAAAACCAATACTATTCTTCGCACTCGTGTGTTTTTTTCTAACGCCAAATCTTTTCGCGCAAGACAGCAAAGTCTTCGACGACCTCTCACTAAAAAGCCAAATCCTCAAAAAGGAAATGAAGTTCTCAGTGTATTTGCCGAGCGGCTATGACAGCTCGAATCGGCGTTATCCAGTCCTGTATTTATTGCACGGCGGAGGCGGTAATCATGCCGATTGGATTCAGTTGGGCGGAATGCAACTCATCACAGATACAGCGGTGAGCGAAGGTAAATCCGAACCAATGATTATCGTTATGCCGGATGCGGAACAGACATTTTATTTGAATCATATTCGCGGCGAATATCAGTACGAAGATTATTTCTTTAAAGAACTGATTCCGCACGTCGAGAAATCCTATCGCATCCGAGCGGAAAAAAGATTTCGCTCCATTGCCGGATTATCAATGGGAGGCTTCGGCAGTTTGTTGTATTCGCTGCATCATCCTGAGCTTTTCAATACGTGTTATGCGATGAGCGCGGCGGTTCGCACCGATGAACAAATCAATCAAATGCCCTTGCCGGAATTTCAGCGCCGCTACAAAACTGCCCTCGGCGAAATCAAAGAAGGCGACAGAAGAATTACTGATTTTTGGAATCAGAACAGCATTTTATTTTTGATGAAAAATTTGCCGGAAGACAAGAAAAAATCCGTGCGCTTTTATCTGGATTGTGGAGACGACGACAATGGACTCTACGCTGGAAACAGTATCTTGCATAATCTCATGCGCGACCTGAACATTCCGCATGAATACCGCGTGAGAGACGGCGGACACACGTGGGAATATTGGCGGACAGGATTGCCGGAAGCCTTGAGATTTGTGTCGTTGGGGATGCGGTAAAAATTTATCAATCGTAATTTTGTGTGCGACAATAGCAGGCAGACAAGGAGTGTGTATTTATGTCAGTCACCATCGCTAATAACTTGATTGAAGTTGTTCCGCATTTGCGATCCGGTGCGAGGTATCGTGAAGACGGTGTCAGTTGGGAAGAGTATGAAGAATTGCTTGCTGAACTTGGTTCTTCAAATTCGGTGCGTGTTTTTTATGATAAAGGAAGGATGGAAATAATGTCCCCGTTACCAGCCCACGAAATACCCGCCAGAATACTATCTAATTTGATAGTCATTCTTTGTTATGAACTTGATCTAGACATCAGATCATTTGGTTCTTCAACGCTCAAACTGAAAAAGAAAGAAAAGGGCGCCGAGCCAGATGACAGTTTTTACATCCAAAACGCAGCCGCAGTGAGGGGGAGAACGGATTTAGATTTACAATCTGATCCGCCGCCCGACCTTGTGATTGAAAGTGATCTGACCAGTTCTTCGTTGGATCGGTTTGCGATTTATGCCGTGTTAGGAGTTCCCGAAATCTGGCGCATATTTAACCGCCGCGTAGAAATCTGGACGCTTACCAATAATACTTTTACCGAAGCAAATAACAGCCGTGCATTTTCTTTTCTAACCGCAGATGCGCTCAATCAATTTCTCGCTTTAGGCTTAAATGAAGATGAACGCAAGGCTTCACGCGCCTTGCGTGATTGGGTGCGCGAGAATGCAGGAAGAATTTGAATCCGAAGTATTTGCAGCCAATGCATCAATTGCCATCCGCCCAAAACCGGAGAAAATTCTGTCTGCGCCGAAGCCAGAGACCACACCTTCAATTTCGCCTCGTCAGCCGTTTCGATTGACAGTCCCAATCCGAATAGTTGCAATCTTTGAAATACGGATAAGACGCCGCAATGGGCTTTGGAGAGTGTGAAGAATTGGTATCCAAAGTTGAGCCGATAGCACGTGAGGGGAGCACTGAACGCGAAATATCGAATCGTTGAGAGAGGGGTCACGATTAAGTCGTCGTTTGACAAACTGAGTATTTCAGTGAATCTCTTAATAATTCCATTTTGGCTTTAGACCAATGCAAAGACTTCTAAAATATCTTTTAGCGTGATATGTCACCTTTAAACTCGCGCGTATCACTATATACTGGGTTTTCTTCCCACCGCTCTACTTCCCACATAATCTGATTATGGTCATGTCCAAATAATTCGCCTAAACTAATCCGAGCATTACTAACTACTCTCTTGAAACGATATTCATCAAAAATTGCCTGGAAAATAATTGGATCATATTGTCTGCCAATTTCGTGATTTATATCTTCTAACTTTATGTTCCATTTTTCACCTAAGTGTCCAAGTAAATCTAGTAGCTCCCAGTCCCTGTCATAAGGCTGCTTATTAAGAACCTCTCGAAGTGCTGGTATAACTGCGCTGAGTATACTTACAAATAAATTTTCCCCTTTAATAATAATTTCTTTCGAGAGCCGCGGGTTCCTAAAAATAGATTTGATAACCGCTTCATTGATTAAGTCTGAGGACTCTGTTTCAAGGAATCTTAATAATGACCTAACCACTAATCCTTGCTGAAGTGGTTCTAAACTTGATATGAGTTCGACTGATTGATCACCTAGCATCTTGATTAATGGCTTAGGGTTAGCGATAAATGTATGGAGGAAGTCTTCTTGTTGATGTTCGTTTACCCAGTCTTTAATAAATGCTGCAACTTCTACTGGTGCTGAAAGAAAGTGATCTGTAATGGCCTCCAATACAGGCCATATCCCTCTTTTCCAATCAGCTTCCCAAAGGTTTAATATTGTGGGAATACAAGTTTCTGAATATTCTGGCTTGCGTAGTTGTGATAGGATTAGACTGTATGTTTGAGGATGCTCAATGACACAAAATGGTAGTATAAAAGTAAGTATTCCTCTTACATGAATAAACTTCTTCTCGTCTTTTATCAATTGATTAATTTTCTGCGAAAGAAGTAAATCATTTGCCCCACTTATCTGTAAAAGTACTTTTGCCATTAAATACTCCATAAAGGCTTCGTAGACAAATGCGACATATTTTTTAAACTTACCTTTATCGGGTTCGAGTGTTTCCTCAATAATTATATCTTCATCTAATAATAAGCGATATATTTCTGAAGATGTTTCGGAATTTGTAAATAACGACTCGGCTACTGATTCTGTGCTTAAAGCACGATTTTTATGTAATAAGCACTTATCTGCTATGGAATAGACTATTTTTTCCACTTCGTCGTACGTAATAGCATAGCCTTTTGCCTTCATTGTTGCTTCTATATTTTGGAACTTTACGCGACAATACTCTCCAAAGAGATGGAATAACCTAACTTCTTTAAGTGGTGGAAGATGTCGATAGCTTCTTCTCTCAGGGTTTCCATACGCCTCACAAAAGAATCTCAAGAGTAATGGTCTTTTCAGCTGTTCCCACGCCTTACTTTCAAGTCTTACATTTAACTTGTAATGATCTAAATAAACCTGAATAGCGATACCATGTTCATTTTCCGTAAACTTTGCAAGCTTCCCAGTCATCACCTCTGTAAATCCTTCAAAGTAAATACTATCTCTATAATAATTCCAATACTCACTTCTGGATGTAACTAAGATGCATGCTGGCATCTCTCTTACTAAATTTGATAGATTTTTGAGATTCTCAACCATTGCTGAAGGGCTGGAATTTTCATTAATCCCATCAATTATTACCGTAAGGGGGTAGTCTTTTTCTTGTAGAATACGACATAAGTTTTTAAGTCCTTTTGGCTTGTCGATTTTAAGTACAGTACTGATCTCATTTTCAAGATAGTTAATAATATCTGAAAAATCATTACCTAAAGATTTTCCCGTTAAAAATATTACAAGCGATTTGCTGACTAATTGTAAAGCAAGCCTACAACAAAGATTCGTTTTGCCGCTACCAGCTAAATCCACAATTGCGTGAATGTTTACCTGCAAATTATTTATTTTATCTTGAATTTCATTTGTAGGTACTTTTTTTAAGTAACCTTTTAGGCGTTCTATTCGCTCTGAGAAATCCAGAAAATACTCAACCTTTCGAGACTCAACTTCATTTACCAGAGTAAGATTAATGCTTTGTAAAACTTTATTATTATTCCAAGGATAATCTTTCTTCCGTGTCGTTCTTTTCTTTGAGCTTCCTGCGAGTCGTGAATCTGGGTCTTTAATTTCATTTTCCGCCTCTTTTATTACTTGAGCAGCAATTGAAAAAGATTGTAGTATAATTTCTACAGCCTTTGTGTAGCTTTTTATGGTCTCTGTCAATGCTTTGAAGCCTACTTGAATCCCTCGTGGACCATCAGCAAGGTAGTCTTCGATTGGCTTCCAATTATGGCTTAATGCAATTTTCGCAGCTTTCTCTAGCTCCTCGTTTAGAGTCGCATATCCGTTAATCCAGGTAAATGTTACTTGTGGCGCAACTGAAACTTTTAGAAACTGAGGGACAATTAGTTGACTGTGGATATTTTTTACAAAATCATTAAGTAAAGTTGCATAGATATCTTCTAATTCAAGCAGTTTATTAACAGGTGAGAGTAAATTCCCATATAATGTTTCTTCAATATTCCTACTAACATACAATTTAGGTATAAACTTTAGCCCTACATATTCTTTCTGGTGAGCCAGAATACGATCCCTGACATCGCCTTTTCTCCCTTTCATCGCAGGAAGTCTTACTTTTACTTGCTGTAATCTCGTGGGAAAATACTTTGCAATGATCGCTGGATGTTCGTTCAGACGCTGTGCAAGTGTTACATGGTCCCAAATTAATATCGTATAGTGCGGGTAGTTCTTCACTAGCTCTTCTAATTTATTTTTTAAACTACTTGAGACCTCAGAACTCGTCACCAGCAGATATCCAGTGGCTCTATTACGAGCAAGTGTATCAAGTATATCTGTAATCTCTGAAGCTCCAACAGCCCTCTTGCTATGAGCGTAATGTTTGCATTGTGTAATATATTTTTTTTCGTGTTTTATACCTAATAGGTCAAGGTTGGTTTCTAATGCAACTATATCTACACCGTGATCAGGTCCAACACCAGTTCGCTCAGCATGAAAGCCAATGGCTTGTAGTAGCTCTTGGGTCATACATTCGAATTCGGTTCCATCTTCAGGGAGATCAGTAAAATCCAGACGAATTGCTTGCTGAAATTCATTGTAATTTAACATTTGAAACCCAAATAAACGACGAGCGAACTCAGGAATTTACTGAAGAAATAGATATTCCTAATATGCCATTATCATTGCTCACTGAAAACTTTGCGTGGGGCTGAAATGGAAAGTGCCGTTTTAAGCTGTAGCGACTAACTCACTACTATAATGTGTGGATGGCGTGTTTAGTTTGTTGGAGAACGGGGAACATGCGATTTAACCTTCGAACATTCCACGTTCTCATTTGCACGCCTTTCTTTATCAGGCGACTATCATTTATGCCAGTTGTCTTTTTACTGGCAATTCACGAATGCGTTTTCCGGTGGCGGCGAAAATTGCATTGGTGATTGCCGGGATTACTGGCGGTACTCCGGGTTCGCCTACGCCTGCGGGTGGAGCGGTGCTTTTGATGATGTGAACGTTGACTTGCATTGGTGCTTCGTTCATTCGCGCGACTTGGTAGTCGTGGAAATTGGATTGCTCAATTGATCCGTTCTTGGCGGTGATGCCGCTCATCAAAGCGATGCTTGTGCCAAAGACTCCTGCGCCTTCAAATTGCGATTTCACGCGGTCGGGATTGATGATCGTTCCGGCGTCTACGGCAATGTCCATTTGTGGAATAGTGACCTTGCCTTTGTCGTCTACTACGACTTCGACAGCGACTGCAACGTACGTCAAAAAGCTGCGATGCATAGCGAAGCCGAGGGCGTGACCTTTGGTGGGTTTCTTTTTCGCCCAACCGGATTTTTCGGCGGCGAGTTCGATTACGTTGCGCATCCGGCCTGTGTCCACGGGATATTCATCCTGCGATTTGCCGTGGTTCATATACTCTTTGTCGAGCGCAACTTTGCGCGGTGACCCGATCACGTCCAGCAAATATTCTACCGAATCACGTTTGGCTAAATTCGCCAGTTCATCCACGAACGAATGTACGGCGAACGCCTGATAAATATTGGCTACGGAGCGCAGCCAGCCGATGCGGACGTGATTTTTTGCGGGACCATTTTCAGCGCGATGATTGGGAATATCGAACGGTACGTCGTTCCATCCCATCATCATTTCAAGCGGCGCCGCGTGCGTAGCTGCCGGATTGAAAGTCGTGAAAATTGATGGATAGGCGACGCGCTGCAACCACGCTGTAGGTTTGCCTTTGTCGCCAATCGCAGCTTTCATATACATCGCTGCGACCGAATGATAATAGTCGAAGCGAATGTCTTCTTCGCGGCTCCACGTGACTTTGACGGGCTTGCCAACGGCTTTGGAAAGCAGCGCAGCTTCCGCGACGTAATCCGGTTTTGATTTGCGACCGAATCCTCCGCCGAGCAATGTCACATTGCAAATGACATTTTCTTTTTTGATGCCGAGAGCTTGCGCTACGGTGTCCTGTACGGCTTGCGGATTTTGCGTGTTGGCGTAGCAGACGACTTTGCCGTCTTTGTATTCAGCGACAGCGGCGACGGGTTCCATCGGCGCATGTGCTAAGTGCGGCGCGTAATATTCGGCTTCATGCGTTTTGCCACCTTTGGCAAATTCAGCGTCTACGTCACCGACATTGCGTACCACGTTTTGTGGCTTGCGTACGGTTTCGAGTAATGACTCTTTGAATTTGGCAGAATCGTACGCGGCGTTCGGGCTTTCATTCCATTCGACTTTTAATTTTTCTCTGCCTTTTGCCGCAGCCCAAGTGCTGTTCGCGATGACGGCTACACCGCCGAGAGGTTGGAACATTGTCGGGCCTGTGAGGTCAGGAATGGTGACGGTTTGCAGCACGCCTTTGACGGCTTTCGCATCTTTGTCATCAAACTTTTTCAGCTTGCCGCCGAACACGGGAGAGCGTTCGATGGAGGCATAAACCATTCCCGGCATCTTTGCGTCAATGCCGAACATGCCTGTGCCGTTGGTCAGGCTATCGCGGTCAAGGGTAGGCAGCTCTTTGCCGATGTAGCGATAATCGGCGGCTGATTTAAATGTGAGTTCTTCTTTTTTCGGGACAGGCTGTTGCTTCGCTAAACCTGCGAGTTCGCCGAAGCCTAATTTCTTTTTGGATTTGGCGTGAACGACGAAATGATTTTGGGCTTTGCATTCGCTTGCAGGTACGCCCCATTTGGCGGCGGCGGCGCGTTCGAGCATGAGGCGCGCTGTTGCGCCAGCTTCTCTGAAAACGTCATAAAAATCGCGGATCGAACAGGAACCGTCCGTATTTTGCGAACCATATTTTGGATCGCCAATCGCTTGTTCTAAAGAGACGCGTTTCCAATCAGCGTTTAATTCTTCCGCCATCACGACGGGCAATACGCTCCGTGAACCGGTTCCCATTTCGGAACGGTGCATGATCAGAATAATTTTTCCGTCCGGTTCGATGCCAAGGTAAACGTTTGGATTCCACGAAGCTGCATCTGCACCGCTGACCATTTCAGCAGTCGTTGCGCCAAGGTAATCAAAAGTTCCGGCGCGTGCGCCAAGTACGAATGCGCTGGCAGAAACCATTTGTGTCAGGAAAGTGCGGCGGGGTAAGAATTCAATTTTCTGCATAATTATTTGCCCCCTTTCGGTTTGCCATCCGCTGCCTGATGAATGGCAGCGCGGATGCGTTGATAGGTTCCGCAACGGCAAATATTGCCTTTCATTGCGGCATCAATTTCTGCGTCCGTTGGCTTAGGTTTTTCTTTGAGCAATGAAGCGGCTTGCATCAATTGTCCGCTCTGACAATATCCGCATTGCGGTACGTTGTGATCGCGCCACGCTTGTTGAAGCGGATGATTCGCGGTTGCGCTCAAGCCTTCAATAGTGGTGATGGATTGATTGGCGGCTTTGCTCATTGGCGTTTGGCAACTGCGCACGGCTTTGCCGTTGACGTGAACGGTACAGGCTCCGCAAAGTCCTTCGCCGCAGCCAAATTTTGTTCCAGTGTATTGCAGTTCGTCGCGCAAATACCACAACAGCGGCATTTCTTCATCGCCATCGAAATCGCGGCTGACGCTATTAACTTTTAATTTAATCATCGTGTTCTCCTGAGTGAAATAAATTCGTGGAGGAAAATCTTTGTTACTAAAAAACGAAAGAAGAACGCGGAGCGTTTGGAGTGCGCTGGCTTGGCAGCGCTTTGGTAGAGGTTTTCATCACTGTGTTTTGTTTTGAAAATCTCTACCAAAGCTACGACGAGTCGTAGCACTCCAAACGCTCCGTGTGATAGTGATGCTAGGCGAAACTATAGCCTAGTTTCGTAATCGGCAACGTGCGAATACGTTCACCAGTGGCGGTGAAAATCGCGTTGCAAATCGCCGGCAGAATTGGCGGAAGCGCAGGCTCGCCAAGACCTGTTGGTGAATTATTGGATTTCAGGAAATGTACTTCGATAGGCGGCGTTTGCGACATCTTTAACATTGGATGCTGATGATAATTCGACTGCACGACACGTCCGTTTTTCAATGAGATTTCCTGCAACAATTCGCTGGCTCCGTCTACCACTGCACCTTGCGTTTGGTTTTCGGCAGAGCCGGGATTGATGATTTGGCTGCCGATGTCTCCGGCAACCCAAACTTTATTGAGTTTAATTTTCTTGTTGGCGTTAACGGAGAGTTCGGCGACTTGCGCAAAATAGCCTCGATGACTGAAATGGAAGCCGACTCCCATCGCAGTGCCTTTTGGTAATTTGCGTTTGCCCCAGCCTGATTTTTCAGCTACGAGTTTGACAACGCCTGCCATACGTTCGGGATCAAAACCATTTTGCGCCGCCGGAGCTGCACTGAGTAATTCTAAACGGAATTGCACAGGGTCTTTGCCAGCAGCGAGTGCGAGTTCATCAATGAACGATTGGAACACCCACGCGTAGACATTCGAACGAGGTGCGCGCAACGCCCCTGTTTTCAAGCCGAGCGGCATCACTGAAGATTGAATCAGGAAATTCGGGACAAAGCGGGCAGGGAATTCGGCACCATCAATATTACCGGAAGCCGTGAATTTTTCGCCTTCGCCATAGCCGACGAAATGATCCTGCCACGCGACTAATTTTCCCTCTTTATCCACTGCGCCTTTCAAGAATTGGTATCCGCCGGGACGAAAATAATCGTGCTGCATATCGTCTTCGCGTGACCACAATAATTTCACGGGCGCGCCGACAGTTTTTGAAATCCAGGCGGCTTCGCACATATAGTCGTTATTCAAGCGTCGTCCGAATCCGCCACCGCCGCGCACCATGTGTACGCTGATGTTCGTGTCAGGAATACCGAGAATTTTCGCTACCATGCCGCGTCCGTTTTGCGGAGTTTGGCTGGAAGTCCAAATGTCGAGCTTTCCGTCTTTGAAATCCGCTGTAGAGTTTTGTGGTTCAAGCGGAGCGTGTGAAATGAACGGATAGATGTAAGCGCCTTCGACGACTTTTGCACCGCTGGCGTATACGGCTTCGACATCACCGTCTTTGCGAAGCGTCCGCGCCGCAGGCTGTTTGGAAAGCTCAAAGGCTTTCTTCTCCATGTCAGCGCTGCTGGCTGTCGCCCATTGACCTTCGTTCCATTTTACTTCAAGTTTTTCGCGGGCGGATTGCGCAGCCCACCAACTTGTCGCGACGATGGCGACGCCGGGTTCAAGTCCCGGATCACTCGTCATAAAACTTCCAGTGATCGGTTGTCCTTCAACGATGAATGCATGCTTGACGCCTTTCATGGCTTTGATGGCATCCAGATTCGCGCTGACAGCTTTGCCGCCGTACACCGGACATTTTTGGAACACGGCATACAGCATTCCAGGCAGCGTCACGTCAATTCCAAAAATCGGTTTGCCTGTGACGATTTCTTTAATTTCTGCTCCAACCGTAGTTTTGCCAATAATTTTATAATCTTTGGCGTCTTTCAGTTTGAGAGTTTTGAAATCCGGTACAGGCATTGCAGCTGCTTTAGAAGCGAGTTCGCCGTAGCCCACAGAACGATTCGAAGCTTTATGCATGACGCGACCGGAAGCAGTTGTGCATTCAGATTCTGCGACGTTCCAGGTTTGCGCAGCAGCAGCAACTAGCATTTGTCGCGCTGCGCCGCCGACTTGGCGCATCGGCTCCCAGTTTGTGGGAGTCGCAGTGCTGCCGCCGGAAAATTGTCCGCCGTATTTCGCACTGTCAAGATCGGCTTTTTCAATTTTGACATTTTTCCAATCCACATCTAATTCTTCGGCGATGAGCATTGGCAGCATGTTTCTTGAGCTTTGTCCGGTCTCAGGATTTTTCGCCATGATCGTGACAATTCCGTTGGATACAATGCTGATAAAATTAGCGGGCAGTAAGCCAACCTGTGCTCCGCGCGCACCTTGTGCAAGAGCGGAAGATTTAGAGAATAATCCGAAGAGTACTCCGCCGCCTGCCATCGCAGTCACCTGAAGAAAAGAGCGACGATTAATATTTGTTTTGGTCATATGTCCTCCTTACTTTTTGCCTTTGGCGGGCATTAAATTTGTACTTGTGGCGGCAACCTTTGTACTTGCC
>JAYTCQ010000336.1:0-20673 GCA_043736395.1 Blastocatellia bacterium | reverse complement strand
TGCCTTCATAAATTTCGCTTAGGTTTCACGCTCTATGGCGCGGGTCAAGTGGGAGACGGCAAATTTGCTGAGTGAGTAGCTGTTATGTGCAAATGATCAATGCCAGTTTCTCAATTTGCAAATAATCAAACACATCAGCTATACAAGCTTTTCTACAATTTTATAAACATGAGTTCCTATGGAGTTGGGCCAACGTTCGCTCAGATTTTTATCCAATGATCTGGCTCTTTCTACAGCAGAATGAATCTGTCCCTTATACTTTTCCAGATCAAGCTTGGATTTATTATAGCTGCCCAAAATTTTACGCAATTTTTTTTCGAGCTGGCTACAGCTTATGTTCATGTCATCAATTTCGACAAAATGAAGGTAAAGCCATAACTCAAAACAAGGATTACTAATGGCCAAATTAAAGCCTTTTTGTAAAGCTTTTTGACATATCTGGCTTCGTTGTTCATCGCGGACATGATCAATATCCATCATTAGCCATAACGAATCATCATCATTAAGCTCATAGTCATTCTTGATGTCATCCAGTCTGCTCAAAACATGATTGGGTGCAGATTTACCATCAGTCGTTGGGATAACTACGATATTAATTTTAGGATTTCTAAAAATTGAAAAGTATTGTTTCTCTGTTTCCTGACCTTCCGTGGCAATAATGATAAGGTTTGCATCGCGATTGTTAATCGTGCGATCCAAGAGACGTTTTCTATTCGTGAGTGGCATTAAAGAGGGGTTATTTGCTAGACGAATGTTGAATAGTATTAAGATTACCAATGAAAGGAATCGCACCAAAGCGCCCGTGAAGATATCCTTTTCCAATTTTTAAATCTGGTCGAATTTTGAACTCAGCAAGTGAATATGGATGTGATGCTCCTTGAGAATCTTTTTCGATAAACCAAATTTCATCTCTTCTCAAAATATCTAGATCAAGCAAGTTCGTGTCGTGAGTTGTAAATATGACTTGATTCTTCTTCTGTTTATCACAGCATTCTAATACTGCTTGCAGAAACATTTTTGTCAAATGGGGATGAAGACGACGATCTAATTCATCTATCAAAAAAACCATTTCATCACGGTTTCTTAAATCAAAAAGTGTAGGAATAAGATTGATTAAGCGTTGTGTTCCATCAGATTCCTCGTCAATATCAAAATGTACGGTATCGTTATAGTTTGATTGATGTTTTGTTTTTAAAGCCAGAATAACGGGTTTACCTTTTTCCTTTGACGCAATAACAAATCTACCCCCAAAAGGTAAGGTCAGAATCAAGGAGGAGTTTTTTTCTAAACCAGATAGCTCATCTCTAAATTTTGATTTAGCGCTTTCGTCAGCTCCCCCGAGTAGCTTATCAATATCAACATCTATCTCCTCTGTCGTCACTGCTTCAATTCCAGTTCCCGCAGCTCTCAGAAAGTCGCCTAAAAATTTTGTAAACTCTTTATTTCTATGAACCCCTATTTCCAGAGAGTTATAGATAGATTCCGCAGGAACGATTGTAAGTACGTTTTTGAACCAATTAGCAATTGGCTTTACTGGGTCGACGTTTTGATCCACAGCTTGCGTCAGAAAAAGTTGATTTGGTCGAGTGCCCTGCGCAACGAAATCAATGAACTGTTTTCCTCTTGCGGTTTTTCCTGTTAACGAAAGGCCAAAATTGAAATTGGATTTATTACGTTCAAAAAATAATACTTCTTTTTTTTCAGGTGTTGCAAAAAGCCACTCTTCTAAGACTGCCTTTGAATTAACAACAAAACCGTAAGAGTAAACAATGCTTTTGTGTTTAATGATGAACTCAAATCGACTTGAGCCAGTTAGATTTTTTGGATTTAATTTAAATGGCTTATGTTGAATAGATTGTCCACTTTTAGTCCCATTCAAAATTAAAGTTTGGGCAAACGAAATTGCTTCGATTAAGTTAGATTTACCAGAAGCATTAGGCCCATAAATAGCGGCGGTGCGAAGGATATTTAGCGGTTTGCCTTTTTCATCCTGAATTACATGGGATGGATGTCGGTCATCTGATGACGCTAACATGCTAAAAACGGTTTCCCCTTTGAAAGAAAGGAAGTTTTCCACTGTAAATTGAACTAGCATTTTTCGTTTCGTGTTTACTTTGATAACAAATCACTTTTAGAATTAACGATTATGCTATCAATCTTGAATGCTAAAGTCAAAATCTGGTGAAAATATCTCCAGATTGCTGGTTTTAAGTATGAAATAAGATGGGGTAGTTTCTAAGCAGCATTTGTTAAATCACTTCACATTACTCGCCACGCCATATTCCGCCGCTTTTTCTTTCGCTAATTTCATCTCCGGTAAATCTTCATCGGCCTGTTTCCACGCCTTCATAAATTTTGCATACGTCTCACGTGCTTCGGATTGTTTGCCGGAATTTTGTTGGGCTTGCATCAGTCCGAAATACGCGCGTCCGCTGCCGGGATCGCGTTCGAGGGCGGCGCGGAAAAATTCTTCGGCTTCGGTGTAGCGTTTTAGTTGCAGGCAAATTTTTCCAGCGACTTCCTGCATGGGCAGTGGATATAACGGCGGTTCGGAGTAGCCGAGTTTGATTTCTTCTTCGATGGCTTCGCGCAAAAGCTTGATCGCTTCATCAGCTTTTTTTGTTTGCTGTTCAGCTAAAGGGGGCGCGTTATGAACGGCAGTTGTCTGCGTCAATGGAAGTAAAATTGCTTCAATAGCTGCAAGGCGCGCTTTCAATTCTATCGGAGCGACACCGAGGGCTTTTAATTGCTGCCTCTGTCGTCCGAGCTGCGGCAAATCTTTCTCCTTGGCGAGCTTATCTTTCATCCATGCTGTCTCACGTTCGAGCGCATCCAGTGTAGTGCGCGTAGCATTCAAATCATTTTTGCCAAGCTGCGCGAGTCCCTGTGCGTAATAGCGCCACGACTTGAAGACTTCGTAATTGCCTTCGTCAGGCAAAGACTTTCCATCCAGAATTTCATCCCATTTGTCAAAGCGCGTCAGGATGCGCAGCCGTGCCAATCGCCCTTCAAATCCGGCGCGGGATTTTTCTTCGCCTGGTTGTTTCGCGGCATCCAGCAATTCCTGACTCGCCAAAATTCCATCACGATAGCGTCCCTGATAGCCGTACACGTTCGCCAAAAAATGGACGTTGTGACCGTACGGCCCGGCGGCGTGATCGGTCGTTTCTTTGTTGTCGCGGATGTAGGCGCGATCTACCGCAGCAGAATTTTCAAAGGCGCGCGCGGCGTCTTGCCAACGGTCTACGTGGACGTACGTGTGACCGGGCATGTGTACGGCGTGCCCGACTTTCGGCGCGAGCGTACCGTAAATATCTGCGGCGGGAACTCCGTCAACAGGGCGTTTGCCCGCTTCGGTCGCGTGAATCATGTAGTGATGCGCGGCGAGGTGATTCGGAGATTTTGCGAGCACAGCTTGCAGGAGCGCAATCGCTTCGACCGTGCCAGCGTTCGGCGTTCCATCGCGTTCGTAGCCGGACATTGAAGTCAGCGCGAGAAACAATTTCGCTTCGAGATCATCGTTGTAAAACGACACGAGTTTGCGCATCGCTTTTTGATAAGGATCGCTCGCGCCGAGGAAGCCATTATTTTGCACGGTGCTTTTTTCTCCGGCGTAGCGAGCTTCGACGGCGGCGAGATAAAGCTGTTCGCGTTCACTAACTTTCGGCGCTAATTCTTTGCCGCGTTTGATCGCGGAATTGCGCCGTTCTTCGTTGATATCGGACATCGCTATGCCCCACTGCGCCATCGCGCATTCAGGATCAAGCTGCGCCGCACGTTCAAAACTTCGATCCGCTTCATAGAACCAAAACGAATGCATCAACGCCAACCCCTGATCGAAAAACGCCTGCGCTTCGGCAGATTTGGTAGTCACGGACATGTGAACTTTGCCGTACCCTTCCATCAACACCGCAGGCTTTGTCGAAGCTTTGGTGGCGTTCGGCAGGTGACAGACTTGCGTGTTATCGATAGTTTTTGGAGTGGGTTGTGTTTGGGCAAAAGTGGTGATGGAAAGGCAGGCGATGCAGAATAAAGATTTGATTTTCATGACAACCTCAATTTTTAGAAACACTGTTTTTGGCAATTCAGTTGAAATAACGCGGTTTGCAAATTATAGCAGAAGTGCTGTTCCATTAGTCGTAAGTTTTAACCAGCTGTGAAATTTTCATACCACTGAGATTATGCAATTCTGTTAGCTTTTTTTCTGCAAGAACGGAAAAGTTGAGCTATTCATTACATCGTAATCTTCATGTCCTATTAATACAAAACTCTTACCTGTCATGTGGAAAGATGCCTGATTTCAGATGTAGCTAAACCCTAATAAATTAAAAAATAAATATTTTTTCCAGTGGTGAAACTTTTCCGTCTGAAAATCCGCGTTAGTTAATGTGAGAGAAAATGCTCGCACGCAAACGTGATTTTTATTATTACTATGAGGAGAAATTATGATTCATCACATTTCGCTGGACGCAAAAAATCCCAAAAACGTAGCAACAGTTCTATCGGAAATTATAGGCGGACAAGTAGTTCCCGCACCGCCTAATTTTCGGCCTGATTCCTGGTTCGTGATTGCCGGTGACGACCACGGTACGATGGTCGAAGTGTTGCCTGCCGGTACGGAAATGCGCCCTGATGATGGCGAAGCCGGGTTTTACGCGGGGGAAACACCCGTCGCGGCTTACGGCGCTACGCACGCGTATATTTCTGTGAATGTCAGCGCCAGACAATTGCTGAAAATCGGTCAGCGCGAAGGCTGGGTCACGCACATCTGTGATCGCGGGCCATTTGATCTAGTCGAATTCTGGATTGAAAACCGCCAGATGATTGAGTTCGCGCCACCGGAAATGTCCGCAAAATACTTGCACTTGATGACCAATCCACAAGTGATGCAGGCAGCTTTAGCAGATCTGGCGGAAGCGCATGGATAAATCAGCTTGGTGCAAAATCGGACTTGAAAAGGAATGTTCGCAGGAAAGTGAAAGTGAAAAACCGCATTACGCGAGAAGCAAAAGTGTAATGCGGTTTTAGATTTTTTCGGAGTGGTTTTGTACCCAAATCCGAAATGCGCGTGCGGCTGCGGTTGCGCCTTCATTGATGCCTTGACTAATAAATTCGGTTAAGAGTTCAGCCGATAAAAACGGAAATACGGAGCTAGTTGGCGCATCCTGATATTGATGTCCCACTAAAACTAACATTCGCACTTGTCGCTTTGAAATAAGCCAGATTTCGGGTACGCCCAAGCCAGCGTAAATGGGAAATTTATCAAGCGAAGAACTGGTCAGATCACTTTCAATCACTATGTCAGGCGGTGGATCGTGCGCTAAATCAAGATCGTCTTTGCCAATTACGGCGGCGGCATTTTGCACATAAAAACTGTCGTCAGGTTCCGCACCTTGTTCCTGCATTTCAGATTTTAGTGTAGTCGAACCCAGCGGCTCAATATCAATTTCCAGTTCATCACTCAAGACGCTCATCAAGCGAGCAATGATTCCCACCGGAGCTTCGTGTTTGCGCAGGGGCGACATAATCTCCATCCTTCCGTGATCGTAAAATACCCGTACTGAATTGTTCTCGCGCAGGTCATCCATCAATTGTTTGTAGTCGTCCCACGTGACGTCATTCACGCGCAACGAAGTGCCAACAGGGATGTGCGCAATGGCTTCGAGATAATTTGTAGCAGTTGCAATCGGCATAGAAATTCAGCCTCCGTCAATGTTGATGGTACTACAGATAATGAAAGAAATCATTTCATTGCCTAATTTCTTTCAGGCGTTATAATGTCTTTTTCAAGTAGGTAAATTCACAGCCGTTTCTTATCCTTGCGCCCCCAGATTGGAAGATATGATGCCCGATAATTTCAGCCTGATGTTGCTGGCGATGCTTGTAATTGTCATCGTCGCTCTGATTTTTCAGTTCGCTTCTGCACGTCACCAAAAACAAACTATCACGCAATTACAGGAGCAAATTGAAGCTCGTGCCAAGCAACAATATGAATCGTGGCGCATAAAAGAAATTGAAGCGATTCGGCAGGAACAACGCGACATTGCCACACGTGAGGCAAACGTTTCACTCGAAATCTGGAAGGTGCAAAGCGAATCCTATTTTCGCAGCGATGCTATCGGTCGGAGCCAATCTGTCATCATTGGAAAAGTGACGGAACACCTTGTGCCGTATTTACCTGATTTTCGGTTTAATCCCAAAGAAGCACGTTTTATGGGTAGTCCAATTGACTTGATTGTATTTGATGGACTTGATGAAGAAAATTTGCGTGACATTTATTTTATTGAAGTAAAAACTGGAGCTTCAGCTTCGCTCAATTCTCGTCAACGTCAAATCAGAGATGCTGTCAAAGCAGGCCGTGTTAGATGGATTGAACTTCGGATGGAACAGCCAAGGAACTAATGACTACAGATTTAATCCGCAAACAAACACCTGAAGAGCGCGAACTGGAAAAGAAAAAAGCTGAACTCGCTTTGCTCGAATCCAAGCTCGCCGAACGTGAATTAGAACTTGCAACCTTGCAGGCGGAGCTTTACACATTTCAGAAACATTACTTGCGTATTGTCGGATCGCGCTATGCTGCATTGGACGAAGTGCTCGCGCAAATCGCCGAAGCGAAAGCGCGTCTTTATCCTGATGATGACGCAGTGCAAGTCGAAGCCGAAGAGGCGCGTGAACAAGCGAATGATTCAGCGGGTGCCACATCCGACATTGCAGATACAATAGAAATTTCTGCGAAATTCAAGCCATCCGATAATCTCAAAAAACTCTATCGCGAAGTCGCTCGGCAAGTTCATCCTGATCTTGCTACAGACGACGAAGAGCGAGAACGCAGACACCAAATAATGATTGAAGTGAATCGTGCTTACGAAAGAGGTGATGAAGACCGCTTGCAATTGTTGCTACGCGATTGGCAAAGCAGCCCCGAATCCACTAAAGACGAAGGTATCGGCGCAGAACTCGTCCGCATCATTCGCAAAATTGCACAAGTAGAGGAACGCTTCGCCGTAATTGATGTTGAGATTGAAGCTGTGAAAATTTCTGAATTGGCACAGTTAAAAAATAGAGTCGAATCTGCTGATGACGATGGTCGCGATTTATTACAAGAAATGGCTGATGAGATTGACGAAGAAATTGCTCAAATAAAAATTGAAGGCTATGCGGTGTTGGCAAAATTATTGAAAAAGTTTGGCGTCGTGAAGAGGGAAAGCGATGAGTGATGATTCAAAAAAAGCGCAAAAAAGTTTAGTTCATTTTAGAAGACAAGAACTAGCTATGCGGTCAAATGACCTTGTGAAGCGAGGGTTAGCGCAACTACGTCGTCGAAAATGCTACGTAAGAAATCTTCCTTCACGATTTTGTATAGGTACTCTTTACACCGTTGATTCAAGTGATAGTAGTTTTTGGTGGGATCAAGAATGGGAAGAATTTGGAGGGGTAACAGGTAAGGTGTTTGCTCCGAGCAACAAAAAATTAATTCTAAAAATCTGCGAGCGCGAAGAAGCGCAGGAAATTTGGGTAAGTATTTTAAGTGATCATGAAGGTCAAACAGCTAATTATCTGTTACCTCTTTCAGAACTGGATTCCAATGATCTTCAAGGGCTTGATTTAAGCAGAGCTTCTATCAGTTATTTGGAGGAGGCGGGGTGGGAGAATATAGAGTATTTGTATGATTTAAAAGGAATGGAATGGCTTTCCCTGCGAGAAAATAAGATCATTGATGAGCAATTAGGGTTCTTGTCAGAGATGACTTCGCTCCAATATTTAGACCTTTCGGATACAGAAGTTTGTGGAAGCGCATTGTACGGTTTGAAAGATTCTAAATTGCGAGAACTCAGCTTAAACACAACCAATGTGGGTGAAGTTAACGGGCTAGGATTTCTTCATTACTTACCTTATTTGGAAAAGCTTGATCTTGGCGGAAACAATGAAGTAACGATTAACTGTCTTTACGATCTTTCTACGCTAACAAACCTTAAAGAATTAGTAATTGATTTTGTTTATTGGGACAATTTTGAAATCAAAGAACTTGATGATGCCTTACCGCCGGATTGTGAAATTATCCAGCGGTAATTTGACGTTATTTAGCGTCTTTGCGCCGAACCTTCATTACCACAATTTTCGTCGAATGATTAAACGGTGCGGGATCAGCAATATTCTTCAGCGGTACGACTCCTTCGTGTCCGACAAAATCTGCGGGGACGGAGATGTGTTCTTCGATGGAGAGATAGCCGTCGGCGCATACCTCTTTTAGTTCTTTCAGGTAATCTGCGCCGGAGAAAAAGAGCGCGTTGTTGATCGCTACGAGGTAGCCGTCGTTGTTGATGAGCGGGCGGACTTTGTTGATGACGCGGGTGTAGCTTTCGGCGAGGTTGACTACACCTTTTTTGGTGGCGGAATAAATTGGCGGATCAAGAAAGACACAATCAAAGCGTTCGTTCGCGGCTTTCATGCGATTGATCTGTGGCCAGAAATCTCCGGCTTGGAAATCTTTTTTGTTGATTGGAAAACCATTCAACGTGTACGAAGTTTTTCCGACGTTCAGGAAGTTGCGATTGAGGTCGAGCTGGACGACGCGGGAAGCTCCGCCTGCGAGTGCGGCTACGCCGAGGCTGCCGGTGTAGGCGAAGGTGTTGAGGACGGCTTTGCCTTTGAGATTTTTCGTCGCCCATTCCCGCACGTTGCGCGTGTCGAGGTAGAGGCTGGCATCACGATTCAGCATTGGATCAATCGCGTACCAGATTCCATTTTCGCGGACTTTGCGATCCGGGTTTTCTCCGAAAACTAATTTCCCTTTTTTCTCGTCAGAGTCTGGCGTATGGCGCGTTTTCACGACAATTGCTTGAATCCATGGCAGCTTTGTTGGGATGAAATTTTGTGCAGTGAGCACGGAAGAAAATCCCTGATCCGCTTGCTCGGCGTAGTTGTGGATGACCAAAGTTTTTCCGTAAAGGTCTACGACTAGATTCGGTTTGCCTTCGGTGAAGCCATTGAAGAGGCGAAAGGCGGCTTCGTGTTTTTCATCAAATAATTCAGCACGAAAATTGATGGCGGATTCGATCAGGCTTTCAAGGACGACAGGTTTCATGAATGTTCCAGATGTTGGTAGTAAAAGTGTATCGTAAACGTCTCGTTTGCGATTCCGAATGAGCTACAAACGGGACGTTTGTAGTACGCTTTTCGATAAATTTACAGTTGCGTATTGCTTAGCTTAATTCCATTGCAGTAACAGGTGAAATAATGGCGTTGCAAAATTAACCCGACTGACCAATTGAGTAAACGAACATCATAGATCACGAAAAGAGAAAGCGCACTATTAAGGAAAAATAATACTGAATTGCGTCATGACTCTTTCATGTACTGTGACATTTATTAGTAGGTGTTTTACAATATGAAATCGTTATGCTCCAACTAATAAACACCGGACAAACGAAGCAACCCTCAGATGCACAAGCTAAGAAGCCAGCGGCAGCGAAGCAGAAGTCTCCCTTCTGGCGGAAGCTGTTCGGAATGGGCCCTCGGAAGCCATTAGCCGACCGCATCGAATTCGCTCTCAAAGAAAAATGGAAGTTCGCCGAAGTGAAGCAATATCACATTGATTCATTTTTGGAACCGGGTGCCGAAGAGATGCAGGATTTCTTTTTGGATGGTTATAACTCCAGCCGTTATCTCAAACTCAAAACACATTACGGATTAGCTACGGCGACGCGCAGCGGACGTTTGGTGGATGATGACATCGAAACGATCAAGCAGGAAGGCGCGAAATTATTAAGCTATTACGAGATTTTGAACGACGATGAGAATCGCCGGAATATTCCGAAATATTTTGGTGGCTATTATCGCGACGGGAAAATTGGTACGGAAAGTTTAGTGAGAATTGGTTCGACAAATTGGTTCGGTGTGTTCATGCGCAAGCGGTTCCAGATTTATGCAGAGCTGCTGTACTCCAGATTTAATTTGCCGCGTGCGCTATGTGGGCCACTTCTCGCCA
Source organism: Blastocatellia bacterium (assembly GCA_043736395.1). Lineage (GTDB taxonomy): Bacteria > Acidobacteriota > Blastocatellia > RBC074 > RBC074 > JAFDVL01. Next base: position 10,682 of record JAYTCQ010000336.1, on the reverse strand, counting down.
GTGTCGGCGATTCGTTCATGCTCTCGAATATTTTGTATCGAAAATCAGGCCCGGAAGATTTTCGAAGTCTTGCTGATGTGATTGCGGCTCCTTTGCCTGAAGACAAGCGAGCTGATGCACTGGTTCCTGCGCTGGAGCTGTTAGTTCTGGCAACGAAACAGGAACTGCCAGTCTCGGTGGTGATTTCATTCGTTCACCGGATGAAATTGCAGGCGGAACATTTCAAAGCATTTACGTCAATTGTTTACACGCTCTGGGCGCACAATCACGATGTTGATATTAGCTGTCCGGTGTTCTCGGCTTTTGTGAAAAAAGTTGTTGAAGAATTCGGTGCGGAAATTGATATTTTGAAAGCTCCGCTGTATGTGAATGCCTATTACGAATTCAAACGAGATGGCGAGAAACTACGCATCTTCTTGTCTCCGAAATATAGCGAGACAAAAGCCTTCATCAGAAAAATCGGAGTGGTCGTCCCCGCAAATATTTGGGGAATGTCCCGTGTAGTAGTGCTGGCGCAAAATTTTGAAAGAGAAAAAGTCTCCAAGCTTCTGCGCGAACTCGGGGAAGAAGTTACGTTGGCTGACCTCGTGTTTCTAAATGGGATCTGCCGCAATGATGAAGAAGTTGCGCTGTTACTGAACCGCAAAGAATTGCTGGCCAAAGTTGAAGGCATCAAGATTAAGCGCATTGTTCAGCGTCGAAAAAATGATCAGGTTTCTAGTTTAGATGAACAGATTGATTCTGCTTATTCAAGTGGGCTTTATCGCATTCTGCGGCGGCTTTCCGGTATTCGTGACGATGTGAAAAAGAAATATACCGAAGAAGCTGACCTCAGCCGGATGAAAAATATTCAGCTCTGCCAGTTGCATATCCTCGAACGTTCGTTTGAATTTCCGGGAATGGATGAAAATCTTGGTTGGGAAATTTCCAAAGATATTCACGATAAAACACGCGAGGGCGGGGGCTATTACGATTACGACCGCGATCTGGCATTATTTATGGCGATTCCTGCTGAACAGGGATCGAACCGAAGATATAAAGCTTCGGTGGTTACCAGATCAGAAGCGGTGCTGGCGATCGGACATTTTCACGCGCTCAAGATTGACACCGCCAGCTACGCGGGACCAAGTGGATGGAAGGGCGCGCAGGCAGGCGACATTGACAGCGCAGCCGAAGCGGATATTTGTTCAGTGATTGTCACGACGCTTGGGCACGCGCGGGATGCGAATGGCCTTAAGGATAAGAGTAAGGTCGCGGTAGATATTGATTTTCTTTTTATTGATCGTGAAAACGGTGACCCTTTGATTCGAGATCGTGGCGTACGCAACTTGCCGTATTACGAGAAATCACAAGTGCCTATTTATAAGAATCCTTCCAAAAAAGAAAAGAAACGAAGAAGAATGGAAGATACTCACTTCTGTCCGCCGATTGATTTGCCTTAATCTAAGTTGTTCTAAGGTATGTTTTCGACCTGGCAGATTAGCTATTGATCACAAAAATAAAAAAGCGCGATTTATGTGAATCGCGCTTTTTTATTTTTTAGTCAGTGGAAGGATTACTCGCTGAACAGAACACCAGGTGCGGCGACTTCTTCAACTTCTTCAACTGTGAGTACAATATTTTCGTTCATGATAGTTGCTCCTTTCAAAATGTTAGTACTGATCTAATGATCAGCAGTTGTTACTGAAGGAACAGAGTATCTTTATCTAAAATTCGAAAACAAATTAGCAAACTATATATAATATAATTACAATATTGATCATCATTGCACAAGAGGAAAAATTTCTATTTTGGTCTTTTGTTGGGATTCAAATTCAACTCAAATCCGAATAAATAATTTCTTCTTATACATCCAGTATAAAATCAGCCAGAACATTAAAAGAGCGACACTTCCACTTAGCAAATGTTGATTGCCTTCGCCAAAAATCTTGAAGATATTTTGTCCTAAATGAATTTTGAATGATTCGATAATAAAATCCTGAATCGTATGCACCAGCACGTAGATCGCAATTGAGTTCATGCCGATGACGGTTAACCAGAAAGCCCATTTGCGCCAGCCTCGCAAATCTATGGTGTAGTAAAAAAATGCCAGTAGCAGGAAGCAGGCGCCGCCGCTGAAGACCGTCCACGTCGGAGTCCAGATGCGTTTGACGAGCGGACAAATTCCAGCAAAGTGCAGCAATAATCCGAGTGCAATTCCGATAACGCCGGCAATCAAAAAGCGACGTAATTTCTCGTTACTTGGCAAATCGGATTTTAGCCAGCGTCCGGCGATTAACCCTAAAATCATCGTGCCCAGCGTCGGAATAAAGCTCAGTGTCGCGTAGCCGCCGCCATTATGTGTAAAGAATTTTTCGCGCGAAAATAAATTCAAAAACCATGTATCAAAAGCCCACGCCAGATTACTATTTTTATTGAAGTGCGCAGCGATGCCGCTTGAATGATATGCCCAATCCGCAGGCACTCCGACTGCTGTGTAATCGAATCCGGCAGGTGGTAATGGATATAAAACATTTGCCAGCCAATAACCAAATACAATCACCGCAAACGCAATCCAGATCTTTTTCATGGATCGAAAACCAAGGGCAAACAAGATCAAATAGCCAAGTCCGATTTGTGAGAGCGTATCTTCAAACGTCCAGTACGTTTGCGTGTGATGCGTCGAGCGCAGAAAAACACCCAATAAAATCAATATCAACGAACGCCATGCCGCGTGCGCGAACATTACGGGTTGTGTTTGTCCTTTGGCGATGCGGCTGGCGATAGAATAGGGTAGCGCGACACCGACGAGAAAGGAAAATGACGGCTGAATTAGATCGTGAAGCGAACATCCAAACCATTCAACATGAGTTTGTCCCCACGCTAAAACGCTCCAGAATGAATTGCCGGGATGAGCGGCAGCGACACGTGCCAGTTCCAGCACTTCGGCCATCATCAAAAACATGACGAAGCCACGGTAGGCATCCATGGAAACGAGCCTGACCGGAGTTTTGGGGTGATTCTCGGACATAGGATTTTTTATTGATGAACTGCGTTCTTGGTTTCGTCACCACGAATACGATGACCACACTTAGAATAAGCTTTTAGGTTGTTAGATTCAAGCGATACAAGTGTAGCGAAGGCAGCGTTTTTCACGCCTGAAAGCGTAAAGTTATGGCTTCGTCGGATCTTTCAATTTCTCTTTTTCGGCATCCACATTAAATCGTTTGTAATTGCCGAACTCAATAAGTGTATTCGCCGTGATTCCTTTAATCATCAAGACCTTGACTGACAGATTAATATCAGCGCGGGTGGGCAACCAGATTTCATCATTGATGCGATCTTTTTCCAGCACGAAGGTTGCGCCTTCTCGCAGGGAAGCCAGTAATCCGCCTGCTACTTTATAAGAATCAACCAGGCGTGCTTCGAGGCGGGCGACTTGTCTGTCAGCCGCATCCACCCAAACCGCGCCAACGGTTTTGCCGAAGAATTTTTCGTAATTTTTTTGTGGCTTATATCCTGGAATTGGTTCGAAATCGAAGACGATCACCGCGCGTCCGCGAAAGCGTTCACGCCTGGGATTGACCAATTTTGAAGCCCGCAAAACGTCCGCAATCGAAATTCTTTTTCCGCGATCCGCATCTGACGGATCGTCCGGATTTTGCTCTTTCTTTTCTTTCTCAGCTTCGCGTTTTTCAATGTCACGGACACGCTTTTCGACGCGTTTATTTTCGTTTTCAAGATCGCTTGGCGAAAGCGGTTTGCCATTCTTTTCAATCACACGGCGGATACGATAGCCTTTGTAAAACGTTAATTCGGAGACTTTTGATTCCTTCTCGCGAAGCTGTCCTGTTTGATCTGTTTCACGATTAATTTCTTTTTCTGTGAACGTATAATTTTCCAGTAAATTTTCAATTTCCTCTTCGTTGACTTTGACCTCTTGCAGCAAGCTTGGAATATCCGGCAACGGTTCGTTCGAAATTTTTGGGAAGTCAAACGCCGCACGATCTAACGTTAGATTATGAGTGATTTGATTCAGTCTAATTTCGTAAATTTCTTTGTCAATCGTGGCAGTGATGGCGTGCGCTTCCTGGATTCCGTCTACGGTTTTGTAATCGGCATAATCAAAGATTTTCGTGACTCCGCCTGATGGAATTTCTTCGCGTACCAGCAAGCCTGAGGCCGGATCAAAATGCAGTTTGATTTTTACGTTTTTGGCGGTCGTCAACACAACCGTATTGACGCTTTTTCCGTTAATGGTGGAAGGCGCCAGCGCCAGCTTGGATTTTTCTTTTTTGTAATCAATCCAGCGCGAATTGCGGTAGGTGGCTTCGGCCTGAAAATCACGGCTCGGCTCGCCTGTGATGGTACGTAATCCGTTGCGTGAGTCGCGTGACCAACCCGACTTGCCGTTGTACCCGAGACTGGTTTCCAGTCCGCGTAAATCGAAGGTATCAGTATATAAATTCGGTGCCGTAGCTGAGGCCTGATACGTGCCGGACTCGCCATCACTTTTGCGCGTCACGGTTCCTTTCATTTGCCACGATTTGACGTTTTTCAAAAGCTTTTCTCCGCCCATTGATTTACTGGCTTGCTTGAGGATTTTGTCAGGAGACTGGGCTGACACAAGCACAGAAAACAAAGCGGCGAACAATACATTGCATAAGACGAAATTAAATCGTTGCATTAAAAATCTCCGGGAACATGTTTTTCAAGAAGGGAGATCAATAGTATGGCAGATTTTTCACGCAGATGGTGAGGGTTTGTAAAATATTTGTGCCTCTCGTCATTTCTTATGTAAGCGGAGCGGTTTAGTTTGCTCGCGCGAAATAATGCCTTTCGCTTCTAAATCAAGTTGAACAGCCTTCGCCCACCAGCCTGACTTGGCTCCTCCGGGAAATAGTTCTTCAGGTAAATAATCCATTAAAGGTTCTCGAATTTCTGCTAGCGTCAGTCCAGGAGAAGTTTTCGGAAGAACCGTTAGAAAGGCCTGTTTCATTGCTTGATACTTGTCCGCCTCGACGCGCCTGATATGGCCGGGATGGTTAATATTTTCTACTTCAATCTTTTCAGTTTTGTTCTTGGTCATAGGTACTCCGTTTTGCCGCGCCTTAGTATTGGTGGGGGATAATGAAATTGTAGTATGCCGCCAGCTAACGGCGCATTGGAATTAATTCTTGTAGCCGTTCATCCCGCAAATACAATCCACCCCAAAGAAACACACCAAAAACGACTGGAAATAAAACCGGAAACCAGCCCTGCCACGCGCGTACGTGCGTGTTGACTGCGCCGCCCAGATAGCCTGTCAGCAAAATCGCGCCGAGCATCGCCGTACGCGGAATCAGATAAATGATGGTGCAGGTCAGCAAGACGATGCCGAGCGGCAGAATGACGCTCTCTGAATATCCGAGTTGCGTAGTCGCTTCGACCACGGGCGCGGGCTTGAATAATTTCATCGCGCCATCCACGAGCAGAAATAACGCGGGTATGCCACTGAGGATGCGACTTGTCCAAAGAATGTTTTTAGAAACCGGGGTAATTATTTGCATAATTTTTCTCTGATTGAATAGGTGTTTGATGAGCTGCGTGTGAAGGGCAAGTTGTTGGCTTGCCCTTCACAGCCTTATGCTTTCGGAAAACTCGCGCTGGCTTTGACTTCTTCGATTTGCTGATTGTGACGCAGGTTATGCAACGAAATATAAATCAGCCATTGATACGCGCTGAGAGTGCCAAACGCCGGAACTGGATGATTCCCCGTATGCGCGTGCATTTCCGCGTTGGTTTCAGCAACGAACTTGCGCGTCTGAGCGCGGACAGTTTTGAATTTCGCCAGCACTTCGGCGCGCGTCAGCTTGCCCGTTGGTATAATCATTTCTGGCGCCTGGGCTTTCGTCGAACGGTCAAGCATCGCGCGTTCGATGAATTCAGTTTTGCCTTTGGTCTTTTCCGCCCAAGCTGGGTTGACAGGCGAAGCGAGCGTTTTCTCGACCATGCCGAAGAGCAAACCTTCAGCCATCGTGATGTGTTCGAGGGTTTCGCCGACTGACCACTTGTCGGGCGCGGCTTTGTAAGCCCACTGCGCCTCGCTCAGTTTTTCTACCGCCGCGAGGGTTTGAGCGGATGAATCATCAAACCGCTTGAGCAAAGCCTGCCGGTCATTTTTGCTCATCGCGGGCGTTTGCGCCATTGCTAGCAAACTGCCTGCACATAAGCAACACAGCCAGGTAAAAATGCATAGTTTTAAATTTTTGCGAATCATCTTTCTTTCTCCTTTTTGGTTGTCTTTCCATTTTACTGAACGTGGTTCGGATCCATGTAAATCAGTTCCCAGAGGTGTCCATCCAAATCCTGATAGCAGTGTTGATACATAAAGCCGTAATCTTTTGGCTCGCTGTATGTTGTGCCGCCCGCCGCGACCGCCTTGCTAACCAGATCGTCCACTTGCGTACGGTTTTCGCACGACAAACAGATCAGTACTTCGGTGCTTTTCGTCGCGTCGCAAATTTGTTTCGGGGTGAAATCTTGAAACCTTTTGTGCGTTAGCAACATCGCGTAAATGTCTTCGCTGATAATCATGCAAGTCGCCGCCTCATCGGTGAATTGCGGATTGAACGTGTAACCAAGCGCCGTAAAAAACGCGATGGATTTTTGCAGGTCGTTGACCGGCAGATTGACAAAAATTTTGGTAGCCATAGTTACTCCTTATTCAGTAGTGATTATTTATTTTCCCTCGTAGGCTTGCTGTAAGCTGGCAATATCAATCTTGTCCATTTGCAGCATAGCTTGCATGACTCTCCCGGCTTTTTCAGGGTCTTTGTCCTGCATCAACTTTCCCAGCACCGTCGGGATGATTTGCCACGACAGGCCGTATTTATCTTTGAGCCAGCCGCATCTGGATTTTTCTCCGCCAGCTGACAGTTTTTCCCATAATTCATCCACTTCGGCTTGCGTTTCGCAGTTCACGAAGAGCGAAATGGCTTCGGTGAATTTGAACATCGGGCCGCCGTTAAGCGCGTGAAATTCCTGTCCGTCAAGTTGGAAGGTACCCATCATCACCATTCCGTTCGGCCCTGGCGCGGTACTCAGGATTTTTGAGTTCTTAAAAATCGAAACATAAAAATTCATGGCTTCTTCGGCTTGGCCGTCAAACCATAAGAATGGTGTAATTTTTTGCATTAAGGCTCCTTATGATAAATTTTATAGTTCCGGTAGGTTTGGAATTTCGAGTACCGGACGAATCTCGACCGTGCCAACACGTGCGCCGGGAATACGTTCGGCAATGCCAATTGCTTCGTCGAGGTTGTTTGCTTCAACGATAAAAAAACCGCCGAGGTGTTCGCGCGTTTCGGCGAAAGGGCCATCGGTAATAAGCCGTTTGCCTTCGCGCACGCGGACGCTGGTGGCGGTCGCTACAGAATGCAGCGGAGCCGTGGCGACGAATTGCCCATCGGCTTTGAGCTGATGGGAGAGTTCGGTGGATTTCACGTAACAATCCGCTCGCTCGGTTTCGTTGAGAGCATTTTCTTCCATGTAAATCATCAGCATGTATTTCATTTTTTAGCCTCCATTATTTGCTTTCACAGGTAAGTCGAATGGAGAATACTCAATTCGACAGCGGACAAAAATATTTTTAGATTTTTTATGTTTTCAAACCTGACAGCAAATGTAAATGCAGCCATTGATTCTGTTTACCAAACAGATTGGGGGCGCATCGTCGCGACGCTGATTCACCTGGTCGGCGATTTCGATGTGGCCGAAGAAGCGGCACAAGAGGCCTTTGCCGCCGCCGTAGCGCAATGGCCAACAACTGGCATCCCGGAAATACCGCGTGCCTGGTTAATTCAGACTGCGCGGCACAAAGCCATTGATCGCATTCGCCGCCGGACGCGGTTCGCAGAAAAACTGGAAGCTCACGCTGCGGCTGGTTTGATCCTGTTAAGTGTCGAACCGGATTACGATTCAATTGAAATTCCCGATGAGCGGTTGCGGCTGATTTTCACCTGTTGCCATCCGGCACTAGCACCTGAAGCCCAAGTGGCATTAACGCTGCGTTTGCTCGGAGGCCTCGAAACAAACGAAATTGCCCGGGCATTTTTGGTGTCAACTGAAACAATGGCGCAACGGCTGGTGCGAGCGAAACGTAAAATTCGCGACGCGGGAATCCCATACACGATACCTGAAACAAACGATTTGCCTGAGCGGTTGGAGGCCGTGCTGACGGTAATTTATTTGATTTTCAACGAAGGCTACGTGGCGACGCATGGTGAGGATTTGGTGCGAGCCGATCTGTGCCTCGAAGCGATTCGACTGGCGCGTTTGATTCGCGGATTGCTGCCGCAACCTTCGACTGAAGTAAACGGGTTGCTGGCACTGATGTTACTTCACGATGCCCGGCGCGATGCGCGTCTCAACGAAGCAGGCGAAATCGTCTTGCTCGAAGAACAAGATCGAACCCGTTGGAACCGCGCACAAATCGCGGAGGCTTTGCCGTTAGTCGAAGAAGCCTTGCGCGGCGGTTTTGGCGCGTTTGCTTTGCAAGCGGCGATAGCGGCTGTGCATTGTCAGGCGGCGCACGCTCACGAAACGGATTGGCGGCAAATCGTTCAGCTATACGAACTGCTCGAACGCTTACAACCTTCGCCCGTTGTGGCACTGAACCGCGCAGTAGCAGTGGCAATGGCGGACGGTGCGCAGGCGGGATTAGTGCTGATTGACGCGCTCTCCGCCGAACTCAATGGGTATCATTTGTGGCATGCCGCGCGGGCGGATCTGCTGCGCCGCCTTGGGTCTTTCGCGGAAGCTGCCAAGAGCTATGAACATGCATTGGCGCTGGTCACCAATGAAAGCGAACGCCACTTTTTGGAACGGCGTCTGCGCGAAGTCCATTCTCAATAATGACGAAGCGCGAAAGTCAACACTGCTGCTTCTGACTTTAGCTGCTAAAACGTAGTGCGGAACGAGCACGCGCTTTTGCTATTTCTTCTTCACGATTTTTCGGGGGCGCAGTTGTTTCCAGAGACTGCAATAGCTTTTTTGAAATTGCAGTAATCTCGTCAACAGCTAATAAAAACGCGGCTTCGTTCGCTTTTGATGGCTTGGTGAACCCACTCACTTTACGCACGAATTGTAACGAAGCCGCCTGAATTTCTTCGTCTGTCGTAGGTGGATCAAAATTAAAAAGTGGTTTGATATTTCTGCACATAAGCAATTATTTGGAGTTGTAAATGACTATATAGTACGGGAATGAGCGACCTGTTCCTCTCACGGCAAAACAACGACAAAGAGCAGGTCGCTCACACTTCCCGTACTGTATCGGCTGCGCACGATTGCTGGTCACATAATGGAAACCGTTATAAAAATCTACCCGCCACCGCAAGATCACACCTCACATTCCGCCAGAATCGCACGAGCGTTTTCGAGACGAGGTGAGCCAAGCTTGGTAAAAATGTCCACTGCGTATTCCACATATAGGTGCGCATCGGTGTGTCTTCCTTGTCGTACAAGAGACTTGGCGAGTCGGTAAAAATTAGACGCAATCAATTCTTGACGACCTACTCTTTCGGACAATTTTAAGGCTTTGCGTGCTAGGGATTCAGATTCTAACCAGTCTTTTCGCATTAGGGCTAGACTAGCTAGATTACCAGTATAAATAGCCACGCCTTCATCATCACTAACTGCGTAAGCTATTCGCAGTGCTTCGCGGTAATAACGCTCTGCTGCTTCAAGGTCGCCTGCGTCCCTCTCGACAGTTGCAAGGGCATTAATAGCGATGGCTACGTCCGCGCTTTCAGTAGACAAGGATTGCCACAAATCAAGCACTTGACTATAAACTGCAATCGCGGCGCGATAATTTTTCTTCAAATGATGCCCAATACCTCGCAACCTAATAGCGGTGGCTTGTTCGCGGACACCAGCTTGTGCGGTTAGCTAGTACGCTGCTGCGCGGTCAGCACTGACCAACACAGCATCCGCCTGTTGTCGCAGGTGATGCACCCACCCTGCTTGGTAAGCTCGCCAGCCTGCCATGTAGTGATCGTCAACCTCAACAGCTTTTACGATAGCTTGATTGCTAAGCGATAGCCATTCATCCCAGCGACCTGTGAAATGAAGGAAGGTATCAAGCGCATCGCACACTGTTTGGAGTCGGTCATTTGCCCCGATAATGAAGAGTGATAAGGCAGGAGTAATGAAGGTCCAAACAGCATCAAGCTCTGGGAAGCGATCATGCTTTTCATATCCGTTCTCTAAGATCAATTGATAGGCGCGCGCTTCGAGGCGGCTACCGATTTCAGCCACGACTTCGCGACGTTCGAGCCGTAGAAAGTCACCGACCATCGGTGCTAGAACAAAACGGCAATCTTCTACATCAGATAGGACCAAAGCCCGTCTCGCAAGATCGCTTAACGAATTTTGCGCGGCGATTTCGTTGAGATTGGCGAGTTCGGCAATAAACGTCACCTCCATTGCTGTCGTGAAATGCGTGAGCGCGGCAAGCACTTTAGTTTCGTTTTCACTAAAGGTATCAAGTAAGTCCCCGAAGATGAATTCCAACGGATTGTTACGTGTTGGTGCGCTGCGCATAAAGGTCAACGCCTCGATGATAGTGCGACACTGCCCTAAGCCGAGTTGCCCCGTAACCCAGCCAATAAGCAATGGATTGCCAGCCGTTTCGTCATACAATGCGCGTCGTTCGATTTCGCTGG
>JAYTCQ010000335.1:0-4018 GCA_043736395.1 Blastocatellia bacterium | reverse complement strand
ATTATTTGTGGTGATTGAACGGATGTCATGGCTTCTTTGAAAAGTAAAACTGCGGATAAATAATCTTCAGTTTTTTCATCTCTTTCGGCGCATCTGGCGGCACGTTAATTTTCACTTGCAATTTATGCGGCTTATTATCTTTAGGAATTGACGCGGTATTTATTCCAATCAAATATTGATATTTAACGAATGCTGCAAAGCGCTTAAAACTATCAGCTATCCCTTCGCGTGTTCGTGGAAGAACGGCTAGACCACCTGTTAACAAAGCGATTTCTGACGCTGTATTCTCTGCCAACAGGTCTAATGAACCGCCTGCGACGTCGTTCGCTCGATTAATCCTCACCCCTCCAACATTTATAAAAAAGATTGGTGAGAGAAGCTCATAACTCAGCTTTTTCAAATCGGAATCTTTGTATTTTGAATTGGTGTCAACGACAGCAGTAATGATAAGAACGATACGCTTTTTGTTTTTTCGATCTTTCAATGACTGCATCGCCTCAATGCAGGAATCATATAAATTCGTTACTCCTGCAGATTTAGCAAACTCAACCTGATTAATTTTATTCGCAGCCTCTAGGGAATTTTGATTCCAATCAATTTCCAGCTTCGCAGACTGGTTAAATGTATACACCGCGTATTCGCTTGCTGGATGCGAAGATTGCATAAAGGCAACAAGATTGCTTTTGATCAACTCAAGCTTGTCATCCAATTTAGCGCGGACAGAACCGGAACAATCAACCAAAATTAGAATACTGGCGGGGGAACTTTGATTGCTAAAACCACTGAGCCGTAGCGGAGACTTGTCAACCTCAATCGAGAATCTGCTCTGCGGGAGATCAGCTACAATATTACCATCCTGAGAAAAGACGGCGACTGGTAAATAAATCTCCTCGCCCGTGTTTGGCTGACATGTTCCACGACTTGACCAGATGGTCAAAACAACAACAAATAATACGATTTTTAGGATGCTTCCACTTCTCACAATACGCCCTCCTTGTCGTTCGCCTATATCTTCTCCAATCCCGCAAATTTCACAATCATTTTTTTCGTCCCATAACCCGGAAAAGTGATCGTCACCTTAGCATCTTCGCCGTCGCCTTCGCGTTTGATGATGAGGCCTTGACCGTACTTTGCGTGGCGGACTCTTGTGCCTACTGCGTACGGCGATTTGCTTTCGTTGCTCGGAGATTTCACGAGGCGGCTCGGCGTTGCTGCCGGGCGCGAAGTTGATGAAGCTCCGCTTCGATACGTTGGTGCAGCAGGCGTTGCAGGTTTATCTTTACGCGCAAAAAATTCGCGGACGCTGTCAGCGCTATTAAAAGTCTTGCCTTGATAGTTACTCGTATTTTTTGGTCGAAACTGTAGTTCGCGTGAAGTCAGCGCGTCTACGGCTTCGCGGTTTTCAATCGTGGATGTTTTGTAAGAAAAGCTCAGCCAGCTGGGGCCTTTGCTGATGTCTTCGATGAGGTCAATCGGAAATTCCATCAAAAATCTTGATGGCTCCGCAGGCATTTCATCCCCGTAAACACGGCGCTTCATCGCGTGTGTAATGTACAAATATTTTTCAGCGCGGGTGATGGCGACATAACAAAGCCGTCGTTCTTCTTCCAGTTCAGCGGCGCTCTCACGGACGCGCGAATGCGGAAATAAATTTTCTTCCAGCCCGGCGATGAACACGATGGGAAATTCCAAACCTTTCGCCGCGTGGATAGTCATCAATGTGACTTGCGCCTCTTCTTTGTATTGATCAGCATCAGCCACCAACGCCGCGTGATCGAGAAAATCGCGCAATGATTCTCCCTGCTCTTTTGATTCGGCGGCGGCGTTGACTAATTCTTCAAGGTTGAGCAATCGCGCCTCGGCTTCTTCGGTTCCTTCGGCTTTCAAAGAACGTTCGTAGCCCGTGTCAATAATCGCGGCTTTGACAATTTCATCAATCGGTTCCGTCAAAGTTTTCGCCACTAAATTCGTCACAATTGCTTGGAAGGATTGCAGTGCAGTTGTCGCCCGCGCGGGAAGCGTGTGGTTGTCAATGACGTACGCCAGCGCTTCCCAGTGCGAGACGCCAAGTTCAGCGGCGCGGCGATCAATTTCATCCGTAGTCGTTTTGCCAATCGCTCGTGTCGGAACATTAATCACGCGCATCAACGCCATCGAATCGCTAGTGTTCGTCGCTAATTTTAAATATGAAATAATGTCTTTGACTTCGGCACGATCGTAGAAGCTGAAGCCTCCGACAAGGTTGTAACGCAGTCCTGAGCGGCGGCAGGCTTCTTCAAAATATCGTGATTGCGCGTTGGTGCGATAAAGCACCGCAGCCTTTAAATTTGGTTCGCGGCGCAAATGATTCTCAATTTTTTCAGTGACAAATCGCGCCTCAGAATCACCGTCGTAAACCTGCGCATAATAAATTTTGTCGCCTTCCTCACCGGAAGAAAATAACGTTTTGGCAATCCGTTCTTTGTTATTTTCGATGACCTTGTTGGCGACTTCGAGAATGCGTTTGGTCGAGCGATAATTTTCTTCGAGCTTCGTAACTTTGGCGGTTGGATAATTTTTCTGGAAGCCAAGAATAATTTTAAAATCTGATCCACGGAAGCCGTAAATGGATTGCTGATCGTCGCCCACCACACACAAACTTCGATCATTCCAATGAGTGGGAGGAAGTTGTTTATTGCCGAATTCGCGACCTTCAACCAGCAACCGGATCATTTCATATTGGATGCCGTTCGTATCCTGAAATTCGTCTACCATGATGTGACGAAAGCGATTGTGATAATAATTTCTCGTCTCCACGTCCGTGCGCAATAACTGAACAGTCCGAATCAAAAGATCGTCGAAATCCAAAGCGTTCGCGGCGTGTAATTGCTGTTCGTATTTCACGTAAAGCCGTGCAATTCGTTGCTTGCGTTCGTCGCCATATTCGCTGCGTGCGGCGAAGGTCTGCGAATCTTCGCCTTTATTTTTCGCGGCACTGATCGCGCTCAGCACAGCACGCGGAGTCAGCGCTTTATCTTCAATCCCTAAATCTTTCATCCCGTGGCGAATCAGTTTTTGCTGATCGTCAGAATCGTAAATCGTGAATGCTTTGGTGTATCCACGCCCCAGCCGTTCGATGTCGCGCCGCAAAATTCTGACGCACAAGGCGTGAAAAGTTGACAGCATTGGCGAGCCGGTACGCGATCTTTCAGCGAAATATGGCGTGAGCAAATTCTCGACTCTGGTCCTCATTTCACCAGCGGCTTTGTTGGTGAACGTCACGGCTAAAATATTTTCAGGACGCACGCCGCAATTGGCGATGAGATGCGCAATCCGATAAGTAATGACGCGGGTTTTACCGCTGCCAGCTCCGGCGAGAATGAGTAACGGCCCTTCTGAAACGGCGGCGGCTTCGCGCTGTGGAGCGTTAAGTCCGGCAAGATAATCTTCGGTATTATTTCTAACAATGATTGGTTCCGTCACGGATGATTCCTTATGAATTATTTGTGTCAGTACCACCTGCGGTAGCGGGTGGGTTAGTATTGTTGTACCCGCCACCCGCTACCGCAGGTGGTACTGACTAAGTAGTACTGGCACGACTATACCAAGACAAACGAACACCACGAAACAGGTTCAGAATTTTGTACTTGCTTCGTGGTGTTGGCTTCTAAAATTTTCGCAATTATTCGCTCAATAAAATCTTCGCAATCGTCTGGCGTTGCACGTTGGAAGTGCCTTCGTAAATTTGTCCGATCTTGCAATCACGGTAAAATTTCTCGACCGGATATTCCTTCACGTAGCCGTATCCGCCAAACAAATTCACCGCCATCGAAGCGACTTCTTCAGCAATTTCTGAAGAAAAAACTTTCGCCATCGCCGCTTGTTTGATGAACGGTTGCTTCGCTTCTTTCAAGCGTGCAGCGTTATAAACCATCAAGCGTGCAGCTTCGATTTTTATCGCCATATCTGCCAATTGAAATTGGACGCCTTGAAATTCGCTGATGGATTTTCCGAATTGCGAACGCTCTTTGGTGTAAGC
>JAYTCQ010000334.1:0-22107 GCA_043736395.1 Blastocatellia bacterium | reverse complement strand
GAGTGCGACTGAATCCTTTGAGCGTCTCACCGAAGAACTTTTCAAGGTCTTGAAATCCGTCGGCTCAAAATACCGCATTACTTTTGCTTAGGTGCTTAGCGTACTTGCTCGAACAAAATAATTATACTGTGAGCACCGCAACGAACGGAGAAGAAGCGGTCACAGCCATCAAAAAGGAAAGGTTCGACCTTGTATTAATGGACGTGCAAATGCCTGTCATGGACGGGTTGACAGCAACTCACGCTGTGCGGCAGCACGAACAGCAAACCGGGACACACGTTCCGATCATTGCGTTCTCTTCGGAAGCCAGCCCCGCTAAGGCGAAGCAGTATTGGGAAACCGGGATGGACGGTTACATTGCGAAGCCAGTTCATCCAGATGAGTTTTTTAGCACCATTGAAGCAGTACTGACCTTGCACGCCAAACCTTTACAGGACGCCTCCTTGCCACCTACCTTTGATTTAGTTGAAGCACTACAAAGAGTCGACAATGATGCCAAATTGCTGCGGCAAGCGGCGGAGCAATTCTCAAACAACACCCCGCACTTCATTTCCGCCATACATCGCGCGATTGTGGTAGAAGATTCCAGGGAACTCTATTTAGCCGCGCATCGGTTGGGTAACATTGCCAGCAATCTCTCGGCCTACGGATTGGTCGAAATTGCAAAACGTTTAGAATTGATCGGCAGCGTCCGCAAGCTGACACAAGCCAAGTCCACTCTCATAGCGCTCGAACAAGAACTGGCGCAGTTCAATAAAACATTTGCTGAAGCAATGCAAAAATTGTCGGGCGGAAGTCAGTAACAAGAAAGAGTAAAAATATTAGATCACAGCGGTCTTAGATTGAATGTTCAGGATTTTAACTTATATATGACGTGCGAACCGTTGGCAGGCACCCGAAAAATCTTTGTGAAAGAAAATCATCATCGCCTAAGCTACTCCTAAATCCTTCCATATCTCGCCTAAAAGGCGATCCCAAAGCGCAAAAAATAACCATTCACCACCAAAGATGCCAGAGTCAAACTAAAGCGTCTCTAGCCGTCCATGGATATTTGACTGAACATTAATTTTTATAAACTTTACGATTCATCCATTAAGGCAAAATCATCGTATATAATAGTGAGCATCAAATTAACAATGCGTCCGCTGGAAGTAAAAGACACATGCGAATTTGCGACAAGTCGAAAATTGTTCTTCATCGAATTAGTTATTTGCTCATGGGTCTGGCTTTGATCTCATGTTATTTAACGCCGAATACTACTTCTTTGCCGCCGACGCCTGTCACTTCTCCGGCAGCGGTTCCACAAAAAACTAATTTCCCTTCGCCGCTTCCGATAGTTACTCCTAGTCAATCGGTGGCTCCAATTGCAACTAATGCTCCGCTTTCAATCATCATTCCAGTGGTCGGAGTCCGCCCTGAACAGTTGCGCGACACTTTTAATGAAGCGCGTTCAGAAGGCCGCGTCCACGAAGCAATTGATATTATGGCTCCCCATGAAAGCCAAGTGGTCGCGGCTGCCAACGGAAAAATTGTCAAACTTCTCAACAGCGAAAAAGGTGGCATCACTCTTTATCAGTTAAGCCCGGATCAATCATTAGTTTTTTACTACGCGCATTTGGATCGTTACGCGGCAGGAATTACTGAACAGCAGGAAGTTCGCCAGGGTGAATTATTAGGTTATGTGGGCGATACCGGAAATGCGCAACCTGGTAGTTATCATTTGCATTTCGCGATCTGGCAAATCACTGATCCCAAACGATTTTGGAACGGCACCAATTTAAATCCCTATGATTTGTTACATTAGACAGATCATTTATCGCAGTAATTTATTATGATTAAAAATTGTATTGAAAACCTCTTGAATCCCTTCAGAATTTTTATCCTTTCCGGCGCATTAATTATCATTGCCGGTTTTTCTGCTTGTCAGCAGGTGAAACCAACTGTAGCGACGCTTCCTTCTCCTTCACCATCAGTGATTCCGTTGGAAACTCCTGGCATTGATCCGCAATTAACTTTGCGTAGCGCTGACTATTCTCTTGTTACGTTGCCGCTCATTGACGCTTTTTTGTCAGATCAAACCTTTGCTGCCAAGGCGCAACAGCAACTCGGATTAACCAATGAGCAGATGGCTCAAATTCAAAAATCAGCACGTCAGAAAACGGCTCAGTTGCGCGAGACGAGGACTGACTCCTATACGTATTCAACGCCGGAGGCGCATGAACAGGCGATGCAAGTCTTACGTGGCACAATTGGGGAAACTAAAACGCAGGAGTTTACTAAATATTTATATGAGCGCTGGGGTGAAGACTCTGAAACCGCCAGCGCCACACCAAGCCCTGCCGAAAATAAAAGTCCCGCTTCTGTGGCTAAAAATGCCCTCCCAACCGGCGTGAATAATATTCCCTCTGATACGCGGATTGTGGTGAATACACCGGCTTTTCGGATGGATGTTTTTAAGGACGGGCAACTACAAAAATCTTATAAGATCGGCATTGGCTACCCGGAATTTCCCATTCCGGTGGCCCTGCGCAAAGCGAATACATTGATTTTCAATCCGACGTGGACGCCTCCTGATGAACCTTGGGTGGAATCACCTTCAAGTAAAGTAAAGGTCGGTCAAACAGTGGCTGCCGGAAGCAGTCTTAATCCTTTGGGTCCGATTAAAATTCCAATTGGTTTGCCGTCTCTGATTCATGGCGGTAAAACGCCTGCCAAGCTTGGGACTTTCGCTTCGCATGGTTGTGTCGGCTTAACGGATTCTCAGGTGCGGGAATTTTCACAAATGTTGGCTGATCTCAGTGGCGCGCCTTTGTCGCAGGATGAGCTGGCGCAATACGCCCGGAATAAAACAGAAACAAAAAATGTAAAACTACCGAAAACGATTCCGGTTGAATTACGTTATGAAACGATTGTCGTTGAAGATGGCAAATTACACATTTATCGAGATGTTTATGATCGCAATACAAATTCAGAGGAGGAGTTAAGACGAGTGCTGCAAAGCTATGAAGTAAATTTGGATGATCTTAGTAAACAAGAGCAAACACAGGTGCAGACTGCCCTGAAATCAATGGCGCGAGACGCTTCCGGCAAAGCCGACTCCACCACTTCAAGCCCTTCACCCACTCCTGCAACAGAAAGCAAAAAAGATTCTTCGCAACCAACGCGTCAATCTATTACACGCAGTATTAAAGGCGCGAAAGTGATCGTCATTGAACTGAACGCTTTGAAAGGGAAAGGTTATCCCGCTCCGGTTAATCTGAATACTGGAACATCCAGTATTCCTGTAGCAACTAAAACTTCAAAAAAATAAGCATTACTGATGGCTGGTAGTCGTGGCGTAAAAGTTAAAATTTTACGCCACGACCGAGGACGCTCAAAAATAAATTAATATGGGGGTCACAAGAGCGGCTCCAGCATGACAGGGGAGTTGCCATCGCTTGAACCGCTCTTGCGGAGGCTATAGCTCTGGAAGATTAATATTACGATCTC
Organism: Blastocatellia bacterium; assembly: GCA_043736395.1. GTDB lineage: Bacteria > Acidobacteriota > Blastocatellia > RBC074 > RBC074 > JAFDVL01. The sequence goes on along the minus strand of JAYTCQ010000334.1, from coordinate 18,618 downwards.
CGAGCAAGCCTGTGTCGAGGCAGGAGGCAAAACAATCCACTACTTGTGGATCGAATTGCGTACCCGCCGATTGCCAAAGTCGTTCAATGGCAACGTTGCTTGTCATGCCTTTGCGATACGGACGATCAGAGGTCATCGCGTCATACGCGTCAACGACAGAAATAATCCGAGCGCCAAGTGGAATTTCCTGACCGGCGATCTTATCAGGATAGCCGCCGCCGTCCCACCATTCGTGATGGCGCAGGACGATGTTGCTAACGCGCTTCAATCGTGGCAGCCCCTGCAAGGCACGATAACCGTGCATGACGTGCTTATCCATTTCTGTTTTTTCTTCAGGAGTCAGGCGCGAAGGCTTCTTTAAAATTTCTTCAGGGACACCGATTTTACCAATGTCATGCAACAGTGCGGCCAGCTTGACATCACTAACTTCGTCGTCAGCCATCCCTAACTTTTGCGCAATGATTTCACAAAAATTTAAGACGGCGCCGGAATGTTCTCCGGTGTAAGTGTCTTTCACGGAAAGTAATGACGTCAGCGATAATAATATGGATGAATGCGTTTCCTGGAGCTCTTCATTGGCTTTTTTCAAATCCTTGATGAGCTGTAGGTTTTGCTGGCGTACTTGTCCGATCATGAAGAAGTTATCAATGACATTAACCAGTTCGTGCGGGCTGAAGGGTTTGACCAGATACGCTGATAATCCATTTTCGAATAATTCGCGCTGTTCTGATTCATTCCCGTCTCGTCCGGTCAGCATCACAACTGGAATACATCCGGCGGCGACGGCTTCGTCCTGCGCAGTTAATAAATTAAATACTTCCTTACCTGACATGGCTCCGAGAGAGTAATCAAGCAAGACAAGATTAGGTTTTTTTTGTTCGACAATTCTAAGGGCTTCCTGACCTGTATTTGCCTGGAAAAAAGTAAATCCGGCATTTTCCAGAAATAATTTTCCCGTTTCAAGCATCGCCAAATCATCATCCACCCAGAGAACCGTTTTTTTAGCGTGAGGGAGCATATAATTCCGGTTTCTGATTTGTAGCGGTAATCAGGGATAGTAATTAGCCGCATCTGTTATTAAACATTCACAGCTTGATCTATCATTTCTGTTAATTATCCCACAGAGAAAGATGGATTCGGCTGGAAAAGCAAAAAATGTGTAGAGCTATTACCGATTAATTTTTAGTGAGTTTGAGCTAAACAACCGATTCGAGACAGTAGCGTTGGCCTCTTCAAGATACCCGACATCCATTGATTTTATCTCCTTATCAATAACCAGTGATCATTAATCTCCAACAACATCTCATTCAGCTGCAAAAACAGTAATCGAACGGCAAAAAATGTACCACTACAAACAGGGGTTAAAAAGAGGCAGGAAACAGAATCTTTTCTCGTCGTTCTAGCGACGACTAATTAGCACTCTTCCTGATGTGGGCACATTAAGAATTCGAGTACTGTGTTGTATTAAGTGATTGAACTTTTCAGTTCTTAAGTACTAGCGGAGTATAACAAGGTTCTATATCAGGACAAGACCATTCCATATCTCTCTGCTAAACTCCACTACCAGAGTGAATTTTATTTACACAATTACAGGCAAGGTGGCAAGACCTGCCTTCAGAGTTATGAAATCATTCGACAGACCTTTTGAATGGTGCTTGCATTCGCCCTTCGATTCAGTAAAATGGCGTGTCGTTGGACTTCATATTTATTTTGTATAGGAGAATAAACTTAGATGGCTACTTATGTGATTTGTGAACCCTGCATTGGTACGAAAGATACGGCGTGTGTGGATGTGTGCCCGGTGGATTGTATTCATCCCCGCAAGGATGAAGCGGATTTTGAAACTCTTGATATGCTTTTCATTAATCCGGATGAATGTATTGATTGCGGCGCCTGTCAGCCTGCCTGCCCGGTCGAAGCCATTTTCCGCGATGAAGATGTGCCGGAGCAGTGGCAACAGTACACTGAAATCAACGCTGCTCATTTTCAATAAATTAAGTAGCTGGATAGTTATATGGAGCAGTTTCTTCTATTTATTGCTTTGGGTGGATGTTTGTATCTGGTGGTTCGTTTACTAAAACCCAAACCGTCCGGCAGTTGTCATACGAACGCCTGTGATTGCGAAGAGCCGAATTCTGCAATCTCAGTAAAGACAAATTGTCAGACAACTCAATCAGAGGAAACTGCTTCGACCGTGCCTTGATGTTCAGGCTATCTGTTCCTTCCCACATCTTTGGTAATTATCGTTGCGTCATGTCCCCGTCCTGAAGCCAAAAGGCAAATGATTAATTCGTCAAATGTTATTGAATTTCCTCTGGCTCCGCCAATCACACCGGAGCTGGCACTTTCCGTGCGCGGACTTTCGCGGGAATTCGGTGATTTTCTAGCGGTTGATAATTTAAATCTCGACGTTTATCGCGGGGCTTTTTTTGGATTTCTGGGACCGAACGGGGCGGGCAAATCTACCACCATAAAAATGTTAACGGGATTGCTGGCTCCCACGCAGGGCAGCATCGAAATTCTAAATCAGGACGTCACCAGAGATAGTACGGCCATCAAAAGAATGATTGGTGTGGTTCCCGAAGACCTGAATTTATTTGATCGGCTGACGGGTGCTGAGTACCTGACGTTCGTTGGTCGAATGCATCAGCTCGACTCTCGGGTTATCGCCGAACGGACAGCCGAACTGCTTCATGTGATGGAACTGGAACACAAACCCAAATCACTGATTATCGAATACTCGCACGGCATGCGAAAAAAGATTTCGCTGGCGGCGGCGCTCCTGCATAATCCGCTGGTACTTTTTCTTGACGAACCATTTGAAGGTGTTGACGCAGTCGCCGCGCGAACGATCAAAAATATACTGGAAAGAATGTGTGAGCGCGGCGTCACCATTTTTTTAACTTCGCATATTCTTGAAATTGTTGAGCGACTTTGTACCGACATCGCAATTATCAATCACGGTCGCCTGATTGCGTCCGGCAAATTAGACGAAATGCGCGAGCAGGCCGGAACCAGCCTCGAAGATTATTTTGTCAACCTCGTTGGCAACGAAAGACAAATGGCAGGGACGCTTTCCTGGATTGGCTGAACTTTTATGTCTCAGCTCTACACATTATTTTGGCTACGCTACCGCGTTTTCATCAACTCGATGACGACTCGCGGCGAAATTGTCCGCACTGTACTTAATACTTTATTACTGCTCATTCCTGTCGTTCTCAGCATCGGAATCGGGATCGCATTATTCGTCGCAATTATTACGATTCCTGAATTCCGTGAGCCAGTCATCAAAGGCGGAATGACAACCGTACTGGCAACGCTGCTGCTATTAATGCTGATCTCGCAATCTACCGGCGCCTCATCGCATTTTGATCCGCGCCGATATTTATTATTCCCCATCAATCTCGGCAAATTATTTTTCCTGAATCTGATTTCAGCGTTGGGAGAATTTTCAATGCTGATGGTGTTGCCTTCAATGGCTGGCATGCTGATTGGACTGGGCATTGCGTATCACAGCTGGTGGGGCGGATTGTTAGCATTTTTTCTGGCTTTGCTTTGGTTGGTGGCATTGTTTATTTGCACCGGGATGGTCTTCGCCTGGTTATTATCAGGTCGAAAGCGCAGCCGCGAAGTTATCTTCGCCTTACTAATCGGCGCTCTTACCGCGACAGGACAATTACTTCCACGCTTATTATCCACCGAATACGGAACTGAATTATTAGTCGGAATCCTGCCGTATCGCGAAGTGATTCTGCGGCTGATGGATTGGACTCCCATTGGCGTTTGGTCATATTTTTTTACGGAATTAAGTGGAGGCGAAACCTATTCCGCCTTTGTGCATTTGCTGGCTGTGAATGCGCTGTGGACGAGCCTGGCCTTACTCGTTGGATACGTTGTCTTCAAACGCTTAGCCACAAATCCTAAAGCCAGCAGTGGCAGTTCAAATCAAACTGAAATTCTGGATGTCGCGCAGCTCAAAAGAAATTTTGTAGCGATCCGGCTCCCATTTTTTTCGCGACAAACCTCTGCGATTTTTGCGAAAGAATTAAAATATTATTCGCGCAATCCGGCGACCTATTTGACCGCGTTATCTTCGTTAATTTTCCCTTTAATCATGTTTCGTTCCATTGGTAATGCGGGCCGGGCTTCAAGATTTAGTGAAAGCATCTGGATCATCTGCATTTGGGTTTCGTACGTGCTCATGCTGAACCTGCAATATTTTGGCGGATTATTTTCGTATGACGCTGCGGGCTTTCGTCAGTACTTGCTTTCGCCATTAAATTGGAAGCGATTATTGCTGGGAAAAAACATGGCGATCTGGCTGGTAGTCTCTGTCCAGATAGGTTTAATTATTGGGTTATCTCAACTGATTGATGGAAACATTTCGCGTGACAAATTATTCACGGCGACGTGTTGTTCATTGATTGCGCTGGCTCTTTACAGCATCGTCGGCAATTATATTTCCATCTATTTTCCCGCCTCAGTAAGCTTTGGAGTCCCCGCCAAACGGAAACAAAATTGGTCAGGCATTAATTTATTAATTCAATTTGGATTGCTGTTCGGAGTCGCCGGATTATTGCTCTTGCCAATCGGTGCGGGAGTGTGGTTTGAGAATGCGATGATCCGCTACGCGCTGTTCGTGTTCTTCACGCTGGGCAGTTGGATCACCTATTTTATGTGTATCAAAAGTCAGGGGAAAAAATTAGAACTTCGCCGGTTTGAAATTTCCGAAACAATTAACCGCAAGACCGAGAAAATCTAGCGTCAGTTGTTTAGAGTTACGCGTTTACGTTTTTTTAAACTCGTACACGCGTAAACGCATAACTCTAAACTCCCACCAAAAATTAAAATTAAAAAAAGTATTGACAAAGGAAATTCAGCAGGCGTACTCTCCGCCTCGCATCCCCTTTTTGAATACACATTAATCCATTCATTGTTTTCCATGCGTTTCATGAAAACAATGTAACCAGAAACCATAGCCACGCTGTACGAACGAACAGCTAAAAATTTCCTGTCATTCATCATCTTTCACGGAGACGAAGATTATGTTGCACTCACTCACTCACTCACTCACTCACTCACTCACTCACTCGCAATCCGCATGCCAGAAAATCCGCTAAGAACGCGTTCACGCTGCTCTTGAGTTTTGGATTGATCCTGACGCAATGTACGTTTTTATTCCGTTCGGTTGCTGTGGCGCAAAACCAGCCCGCCGAAAATAAAGGACAAACCAGAAAAACGCTGCCGTTTACCGCGCTGCCAGACGCGGCTGAAGTCTTAGGCAAAGACAAGCCCAAAAAAGCCGATCTACCACCGCCACCGATTGTTCCATCAACTGAATGCGGCTATCGCGACGCCCTTTGCCAGATGAAGAAGAACGGCAAAATCGGCGGTAATATTGCTCCGGCAAATAATCCAACGGAACAAAAAGTCGCGGCGAACGAAGTTCCCAAAAGTGGCGGATTGCTGAGCAATTTCAAGAAAAAAGTCTCCAGTATTTTTTCCGGCGCATCACTCAGTTCGTTGATGAGCAATGAAATCAAAGGGAATTCTTTAGTTCCTTCCTCATCACTCGTCACTCATAACTCATCACTTACGACAATGGCTCCGCCGCCTCCACCGCCACCTGCCTTCAGCTCTTTGAATGAAGCCAAACTTGATCCGCATACACGGATTGGCACAGGCGGCGAAGATTTATTTTCCGGCAATTATAACTGGAGCCTCCCGCTGGTCAGCCTGCCCGGACGTGCAGGATTAGATGTGAACATTTCGCTCAGTTATAACTCGCTGGTCTGGGTGCGACATGGCTCATCAATAGAGTTCGAGCCGGATTATTATCAATCCCTGACACCCGGATTTCGCCTTGGGTTCCCGACCGTTGAAAGCAATTATACTTATGACGGAAAAACTACCTACCTCGTGACTTTGCCTTCCGGTCGGCGCGTTCCGATGATGTACGTTGGTCGTCCGAGTTCAGGTGTTTACAGATATGATGCGGTTGATGGTTCCAATCTTTATCTCAACGTTGGCGGAGTCGCGGGAACCACCCTGTACGCTCCTGATGGCACACAATTCATCTATACGGGGACTGCTACTTATCCCAGCCTGCAATGTACGCAGGTCAGAGACAACAACGGGAATAAAATCAGTATTGCTTATATCTATGAAGGGATTAGCACCATCACGGATACGCTGGGACGAGTCATCAATTTTAATTATGACAACCTGTATCACCTCCAAACCATCACGCAGGCCTGGGGTAGTGTGACGCACACCTGGGCGCAATTTGATTATGCCAACAAAACGATCAATACGAATTTTGCGGGCCTAACTGTTTATGGTCCAGCCAATGGCTCGCAGATTCCTATGATAGATCGTGTCATTACCAGCGATGGAGCGCGACACACATTTGTCTATAATTCGTGGGGTATCGTGGATGACATCTTCACCTACGGGCAAGCTGACAACCAACGCGCGGCGATTGATTATGGATTTCCTAACACAGCTACCGCACAGTCAGACTGTCCGCGCTTCGGACAACGCAACGATGGAATTTATGGCTGGAGCGGGCAATGGAATGATCCCGGCAACGGCTTTGGTTGGGAAGCAACCTATTTCAATTTCGATGCCAGCGAAACCTTTGGCACAGTCACGACTCCTGACGGTGTCGTACATCGGGAAAATTTCAGCGCCACAGGCAATACTCGAGGACTTTCAACCGGAATGGAAACCATCGTCAGTGGCATCAAGAAAAAATGGACGACTGCGACCTGGGTCAGCGATAGTGCGAATAAACCGTTGCGTCCGCGCGTCACAGAAACCAATATTTACGATGACGTGAACGGGAATGGCACTTATCAAGCCGGAGTAGATAACCGTAAGCGGACGACCATTGACTACATTACGATTGCCACCCAATCCCCGCTCACCCAATCCGTCAAAGTACCCTCACAGGTCAATGAATTCGCCGCTGATGCCACTACTGTTTTACGGTATTCGCAAACGGATTACATGAATGATCCGACCTACAACGTTCGGCGAATTATCGGCTTGCCCACCGAACAGCGATTGTACGACGGCAGCAATGTCTTACAATCCAAAGTCGGATATTTGTACGACTCGACGATCTATTTGCCGCATACCTCAATTCCCTCTCAGCACGATAATACAATTTACAATGATGGGTTTTACACACGCGGCAATCTGACGAATGTCCTGCGGTATGACGTAACCGGAAGTGCCTACACCGAAACGCAAACCGATTATTACGTCACCGGAAACCCCTCGGCGACGCGTGATGCGTTGAATCATGAAACAAAAATCACGTACGCCGACAGCTTTGCGACTTACGCCGATGACGCAGCAAATACCGCCACCGCAGGCAATCCGACAACGGCAACTTTTGCCTATCCGACGGACATTGAAGACGCCGAGCATTATCATTCCAAATTGAAATACTGGTACGCGACCGGAGCCAATACCCGCGCCGAAAATCCGCTGGGGGCAGTGTCGCTGAACATCTACGAAATGCAATATTTTGGTCGTCCGATCAAATCCAAGAATACCGTCAACGGAGCCTATACCCGTTACGAATATTCCACCGATCACAACTGGTTCCGAACGTGGACGACGGTGAATTCCCTGACCGAAGAAACATCAAATCTGCAAATCCTCGACGGAGCCAGCCGCGCCCGCATCAATGTCACCGACCATCCCGGCAGCGTCGGAGGCTTAACACTTTCTTACAAAGTCTTTGACCTCATGGGACGCGTCGTCGAATGGTCAAATCCCACCGAAATCAATAATCAACCAACCTGCGGGCAACCAAATCAACCCGCCTGCTGGATTGCCTTTGGCGATGATGTCGCCGGATTTAATTACTCGCGTCAGGAATATGATTGGAAAGGGCGTCCGACCATTACCTACAATCAGGATTACAACGTCAACACCAATCCGAATAGTAAACGTACCGTTTCTTATGAAGGTTGCGGCTGTGCCGGAACGCAAACTGTCACTGTCACTGCCACTGACGAGACGCAGCACGTCCAAAAGGCTTACGCGGATATTTTAGGCAGAACTTTCAAGACTGAAATCTGGAGCGGTGGAAGCCCTTACCTAACCAAGACCAATACCTTCAATGGACGCGATCAGGTCACACAGGTACAGGAGCTTGCAAACGCAAGTAGCGTCACACAAAATTCCACACTGACTTACGATGGTTATGGTCGCCTAGCTTCAAGCAAAAAACCTATTGAAATGGCAGCAAACACATATACTTATAACCTTGATGATACAATGAGCAGCATGACCGACGCTCGCAACGCAACGACGAATTATGTCTACAATGCGCGGCAACTTGTCACGTCCAAGAGTTTCGTAGCGGCTGGCGGCGCAATTGCAACTGATCCTGTCACCTTCCAATACGACGGCGCAGGTCATCGGACGGAGATGAATGATGGCCCCGGTATTGTGTCCTACAATTACAATACGCTCGGTCAATTGACTTCTGAGGTACGCACCTTCGATCAGGCAGGCGCGCCAACGACGCCCTTCACTGTGAGCTACGGAGCTTACAATCTGGCGGGACAGGTCAATAACATCAAAGACCCATTCAACGATGAAGTGAATTACAGCTACGATAAAACAGGGCGACTGACCAGCATTATCGGTGTTGGTACTTTTGCTGGAAGTACTAATTATCCCTATATCAGCGGTCTAACTTATCGCGCGTGGGGCGGACTTAGTGGTGCCCGAACGTATGATTCCCGCATGCGATTGAGCGGCACTACCGGAATCTTCGCCACCACGTATCAATACGACTTGTCTAGCCGACTGACATTGGCGCAGCCCTCTGGAACGAATCCCTACACTCAGTCTTTCAGCTATGATGGGATCGGAAGGTCAACAGGTGTTAGCACCCCTGAAATGGCAGTTCCCAGCCAGTATGTTCAGACCCAATCCAATCCGCCAAATGGCTTGCCGTCAGGTCTGAAAATTCGCCCCTTCACCGCCAGCATCAGCTATGATGAATTCGGCAATATGACAGGACGCGATGGCGCTTATTGGAATGATTTTTCTTCAGGCGGATTCGCGCATCAAACTTTTGAAACTACCTACGAAAACGGACGCGCCAAAAAAGATGGCATTGCGGGACGTGTTCTCACCAATACTTTTGCTAAAACGTGGGCATACAACGCCGAGGGTGAAATCGTGGCCGATGGCGGCACTACTATGCAATATGATGTCCCTGGACAATTAGTCAAATCCCAAAACAACGGCAATGCCAACGTCTATACGACACATGCGCACGATGGCGACGGGCGACAAGTTAAGTTTGAGCAGAAACTCGAGAATGGTCTTTACGCCGGTGGCTACGAAGTCGTTACGCGTTACAGGATTTTCAGTAGCGTAACAGGTAAGCTGCTAACAGAAATTGATGCAGCGGGACAGAAAATAGAAACGCATATCTACACCATTGATGGTCAGTATCGGCAGATGAAAGCCTACTCCATCAAAGCCACCGGGACGCAATTCAATAATTATCCTGAACAAGTCGTATTCGAATACAGCGATCCCAAAGGAACGCAGGCGCGCCAATGGGATCGGCAAACCAACACTTATCACAATGTGCACATGAGTCCGGCAGGCGTCGCCAATGAAAACATCAAATGGGATCAAGTCCGCGACCGTTTTGTCGGTTCAATCACTGCGCAGCTTTCTTTTGCGGCCTCACAAGCCCATTACCCCGGAACGCGCTCACAACTCGAGGACCCGAATAATCCGGGCTCTGGCTGTGAACTTGACGGGAAGCCTGTCTTTTGCGGAAAATTGGTGCGTCAAGCTCTCCATGGCGGGATTGATAACGACTCGGTAATCATTTACGGAGCCGTTCAGGGCAATGGATATGGAGGCGGGAAGTATTGGGATGACAGTGGTGATGCAATTACTGAGACTGGGAATGTCATTGTCGGTGGTGATACAAACGGTGATCTCGTGGATAGGCGAGGGGGTCCACGCGAGCCTACTGCAACTCCTACCACGAATCCGTGTGACGTGAAACTCCCAACTGACTCTAATTGGCGTGATGTTTTGTATACTCTTATTGGTGAATCTGCGTGGATTGGGAATGAAAAATATGGCAACAATCAATCGAGAGAAAAGTGGGCTAAAGATCAACCTCAAGCTAATGCCGGAACTGTAACAGCCTCAGATGTTCGCTTTGGAATGCTATTAATGGTACAGGTTATGATTAATCGGACGTTGCGTCCCAAAGAATTTGGGGGATCAACATTATCTGACATTGCAAAAGCCCCCAATCAATTTCTAGGGTATGAAGGTGGAAAGAAACAAATTGAGGAGAATTTTGCCAATCAAGAAAATGGATGGGGATTGTGTGAGCTAGCTCGTCAAGCTGTCTCTGCAATTGATGCCCATATAGCCAAACCAGAAGGATTTAATGCAATCTATACGTCAGGAGGTGCTCCGCTCTTCTACTACTGGAAAGGGGTATTACAAAGGAAAGGTTCTGGTGATAACGTACTTTTCTACCTCCGAAAGCGTGGCGCCAATCAAGCGAGGGTAGCAAACACCGATTTTAGTGGTGAAAATCATTGATATTTAATTTAGGAGAGTCATGAAATTTACTACCTACATTAATCAGCGACAATTCTTACTAATGCTTATAATGGCAAGTAGTAGCTGTAGCTCAGTAATGGAAGCAACGAAAATACAAAAACCTACCCCTTTGAAATCTCAAGCAGAAATAGTGAGTGTAATAACTGCTAATGAACATAATATTTCTAGAGATTGGGGAGACAAACGGATTCAATATTTATCTCCTCCCCCTGATTTTAAATCTCACGTTCAACTGCAATGTGTAGGAAATAATTATTGGGTGAGAGAACTTAGTGAAAGAACTTGGTTATTAATAGGTGGAAACTTAAATTGGCAAGAAATACACCCACAGGCACGAAACGTTAAGAATGAAAAGTACACTTCGCCTCAGGTGGGTTGGTATTGTGATTCAAATGGATTATTCAAGACTGAAGATAGTGGCGTAAGTTGGACTAAAGACGCACCTAACCCCCTAAGTAATGGCAAGGGCAATCTTTACTCTTTTGCCTCTTCAGCTAGTGGTGGTTTAAGTATAATAGTTGGTGGTAAATACCGCGCAATGAAAGAAAATGAACCTCCATCTCCTCCTTACTTCTTTCGAATAGATACCAAACAGGCAATAGAAATTGCAGCTTATTATTTAGATAATCATGGGAATGAATGGAAAGAATTAAAATTTATCAATCAAGAATTAGGCTGGCTTGATGATATTGTTTGTATTGATGAAAATCAGATACTTGCTAAGGGGGTGGTACAAGAGGGAAGTGCAATATTTGTCTTGAATAAAGTGAAAGATGAGTGGGTTGAGAGTATTTCTGAGTCAAAGCTTCTCAACTCGAGACATAATAATAATGAGACCTCTTCGATCTCAAGTTATTTTGCTTTAAATAACTATTTATGGGTATGTCAGTCAAATAAATCTCTCAATCAGTTTTCAAAGCAGGGGAACAAATGGCACTTAAAAAGAAAAAACAAGATTGGCATAGAGAAAAGCCCAGCATTATTCTTCGAGCAGTTATTTTTTAAAAATGAGCAACATGGTTTTGGTAGAGGTCAGGATAAAGGCGTCTACGAAACAGTAAATGGGGGAATTTCTTGGAAGCAAATTGATATATCACAGGATGTATATAGCATCACGCTCGCAGAAGATAAGTCCCTACTGCTTCTAACCAAAAAGGGCCTTTTAAAATTAATAACCAATAACGACTAAGACTCTCTACAAGGCTGCTGTTATCCAATGATGTCTGCATCTCGCAGCAATACGATGTCGCCGGACAATTAGTCAAAACGCAGAGCAAAGCCAAAGTCGACTCAACCCACTCTCATGACGGCGATGGGCGACAGGTGAAATTTGAGCAGAAATTGTAGAACCCCAACTATTCCGGCGGCTATGAAATCCTCATGCGCTATCGAATGTTTAGTAGTATGTCCGGAAGATTATTAACCGAAATTGACGCGGCGGGACAGAAATTAAAAACGTGCGTCTACCGCTGATGAATGTTTTTGGCCGATTCACAGCTCGCTACCTTCTGGCAAACCGCCGCGCCGCTTCCCATCTTTTCTTCCAAAAAGCCTTGCCTCGTCCCTGCACCAATTTCTTCAACTTCATTTTCATTTCATGAGCTGATTGATAGACAGCAGTCGTTTTGATGTAGTCGTACACTTTCTTTTTAAATGCCGTGAACCTCGTGTGCAGCGCAGCGAACCAGAGGATTTTCAGCAGGCTTCCCTGAGTTAACGTATAAATACGCGCGACGAGGGCTGTGCCGATAACTTTGGCTCCGATCACAGTGAATAATCCCAGCGCATGCTGTCCGTGCGAGATCAGCCAGAGCGCGGAGAGCTTCACGGGAATAAGCAATAATGAGGGAACGATAAATACGGCGAGGGCGGCGTAGGGCGGAAGGTTGGCGATTACATTTTCCAGCTGACGCAGGATAGGCATTCGCCCGATAAACGCCATCAGTCGCGCCAGATCATCCCACAACCAATCTTCAAGTAAGACGATGATGGCGGCGATAATGACAAAGGGAGCAGCTAGGATTTTTTTTAGTTTTACTTTCATTCAGCTTCTCTACACGCGCTACGTAAAATTCAAATTGTCACAACGGATAGAATATTTATTTACAGTAACTTGTTATTTACGACAAGAATAAAACACAATCAGCCCTTAGTTTATGGAGACTCTAACGCGGTCTTACTCATTGGCAGTGTTTATTTCACTGCGTGGCTTGAGCCAAGGCTAACTATTTTTTATTCGAGATTTAGGAGTCCCGACACATGAAACTGAAAATTGCTCTCTTCGTCTGCTTATTCGCTTCCATCATCACTTTCTCTACTTCTGCGCAAGCACAAACCAAAGACATCGTAGACACTGCCGTGGCAGCTGGCAGCTTCAAAACTCTGGCTGCGGCTTTAACTGAAGCTGGATTGATTGATACATTGAAAAGCGCAGGTCCATTCACTGTCTTTGCACCAACCGATGAAGCTTTTGCCAAGATTCCCAAAGCTAAGTTGGAAGCCTTATTAAAAGACAAAGCGGCCTTGACAAAAGTCCTGACCTATCACGTGGTCAAAGGCAATGTGATGGCGGCTCAGGTGGTAACAATGAACGGCAAAAGCGTCGCTACGGTCGAAGGCTCAACCGTCAAAATCGGTGTTAAAGGTGACAAAGTTATGGTGAATAATGCAAACGTCGTCAAAACTGACATCGCTTGCAGCAACGGTGTGATTCACGTCATTGACACGGTCATCATGCCGAAAATGGCGAAGAAAAAAATGTAATTTTTTTGGATCAGCGAGACCTCACCTCTCGTCTCCAATTTATTTAAAATGTCTACTTTTGAAAATTCTATACAAGTCATTATTGGAGCCACTGGCGGCATCGGTTCAGCACTTGCCAGACGCTTACAATCACAGGGAGCGAAGCTCTTACTGGCTTCGCGCGATGAAGCGAAAACTGTGGCTTTAGCTAATGAATTAGGGGCGATTCCCTTCACTGTTGATGCTACAAAAACCAGCGAAGTCGAAGCCGCAGTCAATCACGCCGTTGAGGCTTATGGGCGAATTGACGGGATTGCGAATTGCGTCGGCTCACTCTTATTAAAACCTGCTCACTTAACTTCGGATGATGAATGGGCTGATACGATTGCTGCAAATTTGACCACTGCATTCGCCACCGTCCGCGCCGCGACAAAAGCGATCAAAGGCGGCGGCTCCATCGTCCTTGTTTCTTCTGCGGCAGCGCGGCTTGGCCTCGCCAATCACGAAGCAATTGCTGCCGCAAAAGCTGGTGTCATCGGATTGACGCTCTCCGCAGCGGCGTCGTATGCGTCACGAAATATTCGAGTAAATTGTGTCGCGCCAGGATTAGTTGAAACGCCATTGACGGCACGCATTACTTCTAATGAGGCTTCATTGAAAAGTTCGATTGCGATGCACGCGCTTGGCAGGGTCGGTCAGGCAAGTGATGTCGCAGCAGCGATAGAATTTCTATTGAATCCCGGCAACCAATGGATTACCGGACAAGTGATTGGCGTAGATGGCGGTTTAGGTTCGGTGCGTCCGCGATAATTCTTCGCAGATGGGCAGCAGGTTTGCAGGATCATCCCAAATATCCTTTCCAGCTAAAAATCTATAAAATTTTGCAGAACCACAAAGCTTGCTTAACAATTCAAAATGTTGTTTTGTGTGGCTGATTCCCAGTGGAAAATACATTGATTGCCCAATCAATTTTTGAAAGGCAACGCTCGGAGAAATGGATTCCAGCGAGCTTTTTTCTTCACCAGAAATCATCGGGAAAATTACCGCATCAAATTTTTGATACGATTGATTCGCCAGCTCCAGACTCGAAAAATAATTTAATCCATCAATACACGAACGATCAAAATAATCATGTCGGGAAATTAATTCGCTCAACCCTTCCCACTTTTTCAGCAGTTCCGTCGAGAGATGAAATTCGCGTTTGAAGGCTTCGAATTGTGAATTACCTTTTGCATCACGACTCAATAAAATCCCATCATCGGAAATTGGCTTCCATCCTGCGACACCAAAAGCGGCTGTCAAAGTTGACTTCCCTGCTCTTTGCGCTCCACAGATTAAATAGACTTTTTGGGCTGGGGAAATGACGGCGGCGGCGTGCAAATGATAGACGTTCTGAAACCGAAGCAGCAGCAACAAAACCGAAAAAAGATAGGTATTTACCAGCAAATTCGGTAATTCCAGCGCTTTGGAAGTGACGATTCCAACGGCATGTCCACTGTGCGGATTGACACGAAATAGTGCCGTATCGGTTCGATAATAAAACCACTCGTGCAGGCATTTCTCATAACGCTGTAATTCGACTACACCAACTCTTGAAACAGGCTTGGCTGGCTTCGATATTTCCAACGAATGTTGTTCACGGAGCAGTAATTTTATTTTGATTTGAAAACGAGCGGAAGGATTAACTTGAGAGGGATTGTAGTACCGAAAATAATCAAGACAAAGTTCAAATAAAATTGGCGAGTCCGTCACAAGACAAACTGAGACTCCGCCAATCTGAAAGCTGAAAGCAAGCACTATTCTTAAAATGAATTTGGGCATCACCGATGTCAAGTTACCGATGATGCCCAAAAATTAACCGCAATAAATATTCGTCACGTTACGAACCACCACCCAAAGCTCCGGTGCTGGCAGTGGAAGAACCTGAAGCCAGATTCATCTCCATGACAGTATCAGAAGTTTTTACGGCTGGCGCTTCATAAGCGGAAAGCTGCCCGGCTGTCGCAAAGACAAAACCTGATCGTTTTGTGATGGCAGCCTCGGTGACTTCGATCAGGTGATCCTGCTTCAACTTTTGAATAAATGCAGAAGTGTCGGAGGCAGTTGTTTCAGGCGAAACGCCAAATGCCTTCGCTAATTCCTGATTTAGTTCGACGAAAGTATTAGCATTTCCCGAGCGTAAATGTTTCCACAGAAGAGTCGCGGAAGCATTCAATGAATAGTAGTGCAAACTTTCCAAGTCAAGCAGAATGGATTCCTGATGTTCGATCAGTTCCGTAAATGAAGCTTGTTCTTTGGTGACGAGCTTTTGATTTTGAGTCATCATGTTACCCGAATTCCTTAATTATTGGTCACGTCCTCGAAGCGAAACACCGCGGCTGGTAGCAGCACGTCGAACCGAGCCAGAGGCGGCTGACAAAAATACTGCTGAACCGTCAGGTCCCGGATTATTTGTCAATTGTTGCACCGAATTGGTGTTGAGATTGAGCAGGTAAAGCTCAGGGTCACCACTGCGGTTTGATGTGAAAACCACGCGAGCACTTTCCGGCGAAAATGAAGCTTCACCATCACCAGCTTCAGTAGCTACTTTGAATTCTCCAGTTGCTACCTCTGCAATCGCAATACCGGTCAGTTTACTGGCTGTGGCAGAAGTTGTAAAGACAATTCGCTGAGAGTCAGGCGACCAGTTGATGCCGCCAACAACTCCCGCATCTTTAGTCAGTTGCCGTAATTGTCCATTTTCAGTACCAACTACCCAAATTTCATTTTTGCCGTTTTGATTAGAGAGAAATGCAACGCTCTTACCATCAGGTGAAATCGAAGGTGAAATGGTTACAAAGTTGCTTCCGGAAACTAACGAACGACGATTTCGTCCATCCGCATTCATCAGTTCAATTCCACCATCCACTGAAAAAGCGATTAAGGAACCATCCGCAGAAATTGTCGGATTGGTTTGTTCCTGCGTATCAATCGTCAAGCGACTGACCTCGGCAAATACTGGTTGACGAGTTTTCCAAGTGGAACTCAACTGCGCCGTGAAAAGCTCATACGAACTGCCTTCACGCGAAGCAAAAGTTGCCAGTCGTCCGCTGGCGGCTACGGCAGGGTTGATATGTCCGCGTCCGGTATCAGTCAGCGGAGAAACTATGCTGGTATTCAAATCCAGCAAAAACAATTCTGAAGTGCCGGTGCGAGCCGACACAAACATAATATATTCAGACCTGTTAGTAACGCGATCCTGAGCCTGAATGAAGCTCTGCCCCGCGATGGTGATAAATAATAAGGCGACTAAAGTTTTAAGAAACATGCGTGTGGAATAAGTTGTTTGCATAAATAACTCCAAAATTATGAATCGTGAAGGCTGAAAACCACCTGGCTTTCAGCCTTCAGTAGCTAAGCTATTTCACCCGACGGATGCGACCATTTTTGCTATCCGTGAAAATAATTTCTCCAGTTGGGCTAACGGTGATACCAGTTGCCTGAATGAATGAACCTCCACCGGAAACAGCGATAACTACCGGATCCAGTGTGGTATCCATCTGAGCGCTGGCTGGGAGACCACCATCTCCACTATAGCCGGGGGTCCCAGTTGTCCCAACCAGAACGGTTCCGACTCCGGCGTCATTCAGCTTAAGTACCTGACTCCTACTGACACCAGCACTTCCCGGGAAGCCATTGACCACATAGATGTTATTTTGAGGATCAACTGTAACACCGCGTGGCCCCTTAATTGTGACGCCGCTCACGGGAAGGACGGCAAAGCTACCTGTTCCCGCTCCAGATTCACGTACGATTTGATCGCTCGTATAGGAACAAAGCACTAATCGCCCACTATTATCAATTGTCAATCCTGTATATTTTTGCGTGGATGAGAGAATTGTAATTGTGGCAAGAATTCCGGTATTACCGTTAACCTTACGAACTCTATTGTGATATGGCTCTGACAGATAAATGTCGCCCGTTGTCGGATTGACGGCAATGTCGGTCGTACCAAGTAATTTCGCACTGGTAGCAAACATCCCATCACCGATACTTGACGGATCAGTGCTCGTGCCAGCAATCGTCTTAATTTCATTGGGATTAATCACGATTGGACTACCTGAACCAGCATAGAAAGTGACAGCGGCATTACTGGTATTCAGGAAGCGAACTTTACTTGTTTTTAATCCTGAAGAGCCTGTTGGAATTTGCAGACCAACTGAATCAACAATGAAAATTCCGCTGGCATTCGATTTGACTGCCTGAATCGAATTGAAATATGCCGTCGTCGGATTCGTACTCTCAGGCATTGCCATTGTCGTATCTACAGCATTGTTAACACGAATAATATTGCCGGGAGCGACTGATTGTCCGTAAATATTCAGCGTACTTCCAGTTCGATTGACGAACCGCAGAGCACCATTACTTAAGCTCTGCCCTGAGGCTTCGGCAATATAAAGATTTCCGTTACTATCGGTGGTAACACCTACCGGATTACTGGAGAAATTGGCACTCGTTGCTGGCCCTCCATCATACGGCTCCGCCAAACCTAAACCAATAACAGTTGTAGCGTTACCAGAAGGCACCGTCACTGCTCCAATAGTTGCGGAGCTGCCACTTGTATTTAAATATCGAATTCGACCTCGATTTAAGAACCCTTGATCTGCCAGGAAGAGACCATTCCCATCGCTTTGCAGATTCGAGGACATAATGTTGCTATTGGTGTAAAGATCAAAGGAATTACTTACAATAGCTCCGCCATCACCACAATTCCCAGCAGTGAAATCACAGCGAATACCTGAGGTTCCGGCTATCAGATTAACTGTTGGGTTGGTAGTCGTAGCTCCAGAAGATGGTACAGTTTGCGCGCCACTGACAGTGCTTGCATTATCAATCCGAACCACGGTCTGGCCGAGGCTTCCTGTCGCAGTACCATTCTGTGAAATATAAAGACTATCATTAACGAGCGCCAGTCCGGCAGGCATCGGGCTGTTCGTGAAATCTAACGTATTAGATACATTGAACTGTCCTAACTGCACAACTAATGACGCTGTTGAGGTAGTCCGATCAACACGCATCACGCGCGCATATCGGGAATCACTGATATAAACGAACTGCCCGTTACTACTGACAGTGATTGCCTCAGGAGCAAACATGAAAAATGATGTTGCGCCCACAGCCCCGGAAGACGGGAAAGGAATCCAGGTGGAATTTAAGGTAGGCTTTCCAACCGTGCCACTACCGGCAAAAACGCTTAATACC
>JAYTCQ010000333.1:0-9232 GCA_043736395.1 Blastocatellia bacterium | reverse complement strand
ATCCTGCGGTTGCGGGATGGGCACTTGCGCCGCAACGTTTGATTTCTGCGCCTCATGATGCGGACAGTCGAACGATCCAGCTCACCAAAATCTGGAATAAATACGGCGGAATTTTGCAGAAGCTTTCGGATAAATTGCGGATGGATGTAGCCGTTGCGACTTCCGTGATTGCAGCCGAATCCAGCGGTTCAGGATTCGTGAACGGTCGTCTGATTATCCGTTTTGAAAATCATTATTTCTGGCGTTTATGGGGCAAAGATAACGCGGCTAAATACAATAGTTTCTTTTCGTTCGATCAAGCGCAGTCGTGGACAAAGCATCGTTTTCGCAACGATGCGAATCAATCATGGATAGATTTTCACGGTACGCAGGACGGCGAATGGAACGCCTTTAATAAAGCCAAATCCTTGAATGATGAAATGGCGAAGCGTTCGATTAGTATGGGCTTGCCGCAAATTATGGGCGCGAATTACAATCTGATAGGTTATGAATCGGCGGGGCTGATGTTCGATAATTTCAGCCGCGATGAACGAAATCAAGTGGTTGGATTATTCGATTTTATTCAAGGCCCCGGAACAATTTCGAGTAAAATTATCGCGCTCCAGAATCAGGATTTTGTCGGATTCGCCGAGCAATACAACGGCCCCGGTCAGGCCGCGCAGTATGGTGGAATGCTGCGATTTTATTTTGAATTATTTAAGTTGATGCGACCGTAATTATTTCGAGTCAGTACCACCTGCGGTAGCGGGTGGTAGCTCGTGGCAAATGACCCACCCGCTACCGCAGGTGGTACTGACACAAAATCACTAAGGAGAAATCATCTTGGCTATCGTCAAACCTTTTCGCGCTTTACGTCCAAATCCAGAGCAGGCAGCGGCTGTGTCCGCAGTGCCGTACGATGTCGTCAATACTGAAGAGGCACGGGCTTTGGCGGCAAATAGCCCGCTCAGCTTTTTACATGTTTCGCGTCCTGAAATTGACCTGCCTGATGGCACGGATATTCATTCCGAGGAAGTCTACGCCAAAGCGAAATCAAACTTTAATAACCTGATTGCTGAGGCTCCGCTGATCGTCGAAGATCACGCGAGTTTTTATCTTTACAAATTAAAAATGGGAGATCGTGAGCAAACCGGATTAGTCGCGAATTGCGCCGTAGACGAATACGACACTGACATTATCTGCAAGCACGAACGAACCCGCAAAGACAAAGAAGATGATCGTACGCAGCACATGCTGACGCTTCGTGCACAGACCGGGCCAGTGTTTTTGGCGTACCGAAATGATAAGCGAATTAGTTCCATTCTCGCGGCAATACTGACTACATCACCGTTGTTTGATTTTACTGCGCCGGACGGAGTTGGACATACAATTTGGAAACTTCCCGTTGAATTGAATCCGCAGCTGATTGAAGCCTTCGCAGCAGTTCCAAATTTTTATATTGCGGATGGTCATCACCGCGCGAAAAGTGCTTCACGAGCGCGGCAGGAACTGCGCGCGAATAACGCCGATCATAACGGCGAAGAAGAATATAATTTTTTCCAATGCGTTTTATTCCCCGACGATCAATTAGCAATTCTGGCCTATAACCGCGCCGTCAAGGATTTGAACGGACTCATGCCGGAGGCTTTATTGGAAGCTGTTCGGTACAGTTTTGTTGTCACTGAAGACGCGAATCCTGTCCCGTCCGAACGCGGAAATTTTGCGATGTATCTGGCAGGAAAATGGTACGGGTTAAAGTTGAAAACTGAAGCTACGCAACCGTTGGGTTTGATTGATCGGCTTGATGTCAGTGTCTTACAGGATCGGTTATTGTCTCCAATTTTAGGGATCGCCGATGTACGAACTGACAAACGAATTGACTTTGTCGGCGGCATTCGCGGGACGCAGGAACTGGAAAAAATAGTCAATGAAGGCAAGGCGGCAGTGGCATTTTCGATGTATCCAACTTCGCTGGATGAATTATTTTCCGTGTCGGACGCGGGAGAAATTATGCCGCCAAAATCCACCTGGTTTGAGCCGAAATTGCGCGATGGATTGTTGAGTCATTTGATATAACCGTAGCGCATTCATCGTAGCGCAATCCAGCCATGGTTGCGACAAGCTCTGCGCTTCGCAGAGCTTAATCTTTTACTTTACCGCAAACTTTCAGGAAACCTGATTACGCGAAAAAGAATTAAAATCCAAAGTCGTGATTGAGTAATAGATTAGCCTTTTGAAGCCCTGTCGCAACCATGGCTGGATTGCGCTATGTTTTGATAAATTCTTCCAGCTCTTTCTGATTCGGCAAACCTGCCCGTGCGCCTAATTCCCGACAACTCAAAGCAGCTACCCCATTCGCGCATCGCAGTGTTTCTTCGATGCTCAATCCATTCGCCAATCCATAAATAAACCCCGCGCGAAACGCATCACCCGCGCCTGTTGTATCCTTGCAAACCGGAGGTCGAAAACCCGGTGTCGCAATAAAATTTCCTTCTACATAGGCAAGTGAACCGCGCGCGCCCTGCGTCATTGCGACCAGGTAACAACCATACCTGTCGTGAAGTCTTTTCAATCCTTCTCGTTCATCGTAAATGCCCGAAAGCTCCCCCGCCAAACTCTGCGAAGTGATGAGGCAATCTACATGCGGCAGCAATTCATCGAGGTCTTTATAAACCGTATCCAAATCCATCGTGACAGGCATTCCCGCTTCGTGCGCCCATCTGGCCGCCGCCGTAGCCGCCTTCGTATCGTAGCCATCCAAATGCAAAATTCTTGCGTTGGAAATCGTTTCAAAGCGCAGCTCATCCGGCATAATTCTGGTACGCGGATCGTAGTGATTCATGATCGTCCGTTCACCCGAAAGCTGTTCGATAATGATGACGCCGGATTGCGTCCGCGCACCGTGAGCGATGATGACGTGGTTCGCGTCTACGCCTTCATCGCGCAACGAATCAATCATCAATTTACCTTCGTGATCGTTGCCGACTTTGCCGATGTAGCAGGCATTCAAGCCGAGCCGCTGCGCTCCGACCATCGCCGAAGAGACCTGTCCACCGGGGCATTGACGATGTTCCGTCATCGCGGATTTCGTATTAAAAGCGGGGTAGCGAGGGACGGATACGAGATGATCTACGGCATTGAGTCCGAATCCGACGACGTCGAAACGGCGATTTTCTGCGAGAGTAAATGGAAAGTTCATATCGGCTGAATTATGAACGAAGCCGGAATTTTTTGACAGGATTGACGGGATTTTCAGGATTTACTATCAGAATATTTTACGAGATTTGTTCAATGGCGCGAGTTGCATAATAATTGATTGTGACATCATCTGAGATTGCTAAAACCATCAATTTATCAAGTGAAGATTTCGCCGCTGCGCCGATTTCTCCTAACGATTTTATCACCCAGCATAAAATTAATTTGTCTTCGATTTCTAACGCTTCGATCAATAACGGCACTGCGACTGCGCCAAGTTTTCCAAGTGCTTCAGCGGCGCGCGTGCAGACGAGTAAGTCAGAATCTTGCAGTGCTCTATTCAATGAACTAAGCGCGGCAGGGCTTCCAATTTTCCCTAAACCTTCAACAGCAAGAGCGCGCATATATGCCACTTCATTTCTTAGAGTTTCGATTAAAGCGGGAACCGCTTTTTCACCTGCGCAGGGCAATGCGATCAAAGTATCTCGGAGCCATTTATCCATTTTGATTAATTCGAGATAGGCTGGCATCGCTGCTTCGCCTTGTTGCTTTAAATAATTGAATGAAATTGAAGAAATATCGTATTCACAATTTGGATCGTCTTTATCATTTCTTAGATAAGTCAAGACGGATGGCATAGCATTCGAACTAGCAGAAATTAATATTTCTAATAAGTTCGGTTTATTAAAAGTCGAAATCCACCAAGGAGGATTATGGCTGAGAAATTCAAATAATTTGATCGCTTCATTTTCATCAACTCCGATTTTTGCAATTGCCGTGAATGAGTCTCCACGTATGGAATCATTTTTATCCGCATCGTAAATAATCGAAAGTAAATTAGGAATTACTTGCCGTGCTTCCGTGCCTTTTTCACCGATAATGTCAGCGGCTCTGCAAGAGATTCTGAAATCTGGATCGGCTAATTTTTTAATGAGTTGGGACAGATGTAATTCAGAAAGCAACGAGTTTTCATGGTAAGGAGGCAAGGTTACTGTGTCATCTTTTTTTAGGCTCTGAAATTTTTGATCCGCGGGAATTAAATGTGGTGCAAATTTTTGAAATAGAGATGGAAGAACAGATTTTTGAAAATCAATCTTCGGAAGTTTTATTTTATCGTATTCGGTTTTTTCCTCAACGAATCTCAATAATGTAATCATTTGTGGTTGGCGCGCAACTTGAGAACCTAGCGGTAAAGTAATGAATTCATAATCAGAAAAACTGTAATAATGATCGTCCATCCAAAGAGAAATTGCATACTTTAGTTGTTTTTCATCGCCCACTAATTTCAGGTCAAATTCAGCCAAAGCAAACCCGGGAAGATTTTTATCGTTGCTGAGAGTGCCTTCACTTGTGAGCCAGTAAGTTAATGCCATCCCACGCAATGAATTCGGTTCAGGCGAATTTAATTCAACGTCAAAGAAGACAACTCCATCACACCACCATCCATCGTGACGCCAAGCAGGATTCAAGTTAACGCAACTCATCAATAAACCCCATTCAAGATTTGATCCAATGTTATCAATTGTCGGACGTGATTTGCGCTCCCTCCAGTATTTAGTCCTGCTGTCTTCAGACGAGCTATGTTCGATATTCGCTTCAGCCTGTCTCAAGGTGGCAGTTGTATGTTCTTCAAAAGGAATTATTTTCGGTTCTGGATTTTGACTAAGGAAAGTCACTAACATTGAATGCAGCGAGAGTTCACTTTTCTGAATTGATTCACTTATTTTCTTTATCATATAAAATTCAAGTTTTGGTTTTATTCTTAACATCATACATAATTTCTCTATGACGCTCGACGAAAAATTACAGAACCTGCCGCTTCAGCCTGGCTGTTACATCTACAAGGATTCTAAGGGAAATATTATCTATGTTGGCAAGGCGAAGGTGTTGCGTAATCGTGTCCGGCAATATTTTCAAAGTTCGCGTGGGATGGATGCCAAGACGCAGCGGTTGGTGTCGCGGATTGTGGATGTTGAAATCATTGTGACGGACAACGAAAAAGAAGCGTTGGTGCTGGAATCTAATCTCATCAAGTTGCACAAACCAAAGTACAACGTGATGCTCAAGGATGATAAGCAGTACCCGCACATCAAGCTCACGATCAATGAAGACTTCCCACGCGTCGTCAAAGTTCGCAAACTTGAAAAAGATGGCGCGGTATATTTTGGGCCGTACCTTCCTGCTTCGTTAGCTGATAAAACGGTCGCGCTCATCAACCGCGAATTTCAGCTCCGTACGTGTTCGGATGAAGTGTACGAAATCTATAAACGCGCCAAACGTCCGTGCATGGAATATCAAATCAAGCGCTGCATGGCGCCGTGTCAGGCTGATCTTTGCAGCAAAAAAGAATACAAGGAAGTGGCGAGCGATGTCAGGCTTTTGCTCGAAGGAAAAGATAAGGAATTGGCTGAAAGTTTGGAAGCGCGGATGCTGAAAGCTTCGGAGGAATTGCGCTTTGAACAGGCGGCGAAGTACCGCGATTTGCTGAAAACACGACGCGCTTTGCACGAACAGCAGAAGATGATGACGATGCCGGATCAGGACATTGACATCTTTGGATATTACCGCGAAGGGGCGCAAATCGCGCTGCAATTGTTCACGATGCGCGAAGGGAAAATTGTCGGACGCCGTGAATTTTATTGGGAAGATTTAGCAGAAGAAGGCTGGAGTCCGAGTGAATTTTTAGGAGAGATTTGGGAACAGTACTACACGCAAAATAATTATATTCCTCTGGAAATTCACGTGCCCGTAGACTGGGAAAGTCGTGAAGTTTTGGAACAAGTGTTAAGCGAAAAACGCGGTCAACGCGTTCGCATTCTGGACCCGCAGCGCGGCAAAAAACGTGAGCTGATTGACCTCGTAGAAAAAAACGCCAAGCTCGGTTTCGAGCAACGTTTCCGCGTCATCAAACCTGATTATTCAAAAGTTTTAGTGCAGCTTCAGGACGTGCTGGCGCTGCCGCAATTGCCGGTCAGGATTGAGTCC
Source organism: Blastocatellia bacterium (assembly GCA_043736395.1). Taxonomy (GTDB): domain Bacteria; phylum Acidobacteriota; class Blastocatellia; order RBC074; family RBC074; genus JAFDVL01. Next base: position 3,073 of record JAYTCQ010000333.1, on the reverse strand, counting down.
TTCGATATTTCAAATATTCAAGGCTCCGACAACGTAGCCGCAATGGTCGTTTGCGAAAACGGCGAAATGAAGAAATCCGACTACCGTAAATTTATTATCAAATCCGTCGAAGGCGCGGATGATTTCGCTTCGATGCGGGAGGCAGTGTACCGACGATATTCGCGCTTGCTCCGCGAAGAAAAACCGTTGCCGGATTTAATTTTTATTGATGGAGGCAAGGGCCAATTATCCGCTTCGGCGGCGGCAATGCACGAACTCGGCTTAGCGAATATTTCAATGGTCGGCTTAGTTAAACCGCGAGGTCAGCATTCAGAAATTTCTCACATGCTGGTGAAAGGGCGCGAGAATGAACCGATTGTGGTGGAGCCGACTTCGCCGGTGATGCGCCTCGTGAAAATGATCCGAGATGAAACGCATCGCTTCGCCGTGACCTACCATCGCAAGCGCAGATCAATGCGCGATTTTCAATCCGAACTAACTTCAATTCCAGGCGTGGGCGAGAAATTGAAGGAACGATTGTTAAGAAATTTCGGCAGTTTGAAAAAAGTGAGTCAGGCGAGTGTGGAGGAATTGCGACCGTTTGTGGGGCAGCAACAGGCGGAAAGGATTGTCGAGCATTTTAAGGAAGTGAGCTAGAATGATCCTGGAAAACTTATGACTTGCGACCCCGGCTATTCAAGGGGTAGCATGTTCGTTGAGGAATAAATAGTTATGGAAGCGAATTCTAGTCAAATTTCAACTGATCAGATTATTTCTGCTGTTCATCGTCTCAGCCTGTCAGAATTAGACCGCGTTTTTGATCGCGTGTTAATTGAAAAAGCAGAACGTAAAGCAGTTCATTTAACTTCAACTGAATCCGATCTGTTGTCTCAAATTTATCAAGTTTTACCTTCTCATCTCAGGGAGAGAATTTTAAAATTGCGTGAAAAACGCGCGACACATCAGATTGAGGATGATGAATATTTGGAGCTTACTACTTTGACCGATCAAGCAGAAATAGTTCACGCCAAGAGGGTCGCGGCAATGGTTGAATTGGCTAAATTTCGGGGATTGACTCTGCCGGAATTGATGAACCAGCTTGGACTTCACTTTCCTGAAAATGTCTGAATATATTCCGGTAGAGCTTCGTCGAATTGTCTCAGAGCGTGCCAGTCGTTGCTGCGAATATTGTCTCGCGCAGGCTAAGTTTTCTTCTGACCCAATGACGATTGACCACATTCAACCTCATATTTTGGAAGGGGTCACTGAACTAGAAAATCTTGCGCTTTGTTGCTTTGGGTGCAACCAGCATAAATCAGAGCGGATATCCTACATTGATTCGCTTTCTGAAAAAATCGTCCCGCTTTTTCATCCCCGACAAAACAATTGGAATGAACATTTCGCATGGAACTAAAGTTTTACGTTGATAATCGGCTTGACATCAACTGGTAGAGCAACGATTGATGCGCTAAAGTTAAATCGCACCGGACTTGTAAATCTTCGACGAGCTTTATTCCAAATTGGTGAGCATCCTCCGCATCGGTAATGTGAAATAAGCAAATCAATTTTGTTGTATATTGAGCCAGCTTCAACTTTGATGCGACAAATGAAAATGATTCGAGACGAAACACAACGCTTCGCTGTGAGCTATCATCGCAAGCGTTGATCAATCCGCGATTTCAAATCTGAGTTGACTTTGATTCCGGGAGTGGGAGAAAAATTGAAGGAAAGGTTGCTCAGAAATTTTGGCAGTTTGAAGAAAGTAAGTCAGGCGAGTGTGGAGGAATTGCGACCTTTTGTGGGGCAGCAGCAAGCGGAGAGAATCGTTGGGCATTTTAAAGGGAATTGAAGAGAGAATAAGTGGCAATACCAGCATTAAATGACGATGGTTATTTACCAGAAGGAATTCAGGAATGTGCTTTCGATGAACTCGTCGCGCATTTTGGAAGGTTTAGTTCAACTGATACACAGATACGATTATGCGAAAAACTAGCGCAGCTTTTTCAAGAATTGCGCTCAGCTAATTTGATTCGTGCTGTATTTGTTGATGGCAGTTTTGTTACGAGTAAGGTTTATCCTGGCGATATTGATTTGATTATTGTTTTGCCAGAAGACTTTGATGAGAGTGCAGAATTGAAACCATTTCAGTATTATTGCTTATCGAGGAAGCGGGTCAGAACTCGTTTTAGTTTTGATATAGATGCGAATCAGTAGATGAAGACAGACAAATAGTAGAATGGGTAGAATCTTTTTGCGATGAAAGAACTACTAATTCAAATATATCTATTTGTCTGCCAAGTTTACAATATTTCGGAGGCAAGCTGTTTTCAACGGATGAGCAATAATCAGAAGACCAACTTCACGGATCAGGAAATTGTCACGACCTGGATGTTTGCGCATTTGAATGACAAATTTCAAAAGAAACAGATGCATCAATTTATCCAAGAGTACTGGGCAGCGTGGTTTCCGGCGTTGCCGAGCTACCAGACCTTTGTGCATCGGCTCAATCAGTTGGAGCCGACCTTTCAAACCTTAGGAGCCAGTTTGCAGGCGCAAGTGACAGCAAACCTTCCCAGGGAGATGGATACGTTAGTGGATTCACTGCCGATTATGTTGGCGCAGCAAGGACCTTCTTACACGGCAAAAGTCGCGCGTGACCTCGCTGATAGCGGGTATTGTGCCGCGAAAAAGACGCGTTTTCACGGGCTGCGCCTGCACGTCCTCGCCCGGCGTCGCACTGGAAAACTGCCCGTGCCAGACCAGGTCTGGCTGTGTGCCTCACGATGTCACTATTGTCAAACAACTCGCCCTGTCACTGCCGCAGACGACGGTGATTGGCGACATGGCCTATGCCGACCAGCAACTGTCATACTCCATGGCAGCGCAGGACTCACAATTACTGATCCCCTGCAAAAAACCGAAAACACGAGACCTGACTGCCACCGAAAAATATACGTCCCGTTTAGTCAACAAGCTCCGTCAACCAATTGAAAGCTTGTTCAATTGGATTATCCAAAAAACTGATATTCAACGCGCCAGCAAGGTTCCCTCCTCTGACGCTCTCATGATTCATTGTTCGGGAAAATTAGCTGTC
>JAYTCQ010000332.1:0-14345 GCA_043736395.1 Blastocatellia bacterium | reverse complement strand
CCTGGCTCAGGAAAAACCAGCGTCATGAATGAATTGCTACGGCGCGGGATGCGCTGCATCACTGAAGCGGGACGCGAAATTATTCAGGAACAGGTTCGCATCGGTGGAACAGCCCTCCCCTGGGATGATGTTCGGACGTACCGAGAATTGATGCTGGCGCGGGAGATACAGGCATATCGCTCAAACTTGGATAACCAGAAACCTATTTTCTTTGATCGCGGAATTGTTGATGTGCTTGGATACTCAAATCTGATTGGATTGACAGACAATCTTCATCTGCACATAGCAACAAAACATTACCGATACAATCCGCAGGTTTTAATAGCGCCGCCCTGGAAAGAAATTTATGAAAACGATACGGAGCGAAAGCAAACGTTTCAGGAATCCGAAGCCACGTTCGAAGCGATGGTTTTGTGTTATGAAGCTGCCGGATATTCTCTGATTGAATTACCTCTGGCGTCTGTAGAAAGTAGAGCGGATTTCATTTTGGAGTTCGTGCAGAAACTATCAACCAGAGATATTGACCTTCATTAACAACTGAACTAGAAGTGGCCGTGACCAACTGTACAGGAAGCTTGTACTCCATGCTTTACTCGATGATTTTCATGATTTGATTCACGGCAATTTTCGTTTTCTTTTCGATTTTGCCATTCGGCCATTTGATTTCGATTTCATCAATTGTTTTCGCTGTACCAAATCCAAAATGTAACCGCCAATCTGAGTGGGACAAATAACTGTCTCCAGCGTAAATTTCTTGTACCTGCGTTAGCGTGCCGGCCTTCACTGTTACTTTCGCGCCGACTGCGTTGCGATTCGATCTGGTACCTTGCAGTTTCAGCATCAACCAATTCCCTGCCGTGTGTCCGCTGTCATTTCTGAGTAACGAAGGCGCGCCATCAATTTCATTTACAATCACATCCAAATCACCATCGTTATCAAAATCGCCCCAGGCCGCACCGCGTGAAACTCTCCGCGCTGACAAAGCTGAACCGAGCTGCGTACCAATTTCAGCGAATGTACCGTTGCGCAAATTCCGATAAAAAAGTTTTCGTTGTCGGTATTCGCTACCGGAAAAAGCGCCTTCAAGTTGTGGGTAGACTCCACCATTCGCGACCATTAAATCTAGCCAGCCATCATTGTCGTAATCAAACCAGCGCAATCCCCAACCTACAAATGGCAAGCTGGAATCCGCAGTGTTAGTCGCCTTCGTCGCGTCCGAAAAGTTGCCCTTCACACCATTTTTATAAATCACATTATATTGGTCAGCAAAATTCGAAATTGCCATATCCAATTTCCCGTCACGATCATAATCACCAATGCTGACGCCCATGCAACCCTGCTCCAGACCATTCCCATCTACCGCCACACCACGGACGAGGCCTTCTTCTGTGAATGTTCCATCATGATTATTTCGATACGCATAATTTGGAGTCGCATCGTTCGCGACAAAAATATCCAGCCAACCATCATCATCAAAATCCGTCCATTTCACACCCAAGCCGTAAAATTTATTCTTGTCTTCGACGCCAGCTTTGATCGTGACATCCGTGAACGTTCCGTCGCCGTTGTTGTGATAAAGATGATCGTCCGCACCTGCGAGTCCACGTGGCCCGCACTGGACGCTGACACCACGATAGCTGCACGTGTCGCCCTTAACAGGCTCCTGTACCTGACTTCCTGTTTGGCTTCGTGCCTGGCTTCTTGCCTGAGTTTTAACTCCTCCCCAAAACACCGGATGCGGGCGATTTGTTTTGAGTTCAGGCAAGGGCTTTGGCGAGGAAATTCTGGCTGATGAAGCTTTAGGATTTTCAGAAGCCGCATGACCCCACATTTGATCGGTAGCTCCGCTCGGTTCAGCGATTCCCGCTACGCCAAAATCCACATATCCGCTCACATACAAATCCAGTCTGCCGTCTTTATCGTAATCTCCCCAAGCTGCTCCGGTGGAAAAGCTGCTCAAGCCTAATTTCGACTTCGCGGTAACATCCGCAAATTTTCCGTTGCCCAAATTTCGATAAAGTTTATTGGCTCCGAAACAGGTGACGAATAAATCATCAAATCCGTCATTGTCGAAATCGGCCACATTGACGCCCATCGCCCAACCAGGATTCGCGACACCGGCGGTGAGGGCGACGTCTACAAATTTGCCATTCCCCAAATTCTGATAGAGCGAGGCGGGTGGGCGTGGTTTATTTTTTCGGGCATCTTCGACGGAGTACGAATTCACCAAATAAATATCGAGCTTGCCATCGTTATCAAAATCAAAAAACGCGACGCCACCACCCATACTTTCGATGATGAAGCGTTTTTCTGGTGATGATTGATTGATGAAGTTGATGCCTGAGGCTTTCGTAATATCAGAAAAGGTAACATTGCTTTGAGAAAACACGGGCATTGAAAATAAGCCGAGCAAAACACAGAGTAATTTCATAAGGGTGTGTCGAAAATGTAAGTTGCTTGCAGGTATAACCAAGGGCGCGGTAATTGGAGGAAGGTTTATACGTGCGGTGAGAATCAGAGTCAACAAAAATCAATCCGTCCAGAATTCGAGACTGAATTCTTTATAGCGGATTTCAAATGTCAGCGACTCAGTGTCAGTAGCATTCATTTCTACACAAGTCCGATTGATTTAAGCTCCAGCGGAGCGGAATGTTTATAGCAAGCCCGTAAATATTGGCTTTTAGCTCCATCGGAGCCTCAGATGTCGCTCCGTGGGAGCATGGTAATTTGGTAGCGTAACTCCTATAAATATTTCACTCCTACGGAGCTGGAATACTTGTGTAGAAACGAATGGTCAGTAGCCCACGCGTCAGCAAGGGCTGCTCCCGAAAGACGTTCGTTGAAGCGAAGGCATTAATGTCGAGGCAGCCCTTGCTGACGCGCGAGCTACTGATACGACGCACGCAACTGAATGAATCCTAAATTCGTGTCCGACGCAAACCGTTATATGTCTGAAATATTGCAAAGTTCAAACTCGGCAATGTCTTGGCAGGTCTAATCGGCACTAACTTCCAATTGTCACGGCAGTTATCAAAAACACATCATAAAACAAACAAAGTTGCAGAGTTAAATTCAAGTGTCGCAGTTGTTCCCCCAAGAACTTAATAGCTTTGGTGAATTTCCATGAATAAACTAATCGTTTTTGCTTTAATCGGAATTTTGAATGTGCCATCATTTACACTTGCCGCCTCTCCTGATCGCCTGACGCGTGAAGAAGTTCGTGGTAACCGCGGAGGCGAATCAAAACTCGCTCCAGATCTGGAAGAAATCCTGACCAAGGATGATGAAAAATCTTCGAACACTGGTCGTACCAGAGAAACATTACGTTCGCGCCGCGAAACGGTTTCACGTGCAGAACGCTCACGCATCAACGGAGTTACGATTCCCTCTGTCGACATTAATCCTGAAGAAAAACAGAGCTTCATCGTCCAATTCGCTGACAACACGCCGGAAATTGTCAAACAGGAAAAACTGGCGCAGCTGGGTGGACGCTCCACGCGCAGACTGGAAAGACTGGGGCTTTCCATCGTTGAAGTGCCGCGGAACATGGTTCGTTTATTGGCTGCCGACAATGACATTGCCTACATTAGCCCGGATCGTCCGGTGTCAGCCTCCGGACACGTATCAGATACTACCGGATCTATGAACTCTGGCATCGTTGACAAAGGTGATACCGATCCCAACACCTGGCTTGATGGCGGGGTAGGACATATTGCTGTAATTGATAGCGGAATTGATACAAATCATAGCCTGATGAAATGGGTGTCTTCCAGTGGAACCAACAAAGTCGTTTATCAAAATGATTTTACCGGTCAAAACATTTTGGGTGATCCTTATGGACACGGCACACACGTCACGACAATGTTTGGAGGAGACTACACCTTAAACAATGCTAGCTACTCAGGAGTTGCTGGTGGATCAAATATCCTTAGCCTTCGTGTCTTGGATAGCAACGGTCAGGGAACAACCAGCAACCTGATTGCTGCGCTTGATTGGTGCGTCGCGAATAAAACAAATTGGAATATCCGGGTTATCAACATGAGCTTAGGTACCATTGCCAAAGATAGCTATAAAAATGATCCGCTCTGCCTGGCAGCTCGTCGAGCGTGGAATGCTGGAATCGTAGTCGTTTGCGCGGCAGGTAACTACGGTAAGGATTTGAATGGTAGAAAGGTTTATGGAGCCATCCATTCACCAGGGAATGATCCCTCGGTGATTACTGTCGGCGCAGCCAATACTTTCGGCACGAATACCCGCTCCGATGATACAGTTACTACCTTTAGTTCACGAGGACCAACACGCAGCTATGCGACAGTTAATGGGGTAAGAAAATATGACAATTTAATTAAACCTGATTTGATTGCTCCCGGTAATAAACTGATCGGCGCAAGGTCAAGTTACAATAGCACTGCTAACAAATTGATTTCCCAGTATCCGACACTGGGGACTGGAAGCACTACCGTTTCAACGGATAAATTGATGTACCTGAGTGGAACATCAATGTCTGCTCCAATTGTCTCTGGTGCGGCACTTCTACTCATTCACACGAATCCGAATTTGACGCCAAATATGGTGAAGGCAATTCTGATGTATACGGCGCAACCGCTGGCAGGCTTCAACATGCTGGAACAAGGCGCGGGTGAGCTGAATGTGGATGGCGCAGTTAGATTAGCACGATTAATTAAACCAACACTGCCAACCACAAATGGTACGGCACTGCTGACGGCAGCCTTACCAACGCAACAAAGCATCATTGCCGGTCAAACCGTCAAGTGGGGACAAGGCATCGTGACGAATTACGGATTCCTGTATGGCAGTCCGCTAATGCAATATTGGCAGGGCGTTTATGCTAACGGTGCGGTGTTGGCTGACGCTACCACTTACAGCGGGACGGCGTTCCAACTGGTCACCGGAAAAACCTATAGTGCAACCTTCAAACCCGGAGCCTTTCTGGTTACCACAAGTGGAGCCGTTTTGGCAGATGCCGCAAATATCGTCTTCACCAGTGGCGCGATATTAGCCGACGGCGCAGTCTTGGCTGATGGCGCGGTATTGGCCGATGGTGCGGTGTTAGCTGATGGACAGGTCTTAGCCGAAGGAACAGCTACAGCGAATTCAGTGATCAAAGGTTCCGCGTTAATGGGCGACAACACGACTGGAATGCAGCCGGCACCATAACCTGACAGCTTCGTATTTTGACATTTAAATTCACGAAGTTTTCAGGGAGGTTTATGAAACAAGCATTACAAACATATCAGCAGGAACATTTTCAATCGTCGCATCAGAGCGTCCGCGAACTAACTGAAAATGACCGGGCAGCAGCGAAGCACTTATTACAAAGCTATCCGCTCGAAAGCGTTTTCCTGCGAGGACTCATTGACGACCACGGCCTTTGCTCGCCTAAACTGAGAGGCCAGTTTTTTGGCTGGTTCAGTAATGATGAGTTAGCCGCAGTCGCCCTGCTCGGTCATCAAATAATGTTCTGCGGTGATGCTGCCGCGCTTCCTGATTTCGCACGCACCGTATGCGAAATTAAAGCGAAAGGCTTCGTGGTCTTCGGCCCCCGAGCTGAAGTTGAACTCTTCGGGCAACTCCTGGCTGCGGGTGGACGAGAAACGCAAACTACGCGGGAACTTTGTTGGTACGTCTGCGAAAAGGCCGTGCGCCCAACGGCGCCACAATTACAACTACAGCAAGCCAATCTCGAACACCTTGATGCCATCCTTGAAGTGCAAGGCCAACTTCATCTGGAAGCAACAAGGGTTGATCCCCGCGTGGTTGATCCTGATGGCTTTCGTGAGCGCGTGAGAGTGCGCATCGAACTTGGACGGACATGGATCAAGTTGGAATCAGGACAGCTCGTTTTTAAGGTCGAATTGCAAAGTGTGACCCCCACCGCCATTTATCTGGAAGGCATCTGGACACACCCCGAATTTCGCGGTCGCAATATTGCGAAAGAGTGTGTCGCTGAACTCACCGAGCAACGCTTGCAACAGCAACAGTCCGTTTGCCTGGTTGTAGAGCCGGAAGAAACCGTTGCACGCCACATTTATGAATACGCGGGATTTGTGAATCAGAGCGAATATCAGGCAAGGTACCTGACACCCTTGGCAGTCTAAATTAGTAGACGGTGGACGGTGGTCAGTAGAACATATCTGGTCAATCTGTGAGGAAAAACTACTGTCTTCCGTCTACTGTCTACCACCTCCCGACTCGCATCTATTTTTTCTAGTTACCTTCCTTTGATTTCGCTGCCAGTAGTTCATACGCCTTTTCATTTGTTACAGTTAGTATCAAAAACTCATCATACGATAAACAATTTTCCCCTGTGTAATTCACCCTGGATTCGGAAGAATTTTAGGCAATTGGAGGTCGGCCTAAATAAAGTTCTCCCTTAATTTTTGAATATTGGATATACTGCATTACTGCTTGAAGCTGCCCTCGGATTCAGCCTCAGATTCCGACGCTCCACTTTGTATTTCTCCTCCACTTTAACAACCCTAGCTCATAGGTAATTTACTTTAGTGACGAAACGCGTAATACATCCGCTTCCAGCGAGAATCTTTCAGTGGACAATTATTGTTCTCGGAGGAAGTTACTGGCTGCGAAATCTGGTGTTGCTGTTTGCCGAAGAACGAAGTCATTTGACTGAGATTTGCGCGTTTGCGGTAGCTGTGGTTATCGTTAGTTTGAAGCCTGTTCCCCTGTCAACTCCGGGATTAAAATTCGGAAACAAAACACAACAATCATTGTCGCTTTCAGATGCGTTGACATATCTATTATTAGTCTTGCACGGCCCGGCGGCGGCAGTGGTTGTAAGTGGATTGGACGGATTCGTCGCCTCAGTGCGCAGTGTGCGCAGGATTGGCAGTAATCTTTTTTCGATGGCGATGCTGTCCTGCGCTTTTTTTGGTATCAGTTTGAGCTACGAGCTAATGATGAAATTGCTCGACTTAACTCCTTATCACGAACTCAATCATTCAGCTCCTCGTTTAATTTTGCCGCTTTTTGTGGTTTCTACAGTTCATTTTCTAATTAATAGCTCAATGCTAGCGACGATTCTGAGCCTGCGTTACCACACTTCAATCTGGCGCACCTGGGTTGATAATAATCTGTGGACTGCCGTCACTTATTTCCCGTTATCATTTGTTTCCGTCATCTCTTATTTTTGCGTTCAGCAATTAGGCTGGGTCGCGATTATCGCCGCGCCGCCTGTCCTCGTCTTAATTTATTGGTCATATTCCCAATATAACAACAAAGTCGAAGAGAAAATGCACCGTATCGAAGAAATGAACGACCTTCATCTTTCAATTGTGCAGGCGCTGGCATTGGCGATTGATGCGAAAGATAACGCCACGACTGAACACGTTGTCAGGGTCAAAATTTACGGTCGGGGGTTAGCCAATATGACCGGCCTCTCAGAGCTTGAATCGCAGGCCATCGAAGCTGGAGCCATGTTGCACGATGTCGGGAAATTAGCTGTCCCCGATTATATCCTCAACAAACCAGGTTACCTCACACAATCTGAAGAGGAAAAGCTCAAGATTCACCCTGTCGTCAGCGCCGAAATTCTTAGTCAGGTAAAATTTCCGTATCCGGTTGTTCCAATCGTTCGGCATCATCACGAAAGGTGGGATGGAAAAGGTTATCCGGATGGATTAAGTGGTGAAGAAATCCCGATCACAGCCAGAATTCTTAGCTTGGTTGAAAGTTTTGATAGCCTTCGAGAAGGACATTCACATCAGCTCCCTTTGTCACGCAGTGAAGCGATCAGATCAATTGAAAATCAGGCAGGAACTGTTTTTGATCCACATTTAGTCGGAAAATTTTTCAAGCATTTACAGGAATTTGAAACTGAAATTGCTGCCTGTCAACCTTCAGCTTATGAGGATCATCAAAGCAATTCCATCGGTCTTCATTCCTCGAATGTCGAAAACATTATTGAGCCAGCTTCGCCTCTGGATAAAATTAGAGAAGCGCATCGTGAAGCGCTTCTGCTTTACGAGATCGCCCAATCCATTGGCAGCAGCCTTTCGCTTCACAATACTTTAGCGGAGCTACTCAATCGCGTCTCAATGTTGATCCCTTCAACAACCAGCGTGGTTTATTTGAAGAATAAAGAGAGTGAAAGATTGTCCGTCGCGCACGCTGCCGGCAGGGATGCGCAAAGCTTTGCTGAGCGACAAATGCGAATCGGATTAGGTGTCTCCGGTTGGGTCTTCCTCAACCATGAATCCCTTTGTAATTCTGGGCCAATTTTAGATTTCAGGGCGCTTCAGGTTGAGGTTTCCGATGACTATTTTTATTCTCTCGCCGTCCCTCTACTGAAAAATAATCAGGTGCTGGGAGTCCTGACACTCTATTCCGTCGAAGCATCGCCATACACGAGTGAGCACACCAGAATTCTTGAATCTATCGCGCGTCTCGCCGGTGATGCCATTCTCAATGCTCGTGAACATGAAGAAATGGAAACTACGGCAATGACTGATCGCTTGACCGGGTTGCCAAACCTGCGAGCTATTCTCAAAGAATTTGAGCGCGTTTCCAATCACGCGCGACGTGCCAAAAAGGCGTTTTCATTGGTGATGATGGACCTTGATGGCTTCAAAAGTATTAACGATACACTTGGTCATAAAATGGGAGATCGGTATCTGGAAGAAGTGGCAAAAGTGATGAGTGCTCAACTAAGAACGCACGAATTTCTTGGACGTTATGCCGGGGATGAGTTCGTCATTATTCTACCGGGAACCAGCAAACAAGATATTGAGCCATTGCTTGAAAGACTCCGCATCGCCGTGAATACACTAATCGTGCATGACGAAAACGGTCACGAAGCCAAAGCGGGTGTCAGCATCGGAGTCGCTGAATATGATCATGACGGCACTACCCTTGAAACCTTAATGACTGCGGCTGACACGGCCATGTATGTGGACAAATCCCAAAAACCACATCGCCAACGCAACGATAAAATTATTCCCTTCCCTTCATCTCGCAGTCAGGCGAAATAATTCCCTAAGTTCAGAGGTCAAACTTCAGTATGCAAAACGCCGCGCTTCGCTGGCGTTTTGACACGCTAAAGCGTGAACTCTGAACAATCCTGCTATCGCTTCGTCACCATCGCCCAATCATCCGTCCGAAAAGAAACTGCGGGTAAGCCTTCTTTGTTGTAAAGATTGCACGTCGGGAATTTTGCCCAGGCGTATCGAACGGCCATCGGCTTCGCTACTTCACTGGATGAAACGATTACGGTTTTACCTTTGATTTCAGCTTTCGCTTCGTGCCAGATTTTATCGTCTCCGGCAATTAAAAATCCTTTCAACTCTCCGCCCTTCGCTTCTAAGCCTCCGCCCGTATGCTTAAAACTAAGCGTCATTTTATCTCCATTATTTTTCATTGCATCGTACATCGGGCCTGAAAACACAAGCCTTTGCTTATATGCTACGGATCGCGCCACCAACGCTAATCGTTCCCCAATCGGCAATTTATTTTTCGGATGAATGTCGTCGTAAGTCCCATAATCAATCGCCAAAGCCATTCCCGTATTCGGCGAAGTAGACAAAGTCATGGTTTGCGCTTCCCGTAATTCTGCCCAATCGCTTTCACCCAATTTATTTCCGTTTGGCCCGAATGCGGCAAGCTGCACAAACAAAAATGGAAAATCCCCCTGGCCCCATTTATCGCGCCAATTTTTAATCATTACCGGAAATAAACGGCGATATTGATACGCGCGTCCGGCGTTTGATTCGCCTTGATACCAGATCGCACCCTTGATCGCGTAAGGAGCCAGAGGCGTTAACATTCCGTTATAAAGTCCCGAAGGCATCCACGGCTTACCGGGCGCATTCGGCGCTTTCGTGCCATCAGCTTTGGCTTTTTCGACGGCGATCTTATGTTTTTCCAGGGCTTTCTGATGATTCTCTATTTGCGTTGGGTAAGCTTCGTAAAATTGCTTGTATTCGCTGTCACCGTTCAGCACCGCATTGCTCATCCACGATTCAGCCGGAGAACCGCCGACCGCGTTATTAATCAAGCCAATCGGGACGTTGAGATTTTTGTGTAAATCGCGTCCGAAGAAATATCCAATCGCAGAAAAATTCGCCGCGTTTTCAGGCGTGCATTCCTTCCAACTGGAATTGACAGCGGTTTGTTCTGCATCAATTTCTTTGCGGGGAACTTGAAAGAAACGAATCTTCGGATAGTTCGCCGCCGCGACATCAACATCGGCGTTAGTAGTTTGTTTCAGCCGCCATTCCATGTTGGATTGCCCGCTGCAAATCCAGACATCGCCGATCAAAATATTTTTGAGTTCCAGCGAATTAATTTTCAGTACGTACGGCCCACCGGCTTTCACTGAGTTAAGTTTTACAATCCAATTCCCTGAGCCATCTGCGACCGTTGAAAGCGATTGCCCATTGAATTCGATGGAAACTTTTTCACCGGGATCCGCCGTACCCCACACCGGAATCGCGATTTCACGCTGTAAAACCGCGCCTTCGGTGAACAATGCGTGCGGCGTAACGCCAGCAACTAACGATGAGACAAGTAAAAACATGAGACATATTGCAGCGTAAATTGATTTCATTTGGTGCTCCATAGATGATTGTTGGGGAATGTAAATTTTCAAAATTTCTTTAGTTAAAATTTTAATTGATGAATAAATTGCAGACTTTTCGCTACACCATCCCACGGCGTATTCGTTTCGTCCTCAATGATAAACCACTGAATTTCCTTTTTATTCGCAGCCTTAAAAACAGAATTCCAGTCAATTTTCCCTTCGCCCATCGGACGCCCGTCATCAGCTTTCATCCCTCCGGAATTATCGCCGACGATGTCTTTGCGAATGTCCTTCAAATGAAGCGAATTGAATCTGCCTGAATATTTCTGGAGCAGCTTCGCCGGGTCTTGTCCGGGGTGCGCGACGTGAAAAGTATCCAGTTGAATTTTCACAAATTTTGGATTCGTCTGCGCCATCAACATTTCGAACAACGTTCCCGCACTGCCTTCATTGGGTACGAATTCATACCCGTGCAAATGATAAAAAAATGTGATGCCAAGTGCCGCCATTTTTTCTCCGGCACGATTGAAAACCTGAATCGCTTCTTCGCAATCTTTTTTCGTAAACGGAGAATTGATCCACGGGACACCCACGTGCGTTACACCTAATGTTTGCGCATCTTTGATGACTTCATCCAGTTTATTTTTCGCAGCGTCATATTCAACATGCATGCTCACCGCGACGAGACCAGCCTTCAATAATTCGCCTTTGAATTGCCTCGCTGTCATCCCGTAAAAACCTGCCAATTCGACGCGCGTGAAGCCGAGCTGGCGGACTCGTTTCAAAGTTCCTGGAACATCTTTCTTAAAGTCTTCGCGGAAGCTCCAGAGCTGCACAGCCAAACGTCCCTTTACTGAATCACCTTGCGCAAAAACGCGTGTGCTGATGATGGTCAGCAGAACTAAAAAAATTATTTTCGGTAGTGTTTTCATAATAATTTTCCTTACTGTGGTGGCGCGCCTTTAAATTTTTCACCAAAATAAGGATAACGATCAAACGCATCATTATCTGTTTTGGGATTCGAGCGTGGGTCGCCCGTGCTTTGCATCCACTTATCTAAAGTCGCACGCAGTTGCTTTTTCGCGCTCGCATATTTTTTATCGTCGGCGATATTATTCAATTCACCCGGATCATTTTTCAAATCGTACAATTCCTCTGCGGGACGTTTATCAAGAGATAATTTTGAATACCGCTCAATCGCCGGGTCACCACGTCGAGTCATCAACAATTGCTTGGTTGGACTATCGTCAATATCGCCGTATTCACCAACTGCAAAATAATATTCGGCGTCGCCAGCAGGCGAACGATCTGGACGCAGATTGCGAATATACAAAAATTCTTTGGTGCGAATCGCGCGTACCGGATAGCTTAAATCTCCACGTCGCACATTTGCGTGACGTTCGCGTTCGAGAAATACCTGATCGCGTCCGGCATCTTTTTTTCCGGTCAATAATTTCATCCAACTACGTCCGGTCATCGAACTCTGTGCTTTCAATCCTGCGGCCTCAATCATCGTCGGCGCGACATCAGTCAAGACCGCATAATCATTGACGATTTGGCCGGCTTTGACTTTTCCAGGCCAACGGACAGCGAGCGGCATGTGCGTGCCAAAATTATAAAGATTCGCTTTCGAACGCGGGAACGGCATGCCGTTATCCGAAGTCCACACAATCAACGTATTATCAAGTTTTCCATCCGCCGCCAGCCGTTTGATGATGTCACCCGCGTCACGATCCATACGTTGCACTTCAAGATAATAATCCAAAATATCTTTGCGCACTTCCGGCGTATCAGGAAAATGCAGAGGCACGTTCACAGCTTCCGGCTTCAGTCCGGCTTTCACGCCGGAGTTTTTATCATAAGGACGATGCGGGTCTTGCGGCCCAAACCAAAAACAAAATGGTTTGTCTTTCGGAGCCTGATCATAAAATTCATCAAAACTTTTGTATTGCTTGCCCGCCGGATTTTCTTTGAAGCCGCCCGCTTGAAAATTGCCCGGCCCCCAACCTTTGCGCGTGCTGCCAACCACGTAGCCCGCCTGCTCCAACAAATCAGGATACGTCGCAAATTTTTTCGGCAAAAATCCCCACAAATTTCCGCCTTCCTCTAATTGATGAACAGCGCGTCCGGTCAATAAAGACGCACGTGACGGCGTACACGACGGCGAAGCGCAATACGCATTCGTGAACAAGGTTCCTTCGCGTCCGATGCGATCAAAGTTCGGCGTCTGCACAACTTTATCGCCGTAAATTCCCGCGTGCGGATACGACCAATCATCCGCAATGATGAATAAAATGTTCGGGCGACTTTCCGATTGTGCCTGCAAAGAAAGAGCAGAAATTGCCACCGCAAAAAGCAGTAAGAACAATCTCACAAATATTTTTTGTAAATTTTTCGTCTTCATTTTTGTAATGGTTCCAGGTCAATGCGGCGAAAAAATATTTCCGCGCCTTCTGATTGAAACAATAATTTGCCATCGGATAAATTTGATTTTGTACCCGCCGCGACGACTTTGCCGTTCACCATATTTGTGATGTTTCCGCCATCGCAAATCACCTCCAGCGTAGTCCATTTGCCCGCAGCGCTTTCAACATCAGCTTTACCGCGAAAGCCAATTTTGTCCGCCCAATCTTCATCGCGTCCGAACCAATTAATGCGAATTTGCCCGATCAAATCTGTCGGCGTGCCGCTCGCGTCATACACAGTTTCGCCGTCCCGGTCTTTGCGGATCGGAGCCGTCATCGTAGTTTTCACCATCGTGCCGTCCGGTTCATAACCATTCAGCAAAAGAATATCGCCGACACCGCCTTCGATAATCTGGCATTCAATCGAACGCATCCACGGCGCATTAAAATCTTTTTGCATGTTGCCTTCCGAGCCTTGCCCGTGCAGCAAAATCCCACTGTCTTTTGCGGCGGCTCGGCGCTTATCCCACGTCAATAATCCCCAACGAAATTCCACTATCAACCGATAATTGGCATAGCGATTTTTCGTAATGAACGCGCCCCAACGTTCGCCGCTGACGCGAATGGCCGGAGCGCCATCAACATTGTCTACGACCGAAAACACGCGCTCAGGATCATCAAAATGTTTGTCCACCAACCACGTATAAAAATTGGTCAGGTCTTTGCCATTGAACAGCTTGATCGTTTCTGTCGGAGTAATGATCGCGGATTGAGACGCTGAGATAGCCGCTCCCAAAAATAATCCGCAAAGAATGATGCTCAAAAATATTTGTCGTAGTTTCATTTTTCCTCATTCTGTAAATCGTGAAATCAATCCTGCAAATCCTGTCTATTTCTTTATTTTCCAGCGTGCATTTCACTCAACAATTTAGTCGCAACACTCACCAACATTTCGCCGGAGCCTGCGGCACAGCGCGCGCTCCAGACTTCGTAATTGCTCTCGGGATACGCGGATTTATTAGGGATGTAGCCAATCGAACCATTCGCCAATTCGACGATCATCGTGTACTTAAACGGCGACGCTTGTTTGATGGATTGCCCCAACTCTACAAACACTTCGCCGGGCAAAGATACGAACGCAATATCTTTTCCCAGTGTGATGACCTGGACTTCGACCTCTAACGGCTTGACTTTGCGATTGACGATGTCGAGTACCTTGAACGCGTTGACCTGTTCGGGAAACGTAGTTTTAGGATCATTAATGCGCGCGTAAACTTCTTTAGCTTTCGCGATGTCAGCGGCGTCAATTGGGGATATCTTCACGCTGCTTCAGCAATTCTCTCTTGTACGGGTCAGCGAGCTTACGCGTTCCTTGCTTTAGGTCA
>JAYTCQ010000331.1:0-22062 GCA_043736395.1 Blastocatellia bacterium | reverse complement strand
CATTTTCTTTGCTGCGCAGTCCAGACGTGAGAGCCTGCGGTGAAACTTGGTAATGGTTCGACGACTTTTCCTTCGGCGGTAATCAACGCTGAAATTCCTGTGTTAGTGACACGAACAATATCACGGTCATTTTCTATCGCACGCATTCGGGCGTGGCTTAAATGTTGTACCATTCCGGCAGAGTTTCCGAACCAGGCATCATCTGAAATATTAATTAACACCGACGCGCCGTTGTTGACGAATTGCCGCACGATGTTTGGATACGCGGCTTCGTAGCAAATAAACGTTCCGGCTTTGACGAAATTTGTCGTACGTTCCAGTGCGACTTCGCCAGCAGTTTCCTCTTCGTTTTGAATAACGGCGAGTTGTGTTTTGAGCTTGAATGAATTCACGACAGCAGCATTTCCAGGAGTGAAATCGCCAATCATCGCAGGTACGAAATACCCTAAAATCGGGCGCAACGGAACGTATTCTCCAAATGGCATCAGCCTCATTTTATCGTATCGTTTTAGGGCGCGCCCGTCAGGAGTAATGGTTTGAGCGGAATTATAAATTTGGTCTCCGTTTCGCGCGATGCCACTGAAAATCAAATGAGCCTTATTTTCTTTGGCCGTTTCGTTGATTTGTTGTCGCGTTTTTTCGTCTTCGTCGTAATTTAAAACCAGCGGAGATTCTGTCCAAACGATAATGTCTGCCGATTTGTTTTCAGCCGGTTGAAGGGCGCTGATTGTCAGTTTACGGTTGATGTCCAATCCTCCTTCGTTGCGCAGCGTGATGGCATCTGCCTGCGTCAAAATATCAACGGGAAGATTTGGCTGAACTCCGGCAATTTTGATTTCGTTGCCAACGCGGGTTCCAGTGCTCAGCGCAAACTGTGGCAATCCGATCCAGTACACAACCAAAGCCAAAATTAAATAAACAGCAATAATTTTTCGGGTAAAAGCATCGTTCAAAAATTCTGAGAGGAGAAATAAAACAGTGCTGCAAGCAATTACTGCGAAGCTGACCAAATAGACGCCGCCAGTCATAGACAGTTTACTGATCTCAAAATAATTGACCTGAGAAATTCCCAGCGCATTCCAGGTGACGCCGGTAATGATTGCTCGCAACCATTCTGTTGTGACCCAGATGAAGGGAGCTAACCCAACTGCATTAAGACCAAATCGCTTAATTACAATCATTGTCAGCAAAGCAAAAAGAGCCGGAAATAAAGCGACAAGTGCCGAAAAAATTCCGGCGATCAGGTAAGCCAGAGCAACGTTGATCCCGCCATAATTCGTCATGGAATGCGTAATCCAATTCGTCGAAAAAAAGAAAAATACGAAGCCTGTCACGAAGCCTAAAGCGAAAGATTTTTTTAGCGTTTGCGCAGGTAAGGATAAGGCCCAAAGCAGTGGTACGAAGGCAACCCACGCGAGCCAGCTCCATTTAAATTTTGGAAACGACAGGACGAGCAAGACGCCCGAAGCGAGAGCCGCAAGCCAGGAATAAATGCTTGAGAGGGAAAATTTCATTAACGTTTACGCAATGCAGAAGGTTGTGCAGTTTCTTGATTCGTCAGCTTAAAATCTGAGAGGTATAGCATCACAAATGCCAGGCAGGTGGCGCTGAGCAAAGCGATGGAAAAATAGAGAATCAAGGCGCGTTTATCTTGTTGTGTCAGGTGCTTAATCGGTAACATAAATTGTAGTGTGATTATAGATGAGGTCTGCTCATTGGCAAACACTTCAATTATTTCTGAGGTAAACAAACCTGGCTCGCCCGAAGCGAACTTCACATCCGTCTACCAGTTTGGTTTCGCCGGAGATACGTTGTCCATTAATGAAAGTGCCATTACTGCTCTCCAAATCAATTAAGACATGCTCGTCATCAATTTTTAAAATCCGGGCGTGATTTTTGGAAACAGAAGGATGGTCAATCACAAAAGCATTATTCAACGTTCGCCCGACAGTGATTTCGACGCGGTTCAGAATGCACGCCAGCTTTTCTTTTCCATCTTCTAAAATCGTAATTAAATGCGGACGATGATCAAGATTTTCGGCAGCAGTTAATTTAAGGTTGGCTCCGCATCGCAAGCAATAACGGGCTTCGGAGCGATTGACTGCCGCACAGACCGGACAAATTAATGACTCTGGTGGAGTCGAAATTAATTGACCACATTGGTTGCAAAGTTCTCCGGCGATGCCTTTGGCTCCGCAGCTTTCGCAGGTATTGCTGATCGGCAAAAGCATCGTTTCTTCACGGTGCGGAGAAGCGTCACGGTGAAAATTGATTTGTTTTCTGACCCAGAAAAATAACGCCAGCAACGCGGCAATCACTGCATAAAATAAAATCTGACTGACGCCTTCCGTAGCCATTAACAAAGCATCGAACGTGCCGTGTAATAACGATGCTACCAACCATCCTTTGAAAATAATTGCAAAGCGAGACGCCATTACATTCGGAGCTGATTTGGCGCGGCTCAGGCTCAGCCCCCATAAAGAGGAAAACAACGCGTGTCCTGGATTTGACAACGGGCCACGCAGTAAAACCAGCATGAGGTTGCTTTGCGAAAGATAAAAAATATTTTCGACCGCGGCAAAACCAAGTGCCGCAGATGTGCTGTAAATTACGCCATCAAGCGGTTCATCGAATTCTTTCCGGCGATAGGCATAAGCCAGCACAGCTAATAATTTACAAAATTCTTCAATCGGCCCAACAACTAAAAAAAGCATCAACACTCTGGCCAGTAAGCTGGTTCCCGCGACTTGCTCATAGATTTTTTGTCCAAAATAATTAAGCGGTAAGGCCAGAATTGTGGCGGCTGCGCCAAGACCAAAAGTAATCGCAATAACCCGAAGCGACGGACGTTTGTAAAGACTCCGACTGTAAAAATACCACAGCCATAAAACGCATGGTGTCAGGGAAAGCAGTGGTAATAAGAAGAAGTCGGAAAGCATGAAGAAGATCTGTAGGGTCTATTGAGTCCTTAGAGTCTTTTATTGCGGAAGTCGTTACGCGAAGCGGGCTGCTCGACTCTAAAGACTTAATAGACTCGACAGACTCTAAAGACTTTATTTACGCCTCTCGCTTGACGATCAACATCGTCAGGTCGTCAACGGATTTGGCTTTGCCGACGAAGCGGGTCAGCGCTTCATCAATGCGGTCGCGAATTCCAGCGGCGGAACGGGTCATATTTTTTTGAATGACCTCGATGAGTCGCGGTTCGTCAAATTCTTCTTCCTGTTCATTGACGCTCTCCGTAACGCCGTCGGAATACACGACTAAAACATCGCCGGGATTTAGTTGGACTGTGATTTCAAAATACTTGACGAAAGGCATTAGCCCGACAGGTAAGCCACCTTCGTCGAGACGCTCGACTGCACCTGAAGCGCGGACGAGAATCGGTGCATTGTGACCGGCATTGACGTAGCTCAGTTGGTTGGTAACAGGATCAAGCTCACTGTAAAAAAATGTGATGTAGCGATTGGAGGGAGTGTTTTCGTGAATATACTGATTGATTTGCGCCACGACTTCAGGAGCCGAAGCGGGAGTTGTGATATGCGCGCGGACGGCTGCATGCAAGGACGACATCAGCAACGCGGCTCCTGTTCCTTTGCCCGAAACGTCTCCGAGCGCAACTGCCCATTTACCATTTTTGCGATCAATAAAATCGTAGTAATCGCCGCCGACTTCATAACAGGGAAAACTGACACCAATTAAATCATAGCCTTCAATCGTCGGAGGATTCGCCGGATGCAGACGCAATTGAATTTCACTGGCGACGCTTAATTCATTAGCCAAACGTTTTTGCTCAACCTGCACATCCAGCAGGCGAGCATTTTCAATTCGAATTGAAGCGACTCCGGCGATCAGCGTTAGTAGCTCCAATTGCGATTCGGTGAAACGATTTGTACCGAAGGAACTGTCCACATAAATCATTCCCAAGACTTTAGCGTCCATCATTAACGGCACAGCCATCACGGATCGAATGCCGCTGAGAACAACGGACTGGTGCGACTGAAAACGCGGATCGTGTTGAGCATCTGAAGTCAAAACTGATTTGCCTTGTTCGAGTACTAATTCAGAAATCGAGTGACTAATTTTGACATCTTCAGTTTCAAAGTTCGGCTTCGGCTTGCGCATTTTGCGAGCCTTGCAAATTAATTCGTCCTGCTTGGTGTCTGGATTACGCTCGAACAACATCAGGTATCCCTGATCGGCAGGCAAGGCTTCAAAAATCGAATCCAGCACGCGATGCAAGGTCTCATCCAGCGAAAGCGATGACAACAGCGCCAGACTAACGCGGCTAATGACTGCTAACACTTCGCTGGGAGTGTCGGCTGTTTTGTGAATTCCATCAGTCGTTGTTTGATTAAGATCAATCGAGGAAAGAAGTCGCGAGACAGCCAGGTTGGTTGAGTTCGAAGATTGTGGAGATTGCGGAGTAATCGTCGCTTCCGGTTGAAGCTGATCGCCAAAAATTTGCGGTGCGATTAAAACTCCGGTTTGTTTGCGCAGCGGTGAGGTGTCTTCATCCTCAATAAAAATTATTTCGGTCTCACCGACACGGATAACATCACGGTTATGAAGAATAACTGAAGTTGTTAAGCGGACAGAATTGAAATAAGTTCCGTTTGCGCTGCCCATGTCGCTCAGCCAGAAACCATCGCCACGCTGGCGAATTTCGGCGTGCAGACGCGATGTAAACGGATCATCCGTCCAAAGGTCATTGCGAGCGGAGCGGCCAATGGTGACGCGCGGACGATTGAGTTCAATCACAGAATCTGCGTTTTTAGAATTGGATTTGACAATAAGACTCGGCATAAGAAATAAAACTTACAGCATCAAGCGTAAACCATCAAAATTATTCATCGGTTTTTTCTTCTTTGCGTGATTTTTTGCTGAGTTTTTTAGCTTCTTCCTGTTCCCGATCCTTAGCGATTTTTATATTACGACGAGCTACTTCAAAGTAAGTTCCGCTTTCGCATTTTTCATAATATTGTCGGGCTAATGCATATTTTTTCATCCCACTGTAAGCCTGCCCAATGAGGTAATTGATATCGGGATCCTCAGGTGTCAGTGAATGCGCGGATTGTAATTCATTAAGCGCGGAAGCATACATTTTTGAACCCAGATAATTTGTGCCACGGCTTTTGTGATTTTGTGCCAGCGCACCAGCACCGACAGATTCTTCAGCATTGACGTTAGAAAAAGCGCCAGGCGCTTCGCCTGCCAATTTAGGTAATGTTAAGGCTAAGCTGGGTGCGATTCCATTGACCTCGGGTAATTCAATGCCACGTCTGACACGTTTTTGAATTGTTCGGGCAATTACATCAGGCGTAATGAGTTCAGCCGGGCGATTCGTTTTAAAACTGCCAAGGATTTGATTTGCGCGATTGCCTTGTTCCGTGCCGCCAGCATTTTTAGCTAAGTAATCAAGATCATTAAAGGCTTCTTTCCAGGCGCCGCGATTCAGCATAATCATGCCGCGTTGGAATCGCGCCTCATTATTTTTTGAGTCAAGTTCCACAACGTGCGAAAGAGCAGTGAGCGCATTATCCACTTGTCCGGCGGAATCATAAGCGCGAGCCAGATTCAGATGAACGGCGGTATTATTAGGACTCAGCATTTTGGCTTGCTCAAATTTTTGGATGGCGGTTGTGAAATCACCTTGGTCAAAGCTTTGGCGTCCTTCAGTTAATGACTGATTGAGCTTATCAAGTGGCGCTACAAAATTAAATACAGGTGAATTTCCCCCGGCGGATTGGCTGCGATAAAAAAGATAAGCACTACCCAATAATAATAAACCAGCAGCGAGGGAAGAAAGCCGAAAAATCAGCTGTGAACGAGAAGTTGATTGAGTTCGGCTTAAGCCAGAAGCCTTCGCCAGTGCACGAGAAGCTTTGTTCAAAGGCGAATCGCTTTTTTCAGTCGAGCCACTTTCAGAAGCGTTAAGTCGAACGCCACACATTGAACAAAAGACCGCAGTTTCTGTTACAGATGCTCCACATTTCCCACAATTGAGCATACTTACTACCTCGATCAGTGAAGGAAGTACAATCACTAATTTCTTTCAAATAAAACTACCTTTTGACGACCAGTGTGTTAGATAACTTATCGTGCCAGCCACGTTGCTTTGGGTCGATAATCATCCACAGAAAACCTAATCCCGCACAAAAGAATGACAACGGGTAACCGACCAGATGTCGCAGCAAAATGGTTCGATAACCCGGCGCACTCCCATCCTGATTGATGATTTTAATGCCGACCAGTTTTTGCCCGATACTCTGTCCTTCTTTGACGCAAAGGAAAATTCGATTCCAAACGATAAAACTAATAATCGCAATGTATCCGACGATTGAAATTAAATTAGCAATAGTAGGAACCAGGCTTCTACAAATTGAAGTTAAGACAAGAAAAAAGGCAAAAACCAACAGGGTTAAGATGTAATCAATTAGGATAGCAGTAGCGCGTAACCCAAAGTTGGCCGGAATATTTTCCCCATAAGGAATTTTGCGGATGAATGGATTTTCATCTGCGCGTACCGGGGAATTTTCTTCAATGTTCGAAAAAGTTTCCATTTGATTCAGGGGGAATTTCGCGGCGACCATTCACAGCGATTATTATTTAACTGCACTCTTACAGCAGCCGGTCAGCTCACTACAAATTTCATTGACGCACTGCCAATGCGAACGCTGTCTCCACTGCTAAGAAGATGACGCTCCTGAGAAGAAAGCTTGATTTTATTGTTAATGAACGTGCCATTAATACTACCTAAGTCTTCGATCAGAAATTGTCCGCCGCGCGCCACCAATTTGGCATGACGACGTGAGATTCCCTGCGGATCGAAGCGCGATAAATCTACGGCAGGAATAATTCCTGTACCTGGATCGGGACGTCCAATTAAGTGCTCACCTTCAGCGTCTAATGGAAATTGAGCAGCAATTTCATTCGTTCCTTCAATAATCAATTTAGCCGTAATGCGACGACCGCTTTTCAAATCAGCGCCACAGGCGATACAGAACACATCCCCTAGACTAAACGCTTGACCACACTGAGCGCAAGTTGCAGGTGCCTCAGAGACTTCTTGTACACTCTCCGTACGGTTTTCAGTCGGGAGCGACACTGCCGGCATGGCGATCGTTTGATGAGTAGCTGGTAATGTCTTGAGATGGGTCAGCAGCTCCATGCGAAAATCGCGAGCCGATGGAAAACGTCTTTCGGAATCGTGTTCGACAGCGCGACAGATTATTTTTTCCATGGCTTCAGAAATTGCCGGATGAATTTCTCTGGGCTTTGGATTTTTGGTGAAATCAAAAATCAACAATGGATTTTCCTGCGGATCTTTACCAGTTAAGAGATGAAACATAGTCGCGCCGAGCGAATACAAATCTGATCCCGTGACAACTTTGCCTGAAAATAATTCGGGCGGCGCGTATCCCATCGTTCCTACTGCCGTGACACCTTTTTGCGCCGGAGAGACAAATCGCGCAATCCCAAAATCTACCAGCATTACTTTTTGGGTGCGCATATCAAGCATTAAATTAGCAGGCTTCAAATCACGATAAATGAGAGGTGGATTTTGGGAATGAATATAATCCAGCACGTCACAAATCTGGATGCCCCATTGCGTGACGCTCAGTTCGTCAATTCTGCCACCATTGGCTTGTTGGTAATCGGCTAAATCTCCACCATCAATAAACCGCATCACAAGATAGTAGCGTCCGCGTAACGAATCAAAAAAGTAATCATAAATCGTCGGAATTGAAGGGTGTTCCAGTCCGGCTAAAAGTTCTGATTCGCGCCTGAAATCTTCAATGGCTTTGGCGCGCGTATTCGGATCAGAAAACATCTCCATCATTTCCTTGACTGCTACAATTCGTCCCGCCAGATTACGGTCTGCCGCTTTATAAACCGAACCCATTCCACCACCACCAATCCGCTGCATAACTTGATAACGATCTGCCAGCAGGACACCGGCAGGCAAATGCTGAATGCCAGAAGGCGCAGACATCGGCGCGACTGGTCTGGCCGGAATTGGAGTTTGCGCCGCCGCCGTTTTTTGCGGAACTCCGCATTCTCCACAAAAGGGATCACCGATTCCCGTTGATTTACCGCAATTAGAACAGAAAGGCATAAAAACTACCGCTTATTCAAGACTAAATTTCAAGAAAATTTTACCTACAATAATTTCATCGCCATCCCGCAATAAAAAAGGTTTTCCTTGTTGTAAATGGTGCTGGCGGTTAATGATTGTCCCGTTTAAGCTACCTAAATCTTCTACCCAGAATTGATTTTCTCTAGCGAGAATTCGAGCATGACGCCGAGAGATTTTTGTCTCCTTATCGGCTTGTTCCAAATCAATGTCCGGGAAAATATTTCGTGCCGCATCCCAGCGCCCAATCACAGTTTCTTCTTTTTCAATCCAGTACTCATATTTGATCTTACCATTGACAATGACACTGATTCGAGGTGATTTCATCTGTAGTTGCCCGGTTTCTTCAAACAGGCGACCTACAGGTGACAGTTCACTCATCGTAGCGGGCGGGAGCGTCTCAGCTGCAAAACGTGGCTTAGAATTGGAAGAAGAAGCTAACAAAGAACGTTCATGGCGCAGCCGCGTTCCGCACTCATCGCAGAACTCCGCCTTATTTATATTTCCATTTCCACATTGCTGACATCGAATCATAGCCGCCTCTTTGCTTGCACCAACTCGTACCAGCCCAAAATATTACAATGGATTTTCGTATGAAGCTATGCGTTGCTTTCATTCCGAGCGTTCTGTTACGATGATTCTGGTTGGCGAGTGGTCAATCCTTCTTGTTTCTATACCTTTACTTATGACTCCACGACTCATCAGTACGATTTCCATTTTGATGCTTAGCGGAGTGATAGCAGTTTGGGCCAGCTCCGGTTTGAATGCTAAGCAGGCGCGCGAGCTATTGAGAAAGCTTGGAGGCGCGGAGCTAAAACCAGATCAAGTCCGAATCAAAACCATCAGTAACGGTCTTAATGGGAATGCCATTGCCGAAGCGCAAATCGAAACAGCGGTGCGATTCCAGCAGCAAAAAGGTGAATGGGGAGTTGCCGAAATCCGCTTTGGAGATAATCACTGGGAATCTGTCGAATTAATCACGGAAGCCATTAGGCATGAGAAGACTCGTCGCACAGAATTACAAATGCAGCAGATTGTGACAGCCATTGAAAATTATAAAACTGAACAAGGAAGCTATCCTGTAGCTGAAGCTTTCGAAAAAATGATGGATCAATTGCCGACCCGCGAAGTGGTAAAATTACTTCGTGTAGATTACTGGCAACAGCCTTTTAATTTTCAGGGAACAGCGAATAATTATCGGTTGACTTCATCCGGAGCGGATTTGAAGTTTGGGACAAGCGACGACCTAATTGTGGAGAAACGATGAACTATCTTTCTGCTGCCAATCAGAAATCGCTGGATTCGCGCTATCGTTTAGCGGTCATTATTGTGGCAGCGTTAGGTCTCAGCACTTTGCTTTATATCCTGATTGGCTGGGCTTTTGCTCCGGCCATGCCGCACGGGGAATATGGATGGCTCAACGGCATTAATCTCTCAGTTATGGTTATTGTTTCTGTCCTGGCTTTATTATTATTGAGACGATTATTTTTATCTCCGAAGCGATTACAGATTAAGGCACGCAGTGGAATTAATGCAGTGCTTGGCTCGCTTTATCTGGCGTCGTTGTCCGGGGCTGTGCTGGGCGATATAATAGGAATTATTGGAGTTGTCGGAAGTTTAATGACTGGGATTCGAGTATACAGTTGGCGGCTGGGAATTGCGGCGCTGATGATGATTGCTTACAGCTTTCCACGGCGAGGTGAATGGCATAATGCCGTAGCATTGATTGAAGGCGAAAATGCTTTGCCTGAGGCAAATTATTTGTCAAGAGAAGCAATAAAACTTGGTTTATCAGAACCTAACGAGTAAGGATTTTTATGCAGGTGAATCGGATTTCAATTCAAGTAAATATTAGTCTGGTACTGTTATGGATCTTTGCCTCAGTGGTGACAGCTCAAACTTTGACCAAGCCTCAGCAAGGAGTATCTCCTGAAACGAGTAAAAATCGGAAACAGGCATATTTACGCTACATCGAAGCGCAACGGTTGAAATCACTCCGCACGACAAAACCGGTTGATTTGATTAGCACGTACAAGGAAATAATTCAGCTTGATCCAACGGCAGCCGATCCTCACGCAGACCTGGGCGAAATTTATTTTTTTAACTTGAATGATTTTGATGCGGCTGAGCGCGAAGGTCAGGAAGCGGTCAAGCTTGATCGTGATTGTTTAAGTGGTCAGAAATTGCTGGCGCGACTGTATGCGATTAATGTGCGATTCGATAATAAACGGCGCGTTGCGCAAATTGATCGCGCGATTCGGGCTTATGAAGAAGTTGCCCGGCTTGACCCTGTCAGCGCAGAGGCCTGGGCTTTTCAATCTGATCTG
Source organism: Blastocatellia bacterium (assembly GCA_043736395.1). Taxonomy (GTDB): domain Bacteria; phylum Acidobacteriota; class Blastocatellia; order RBC074; family RBC074; genus JAFDVL01. The sequence continues at coordinate 11,598 of JAYTCQ010000331.1, read as the reverse complement.
GCACAGATGAAAGGTGATCAGGCCCGGCAAATAAAAGCCTTGGAAAAACTTTCTTCTATTCCTGCTCCGTCGCCGATGGATGCTTATTTCTATCGGCAGGTAATGGGTACTGAATTGGCCCCAGACCAGACATTTTTTCAGCTTTCACAATTGTATTTGAGTCTGGGCAAAAACGCGCAGGCGATTGAAGCTGCAAAACGCGCCTTTGAACTTGATCCGGATTCAACGGTTAATGCCCGCAGCTTGATGAATATTTTACGACTTTCTTCCAACAGTGAAGAGGAACTGTCCACTTATTCAAGACTGATTAAGAAGACGGGAAGTCCCTTATTACAGGTCGGCTACGGCGCATCTTTATTGCGAGTAGGTCGTTATAACGAAGCCATTACAAAACTTCGTGAATATATAAAATCTGATCCGAATAATGCCGATGCGATCTATTATTTAGCTGCTGCGCAGCGTCGTTCCGGGAAACGCAATGAGGCTATCGAAACGCTCAAGCAGGCAATTACCACAGTTGATTTTAGCGCGCGTCAACGACTTAGTATTGAGATTGGTGAGACTTATGAAGAATTAGGTCGAACCTCCGATGCCATCGCCTATTACGAAGGGGTTCTGAATGATTTAGCGAATAAGCCAAAGCTTGATCAAAAAAGTTCTGACATTTTTATTGATTTAGTTGGAAAGCTGACGCGCGCCTACAATCGGCAGGGTGAAAAGAAAAAAGCCCAGGATTTATTGGGAAGAGCTAAACAGATTCTTGGCGAAACCTCGACAGCCGCAGATTTATTGTTGATTGAAAGTTTGCGCGAAGAAGGTAAATATAAGGAAGCACTTGAAGCCGTCCGCGCTACTCGTGCAAGCAACAGCAAAGCTCTCAAGCTTAACGAAGCGCTTATCCACTTTGAGCTAAAAAATTATAACGAAAGTCTGACCCTGCTTCAGGGAATGTTAGATGACAAAGCCCCGGATAATGGCGATGTGTTGACGCTGGTCAGTAATATTCAAGTTCAAACCGGACAACTTAAAGAAGCTGAGGCCACGATTCGTAAGGCCTTAGCGGCGACGCCTAACGATAGCGAATTACAGGTGCAATTGGGATCAATTCTTAATCAGTCAGGACGCAAAGACGAAGCTGAGAAAATCCTGCGCAGTATTATCCAGCGTGAGCCTGATAATGCCGCAGCGCTTAATAACCTTGGTTATTTTCTAGCCGAACGCGGTGCGCATTATCAGGAGGCTTTGCCGTTAATAGAAAAGGCTGTGAGTATTGAGCCGATGAATGGCAGCTTTCTGGATAGCCTGGGCTGGGTTCAATATAAGCTGGGAAAATTACAGGAAGCGCGTGGACAATTAGAAAAAGCAGCTTCTATTACACGGCGTAACCCAGTTGTCTTTGAGCATCTGGGAGATGTTCTGCGAGACCTTGGCCGCTTACAGGAAGCGCGCAAAAACTGGGAATCAGCCCTGGAACTTTCCGTCGAAGCTGGTGTTACCGCCAGGCTGAAAACTAAAATCAAGAACACACAATAGCAATAATTTTACCTGACTAACTTAATTTGACTCAAATAGGATTTGAGTGCATTATCGTCCACGGTTCAAGGCTGAAATAGCGGTCAGCCGAATCCACGTAAGTTTTTGATACATCCAAAAAAATAAGCGATATTCAAAAGTAAGTGTCGCATCAGGTTCAGAGAAGGTTTCAGATAAAGCGTTAGCAGCCCTGTTAACGTTGGTCATAACGAGTCCAAAAAATAAACGAGAACTTCGGAGAACTTTAATGGTTTATCCGAAAAGCGAGTATTACGAGATGAAAACCATCCTTCGTCATTTTATTTGTCTGTCAATTTTACTTTCATTCATCGCAGGCGGGGTTCCGGTTGACGCTGCTGTGGCGAATAACAATACGACTTCTACAATCGCGGTAGCAGATATTGAATCACAGATTTTTCAGGTCATTAACAAAGTCCGGACAGAAAATAATCTGTCAGTTTTAGCTTTGGCTAATGATCTGACAAGCGTTGCCCGTTTTCACAGTCAGGACATGGCAGTCAAAGATTATTTCGATCATGTTTCTCCTGAAGGTGAAGGTTTACAAAAACGTATTGAGCGTGGCGGCGTTAGAAACTGGATGCGATTGGCAGAAAACATTGCCACCAATTTTGGTTACTCTGATCCGGTTGATGCGGCTGTTCGAGGCTGGATGAAAAGTCAGCATCATCGTGATAATATTCTTGATCAAAAATTAAACCAAACTGGCATCGGCGTGGCAGTAGATGCCAAAGGTCGGGTCTACCTGACACAACTTTTTGCTACCAGGAAAAGTTAGTTTTGCAAGTTCCTTCCTTCGCAAAAATTAATTGGACTCTTGAAATACTTGGTCGTCGCCCAGACGGCTACCATGAGCTTCGGACGATCCTGCAAACTGTGGATGTCCGCGACGATTTATCATTTTTTTTGGCAGAATCAGAAATTATTCTCACCTGTGATAATCCTGCTGTTCCCTGCGATAAAACCAATTTAATTATTCGGGCTGCCTTGTTGTTGCGTGAATTAACAGGCTGTGAAAAGGGCGTGAATATTCATTTAACGAAGCGTATTCCGATGGGAGCCGGACTGGGTGGCGGAAGCAGTAATGCGGCAGTTGCGCTCATGGCTCTGATCCGGCTTTGGGATTTAGAAGTTGCTTCTCAGGATTTATTGGCAATAGGGGCGAAGTTAGGGGCGGATGTCCCATTTTTCTTTTTTGGCGGGACAGCGATAGGAATCGGACGCGGCGACGAAGTTTATCCAATGGAAGATATAACTTCAGATCATCTTCTGTTGGTCAACCCTGGAATCAACGTTCCAACGCGGGAAATATATGGAAATTTACCTTCTGTGTTGACAAGCGCGCCAGCTCTGAATAAGATTCCCTATTCTCTAGCGTTGGCGTATGAGCAGAACATGAAATTGCCCTTACAATTACGCAACGATTTAGAGGTTCCCGCTCTTTCGCTTTTCCCTGAAATCAGCGAAGTCAAGCAGCGGTTGACAGCTTTGAATGCCACTCAAGTCCTGATGTCAGGCAGTGGTTCGACGGTTTTTGCGGTCTTTGAAAGTGAGGCGGCTTGTGCTCAGGCAAAATTGCAATTGCCTGCGGGTTGGTGGTGCGAAAAAACTCGCACGCTTGATCGAGATGCATATCAAGCCGCTCTTAGATTTTTTCGGAATACCTGAAGCGGTTAATGTCTTTTTATCCGGCTTTTAGGTATTAGCAATCCACAACTAAAGTTACTGGGGAGTCGCCAAGCGGTAAGGCAGCGGCCTTTGGAGCCGCCATTCCTAGGTTCGAATCCTAGCTCCCCAGCCATTTTTTTGTTTGGCTTCAGTTGCGGAGCTGGATTAAGTGAAAGCTGCACAACATTCAAATATCGTCCCGTGAATCGTTTACAGATTTTCTCAGGTAATGCCCATCGCTCACTGGCAGAAGAAATTTGCCAGTATTTAGGCGTCCCATTAGGGCGGGCGAATACGACTCGCTTTCCTGACGGTGAGTTTAACTTTCAGATCCTTGAAAATGTTCGTGGTAGTGATGTCTTTATTATCCAGCCGACCTGTCCCCCGGTGGACACAAATCTGATGGAATTGCTGCTCATGATTGACGCTTTCAGGCGTTCGTCCGCAGATCGAATTACGGCAGTAATTCCTTATTACGGTTATGGTCGAGGTGATAAAAAGGATAAACCACGAATTGCGATTTCGGCGAAGCTCGTTGCCAATCTAATTACAACTGCGGGCGCTGACCGGGTTGTGGCAGTAGATTTACACGCGCCGCAGATTCAAGGCTTTTTTGATATTCCTTTTGATCATTTGTTTGCTTCACCTGTAATTATTGAATATTTCCTGAAGCAGCAGATTGAAAATTTAGTGGTCGTCGCGCCTGATCCCGGCGGTGCAGAAAGAGCCAGAGCTTACGCGAAGCGGTTAAATGCGGATTTTGCGATTGTAGATAAGCGCCGCGACAAATCGAAACCGGGTCACGCCGAAGCCGAAGTAATGAATGTAGTCGGCAAAGTTGACGGGCGTAACGTGTTGATTGTTGACGACATGGCCGACACCGCAGGCACTTTGACAAAAGTTGCGGAAGCTTTGAAAAAAGAAGGCGCTAAAAGCATTGTCGCCAGTTGCGTCCACGCGGTTCTTTCGGGAAGCGCATTGGAGAGGATTGCTAATTCACCACTTGAAAAAATAGTGATTACCAATTCCGTGCCAACTGAAAAAATTCTCAATTCGTCACATTATGAATGTTTAAGTGTGGCGCCAATTATTTCTGAAGCAATTCGTTCCATTCACGATGAGACTTCAGTGAGTCGATTGTTTATTTGAAAAATATTGAGAGCAGTGAATTGATTCCTGCTCAGTTGTTATTAGCACAATTTGTCTTGTGCAGTCGGGAGCAAAAGTTATGAGTATTGATACTAGTATTGTTTTAAACGCTGAACCGCGAGTCGCTAAAGGTGGTAATGCCGCCGGACGGCTACGCCGCGATGGATTTATTCCGGTGACCGTTTATGGTGGTAGTGAAGATGCCGCTTCAGCCTCAATTAATCGACGTGAATTGGGCGCGGTGGTTCGTAAGCATGGTCGTCATGCAATTTTTACCTTAAATCTTGGCAGCGGATCATCTCCGGTGAAGATTGCGCACATGCAACTCGATCCAGTCAGAAGCAACGTTGTCCACATGGACTTGCAAAGAATTTCTTTGACCGAAAGATCGGAATTTCAAGTTGACCTCAAGATTATTGGTGAAGCCGCTGGCGTCAAAGTGGGTGGCGGTATTCTTGATATCCCAACCCATACAATTCGCCTTCGCTGCCTGCCTGGTGATTTACCGGACCATTTTGACGTTGATGTTTCGAGTATGGAATTAGGGAGCCACTTCCGGGTTGGTGATCTTAAATTGGATACTGAAAAATATCAGGTTATAACAGACCCTGAAATTATTATCGCCAACGTAGTTACTCAAGCTGAGGAAGTAGTCACCGAAGCTGTGGCGGCGGAACCTGAAGTTGCCAAGAAGGGCAAAGACGATAAGAAGTAATCCGGCATGTGGCTGATCGTTGGTTTAGGCAATCCGGGCAAAGAGTATCAACGTACTCGCCATAATAGTGGATTTCTGGCAATTGATGAGTTGGCAGAACGTGCTGGACGCCAAGTGAAAACTTCTGAATGTCAGGCGCTGACGACTAGGGCTCAAATTAGAAGTGCTGAAGTATTGTTAATCAAGCCGCAGACCTTTATGAATTTGAGCGGTGTTTCTGTAGTGGCTTTAGCTAAGAAATACGAAATTAAGCACGAACGAATTTTGATAATTAGTGACGATGTGGCGATACCGTTCGGCACCCTCCGACTGCGTCAACAAGGCAGCGCCGGAGGACAGAATGGTTTGAAATCCATCATCAAAGAACTCGGAACTCAGAATTTTCCGCGTTTGCGTGTCGGCATCGCGCCGGATCATCCGATCAAGAATCTTTCAGATTTTGTGCTTGGAGAATTCACGAAAACCGAACGCGCTAAACTGGGTGAAGTGATCGGTCAGGCAGCAGAGGCCGTGACGACAATTTTGACAATAGGCATGGCGGAAGCAATGTCTAAATATAATTAGGCCTTTCGAGGCTTATCTCCTTGCTCGAATATGCTTTCGGGCTTTTCAAAATCCATAAGGAGGATTTATCTTGCGAACCTACGAAGTAGTTCACATCGCGGCTCCTAATACCAGCGATGACGACCTCAATAAACTCAATTCACAACTTGAACAGGTAGTAGCCGATATAGGCGGAACCGTTACCAAAACTGATGTTTGGGGACGCCGCAAATTAGCTTACCCCATCGAAAAATACGACGAAGGACTTTACACCGTTATTTACATTGACGGGACTGGAAAAGAAATCGCTGAAGTCGAACGCCGCTTGAGAGTCACTGATCTGGTGATTCGTTTTATGACAGTGCGGACGGATGAAGACCTTAAACGCGCAGCTAAATTAAAAGCTAAGCGCAAGGTTAGTCCTGATAAGCCTGCTCCCAGCGGAGATTATGACGATGACGCCGATGAGGCTGATGATGATTTTGATTCCTAAGTCTATTTTAAGAGGATATTTATATGGCAAGACCAACTGATAGAAACGATTCAGCCAAAAGAAGTAGCGGAGGTGGCGGCGGAGGTTATAATCGCCGTCGTCGGACTTCACGGCTGTCCATGGAAAAAATTGATTACATTGATTACAAAGACCACAAATTGCTACAAACATTTTTGACAGAGAACGGCAAGATTTTGCCAGCCCGTTTGTCGAGTGTTAGTGCTTTACAGCAACGCAAAATCGCCGAAGCCATTAAACGCGCTCGCACGATTGCCTTGTTGCCATACGTCGTAGCTTAATATTTTTGTCTGACGAACTCGCAACATTTCTCATGATTTTCTGAGCAAGTGAGTTTGAAGAAGACATTCTTTTGGGAGATATTTTATGCCACAAATGGAGCTTTTATTACGCGAAGACGTAGAAAGTTTAGGAATGCGCGGTGAAATCGTAAAGGTTCGTCCAGGTTATGGTCGTAATTATTTACTGCCGCGTGGATTGGCTGTGCAGGCCACTTCTGCCAACGTCAAAGCGATTTCCAAGCAGCGCGATGCCTTATTAAAGAAAACGGCTGCTGATAAAAATGCCGCCGAAGCACAGGCAGCATTATTACAATCGGTTACTTTGGAGTTTGCCCGCAAAGTCGGCGAACACGGAGTCCTTTACGGTTCAGTGACATCCATGGATTTAGCTGAAGCGATTGGTAAGAAGGGCTACGAAATTGACCGTCGTAAAATTCAACTGGCCGAATCCATCAAAGAGATCGGTGAGTTCACGGTTCCGGTGAAATTGCACCGGGAAGTGACAGCGAATTTGAAAGTCGTAGTGAAGCCGGAAGAAGCGTAACTCCGGCTGTACAAAATTCATCGTCTTTGAGATAACAAAGCGGAGCGCGAGAATTGATTTTTTCAGTTCACGCTCCGCTTATTTTCTTGGAGCTACGTACTCCGCAGGCTGTTCGTAAAACATCAGAAAAAACTACTACCAATGGCGAGAACTGATTCCCCGTTTGACCGAGCCTTACCCAATAATATCGAAGCCGAGCGTTCGATCCTCGGCGCAATTCTGCTCGACAATACAACAGTCAATCAGGCAGCTGAGATGCTGCAACGTGATGATTTCTTCTTGGATTCACATCGTCGGATTTACGATAAAATGCTGTATCTGATGGAGCAGGGGCGCGCCATTGACCCGATCACTTTACAGGACAGTCTGAAGCAAGCCGGTGACTTGGATATGATCGGCGGCGCAGCCTTCATTGGAGCCTTAATTGACGGCGTGCCGCGCTTTTCGAACATTCAGGAATATTGTCGCATCGTTAAAGGCAAATCCATCGTTCGCCGGTTAATTACAACCTCGAATCAGATTATGAATCGCTGCTTTGATGCAGAAGATTCTCCGGATGTTTTGTTAGACGAAGCAGAACGTTCAATTTTATCTATCGCAGAAGACCGCATCAGACAAGGCTTTGTCCCGATCAGCGAAGTCGCGCATAAACAATTACAGCACATCGAAGAAGTCGCCGGACGCGAACAATTAGTCACCGGAATCGCGACAGGTTTTCGTGATCTGGATTACATGACTTCGGGTTTGCAGCGCGGCGATTTGATTATTGTGGCGGCTAGACCGTCAATGGGAAAGACGGCATTCTGTTTAAATATAGCCCAAAACGCTTCCCTGAAAATTCAAAATCACGGCGAAAAAGCCATCGTTGGAATCTTCTCTCTGGAAATGAGTAAAGAGCAGTTGGTGCAACGTATGCTTTGTTCTCAGGCGCGGATTGATGCCCATCGTTTGCGGACAGGAATGCTGAGCAAAGAAGACTGGCGACATCTGGCTTTAGGTGTGAGTGAATTGGCAGAAACGCGAATTTTTCTGGATGACACTCCGGCGATTAATTCACTGGAAATGCGTGCCAAAGTCCGTCGCTTGAAAAATGAGCAGCGCGGATTGGACATGATTATCGTAGATTATTTACAGCTCATGTCCGGCAAAGGAAAGATTGAATCTCGGCAACAGGAAGTCTCTCAAATTTCGCGTGATCTAAAAGCGATTGCTAAAGAAATGAATGTTCCGGTGATTGCGCTTTCTCAGCTTTCACGTGCCGTAGAATCGCGCTCGGATCATCGTCCGATGCTGTCTGATCTTCGTGAGTCGGGATCGATTGAGCAAGACGCCGACGTCGTGATGTTTATTTATCGTGATGACGTTTACAATCCTGAAACGGAAAAGCAGAACATTGCTGAAATCATCATTGGCAAGCAACGTAATGGGCCCATTGGAGACGTTGAACTGATCTTCTTGAAACAGCTCACACGCTTTGAAGACAAATATCGAGAATAGATTTTTAGCCACTGTCATTTGTGAATCGAATGTTACCGACCACCGACCACCAACCACCGACCACTGCTTCCCGTCCCACCTGGGCAGAAATCTCGCTACAGAATCTCATTCACAATTATCGAACGGTCAAAAAATATCTGCGTGATCAGTCGCAGTTAATGGCTGTGGTCAAAGCCAATGCCTACGGTCACGGCGCAGTTGAATGCGCACTCGTGCTTGAGCGTGAAGCTCACGCAGATTGGTTTGGAGTTGCCTTGGTTGAAGAGGGAATTGAACTACGCGAAGCAGGAATTACGAAACCGATTTTGTGCCTGGGAGGATTCTGGCACGGACAAGCAGAAGCAGTCATTGCGTACGATTTGACATCGGTGATTCATCGTCTTGATCAGGCCGAAGAATTGAATGCGCAAGCTAAAAAAGTAAATCGAGTTATTAACTGTCACTTAAAAGTTGATACAGGTCTTGGACGCCTTGGTGTTCCGTTTTCTGAGTTCCCGGAATTTCTACAAGCACTTAAACAATGCACGAACCTCAATATTGACGGGCTGTTGACGCATTTTGCCGAAGCCGATGAAATAGATTCAATTTACACTGATACGCAAATTCAAAAATTTGAAGAAGCTTTGAAAATTATGATTGGGCTTGGTTTCAATCCAACTTATCGGCACCTTTCCAACAGTGCAGGAATCCATTCACATCCAAATGCCTGGGGAAATCTGGCGCGTGCTGGAGCAACGCTTTACGGGTTCACGCGCGATGTCATTGCGCCGCAACCAGAGGCTTTTAAGGTCAAACCTTTACTGTCTTTACATTCCAGAATTATTCATCTTAAAACCGTCAGTGCAGGCACTCCGCTTGGATATGGGCGGACATATTTGACGAACCGGGAAAGCCGAATCGCAACTCTTCCGATAGGTTACGCAGATGGGTTACGGCGTGCTCATTCCAACCGTGGACAGGTGATTTTGCGGGGGAAATTTGCCCCAATCGTTGGACGAATCAGTATGGATTTGACGATAGTAGATGTGACAGATGTGCCTGACGTTGAACTTGATGAAGAAGTTATTTTGCTGGGTGAGCAAAATGGGCTGAGCATTACTGCGGAAGATTTAGCCGAGCAGATAGATACGATTTCATACGAAATCGCCTGTAGCCTGACGCATCGTATTCCGCGCATCTATCGTACCTAAAACAAAAAAGGCGACTGGGAAAAGTCGCCTTTTGCTTGATAAAATTTTGGTGCGGATGAATGGAATCGAACCATCACGAGATTGCTCCCACAGGCTTCTGAGACCTGCGCGTCTACCAGTTCCGCCACATCCGCAGCGTTCACGGATAGTACCGAAAAACACCGCCAGTGACAAGCCTCTCGCTTTGACAAACGAATCTATCAAACATAATCTGCTCTGGCTCGCCCCCGCTTAGGCTTGAATTTATTTACGGAGATTTTTATGACAGTTGTCCGCACCAGCGGAGTTTTGCTTCATCCGACTTCACTGCCGGGTCGTTATGGTATCGGTGATTTAGGAAAGGCCGCCTACGATTTCGTAGATTTTCTCGCTGAGACAAATCAATCTTTGTGGCAAATTCTCCCATTAGGCCCGACAGGATATGGAGATTCGCCGTATCAATGTTTTTCGGCGTTCGCAGGAAACCCTTTGTTGGTTAGCCCGGATTCTTTAGTCGAAGACGGATTGCTCAAAATTGCTGATCTAAACAATGCCCCGACCTTCTCGCCTGACAGTATAGATTACGGGCCAGTAATTGAATTCAAACAATTATTATTAAAACGAGCATTTGAAAATTTCAAAGCGGAGTCTTCGGAAGCATTACAAAAAGCATTTGCTATGTTTTGTGAACAGTCGAATCTCTGGTTGCAGGATTATGCGATCTTTCGCGCCTGCAAAGATGTGCACGATGGTAAGGAATGGACGAAGTGGGATAAACATCTAAGCAAGCGTGAAAACAATGCGCTGCATTTTTTTCAGGAAAACCATTCTGATGAAATTACAGCGCATAAGTTTTATCAATTTTTATTCTTCAGGCAATGGTTCAAGCTCGCGCTTTACGCGAATAGCAAAGGGATAAAAATTATTGGTGACGTCCCGATTTTTGTCGCTCACGATAGCGCAGATGTGTGGGCGAATCCGCACCTTTTTGAGCTGAATTCCGATGGCACGCCGCTTAAAGTCGCAGGCGTTCCACCGGATTATTTCAGCGAAACAGGACAGCTTTGGGGGAACCCACTCTATCGTTGGGATTTGATTGAACAGACGGGCTATCAATGGTGGATTGATCGTATCAGAGCAACACTAGCGCAAGTGGATATTATTAGACTCGATCATTTTCGGGGGTTCGAGAAATACTGGGCTGTGCCTGCTGAAGAAAAAACGGCCATCAATGGACAATGGGAAGATGGGCCTGGGGCATCACTTTTTCTGGCTTTGGAAAACGCACTGGGAGCAGAATTGCCAATAATTGCTGAAGACCTCGGACTAATTACAGAAGAAGTTGATGCACTGCGCGATCTGTTTAATTTTCCTGGCATGAGAATTTTGCAATTTGCTTTTGGGACAGATGAACAGGCCGATGATTTTAAGCCCTTTAATTATCCGCAAAATTGTGTGGTTTATACGGGCACTCACGATAATGACACGACGATTAGTTGGTTCACTTCGTCTGATGAGGGGGACACTACGCGTTCGATGGATGAAGTAAATGAAGAGCGCGAATATATTTTGAAATATTTAGGCACTGATGGCAAAGAAATCAATTGGGATTTAATTCGATTAGCGCTGGCTTCAGTTGCGCGCATCGCCATCATCCCAATGCAGGATATTTTAGGCGTTGGAGCGGAAGGCAGAATGAATGTACCGGCGCGTGAAAGTGGTAATTGGGGATGGCGTTATAAAGCTTCTGACATAACTGAAAAAATAACCGAACGATTCCTGGAATTGACGAAAGTTTACGGAAGGAATCGGGCAAAACCTAAAGTTGAAGATATAGATTAATTCATGACAGAAAAACTATCTCCCTTCAGCTTATGAAAAGTAAGAGCGATGCCGTGTCCCGCCATAATAAGTAAGAATGGCATGATAGGAGCACGAAGTCGGGCGATTGCTACTACTCCTCCAGAAAG
>JAYTCQ010000330.1:0-11505 GCA_043736395.1 Blastocatellia bacterium | reverse complement strand
TTGGATTTGCACCCGACTTTCATTCATAACCATCCTCGCTACGAGGAACTCAGGACTTATGGCTCCATTGCCGCCTGATTTTTGTCTGCACTATTGATTAACAGTATTAGAAACTTTGCCATTGATGGTAAAGGTCACATCCACTTTGCCTTTCCCAATCAAAGTGCGCGGGAGAAGAACATTGAATTGATCAAGTCCAGCCCAGGTTCCTTGTGCACCAGAATATGTGGGTGTCAGCGTGACTCCACTGATGCTCACACTCGTAGTAGCGGTCGTCCCAGATTTACCCAGACCTGATCCGAAAAGAATTAAATATACTTGATCGGTTGCAGGACCTAGATCAATTGGGAGCGGTACCAATGTACCGCCACTGGTTTGCACAATCGCTTCGTCAGAATTCTGTCCGTTCCTTGATCTGGTGATGTATCCAGCGGCGGTATACTCTCCATTAAACTGGAAGAAGATCGAAGGGTAGCCCGCCGCAATATTAAGCGCCCCAGTTGTCGCAATACCTCCCGCATTTATGGTCACGGTAGCAAATCCTGTCGCAGCGGCTTCAGGGACGCGGTAATTAACTTGCGAGGGTGAAGCGTAACCGATGGTGCCTGTGTGTGTTGTGCCAGCAGAATCTCTAATCCCTACCGTTGCGCCCCCTAGACTGGTCGGCCATATTGTAGTAGGCGCACTGGCGGCACTCGTTGCCAGTTTGGATCCGAACAGCGGGAAGGCCGAAACAAATCCACCCTGTGCAATTGGCCCACTTTCAAATGAAGCTGCTGAAACATGAACGGAGCTTGGTTGAACGGCTCCACCGCCCACATCGCCACGCGATGTGTTGCTATAGCTCGCACCGTCAAGCACGTTGAAGACGGCGACGCCGTTGACCCACAGCCCGGCTACGCCCAGTCCCGTATTTCGCTTGGTTGTTGCCACCGCTGGAGTCCGTGGAATTTGCCCGCGATTATTTTGTGCACTGGGGAAATTCATGAAGACGCCGCCATTCGTTCCATTCGTAAACCATGGCCCCATCGTGTAACTGGCCAGATTGTTAGCCGTAACGTAGACAGTTGAATCGGTATAGCTAATCGTTTGGGCATCAGCTTTCGTTGGCGTAGTGACACCGCCGTTGGCATTTGCTCCAGCTGGAACGTCGGTAGGCCACGTCGTTTTTGCTCCGGCAGAAGGATCGAAGCCGCTCACTACTTGCGCATTTTGTTGGGAATTTTTCGTGAACCAGGAATTGAGTTGCGGAACACCTGTCAAAGCTTGCGAGTAGGTTCCATTACTAAAATAACTTTGCGCATTGGCAGGTGCCGCAGTGTTATTGGTTCCTGTGACGTTGCCGTAATACTGCATTCCGAGGATGTATGGAAACGCCGGAGAGCCATCGTCATTGATCGTGGTGTAATACGCATATGTCCCGGTCGGAAATTCTGGAGTAACGGTAAATCGTCCGTTGTACTGATCTAAATCGCCTGCACTCGTTACAACATCAAAATCTTCAACATAACGACCCAGTGGAAAAGTGTCAGAAATATCCGGCCCATATTGAGCAGTGGTAAGTGTTTGAGATAAGCCAGTGTGATGAGCCAACGCCCAGGAGGGAAGAGTTGTTCGTTGCGTAATGTTGCGGAGTTGAAAACTGGACTTAATGCGCTTGATTGAGCTGTTGGGATTGAGCGGATCGCTATAACCATAAGGCCCATAAATTGGATAGCCATCAAATGCCCACCCCAGAATTGGTGAATGTTTCCACGACGAATTTTTTTCATGATAAAAAGTGCCGACACGGCTGCCGTTGACTATGATCAGATTGTCGTCAAGCTGGGCACGCAAACAGATTGGGTGAGCGTGATGGTGATATAAACCTTGCCCGGGTTGATGTCCAAGGCATTTATCAAAAGTTTGACCTTCGCCAAAATATGCATTGCGCACCCAAACACCATCGCCGGAGCCTCCAGCCTGAGCACAAACCACAGCGTGATAAGTGAGCATGAAAAAAAATGTAAGCGAGATTTTTATGATTAAATTTTTCATTCAAAGTTATGCCGTTTCCTGATAATTAATGAATAGTTTAGAGCCACGAATAAATACTTATGGCGCTGGTGGCAACTGCGAATTCCATTGATCGTAAAGTGCCTTCAGCTCATAAATTTTGTCGGATTTGAAGTGGCGAGATTTGTTTGCTCTGCCTGATCGTTCGCCAAATTATAAAGACGAGACGTATTTTGGTAATAGAGCAACTTCCAGTCACCATTTCGAATGGCGTATTGCGTTGTACCAGAGCGCCAGAATAATTTGTCGTGCGGCAAAGTTTTATCTGCGCCAGGAAGGTAAGGAATCAAATTGACGCCATCCAGTGTGGTATCCGTGAATTTCTGACCTGTTGCACAGGCGACTGCCGTGGGGAAAATATCCAGAGAAGTTATGGGAGCCATGTTGACGACCCCAGCGGGCAAATAGCCTTTCCATTGTATCATAAATGGAATATGAATCCCGCCTTCCAAAAGTTGATCTTTCTGCCCATTGAAGGGGATGTTGAGCGATGCGTTGGTGCACTGAATACCGCCGTTGTCACTTAAGAAAATTATCAGTGTATTCTCTTCCAACTTTAATTCGCGAAACTTCGTTAACACCTTGCCAACGCCATCATCCATCGCTGCCATCATTGCGGCAAAATTTCGACGGTTGGCGTCTGTAATATTTGGAAAGCGCGCTAAATATTCAGCAGTCGCTTCCAACGGATCGTGCGGAGCGTTGTATGCGAGATGCACATAAAAAGGCTGACTTTGGTTACGCTGAATAAAATCAACTGCTTCCCGCGAGAATGCGTCGGTGAGATAAGTGGTTTCGGGGACAGTTTGCGTCCCACGATATATCGGATTATTTGGCAGATTCCACGTCTTATAGGAATGAGTGCCGATCAGGAATCCAAAGAATTCATCGAAGCCGCGTTGTGTTGGAAAAAATTGTGACTGTGTCCCGAGATGCCATTTCCCGATGGCTCCAGTGCTATAGCCACTTGTCTTGAAGCGGCTGCTGAGCAATGTTTCGCCGAGCGACAATCCGGTATCTGTCGCACCTTGTGCTGGCAAAAGCTTAGATTCAAGTAGTAAGTGCAACATTGGATAATTCTGCGAGTTCTTTGAAATAGACCTCAGACGGCGTGAGATAGCCGAGCGTTTTGCGCGGGCGATGATTCAGTTTTTTTTGTGCCGCTTGAATGTCCATCTCGGTGATCTTAGCGAATTCGGTTTGTTTCGGAAAGTACTGGCGAATTAGGCCGTTGGTATTTTCGTTGACGCCGCGCTCCCACGAGGAATACGGATGGCAAAAATAAAAATCGGCTTGGAGCTGCTGCGCGGTATCTTCGTGTTCGGAAAATTCTTTCCCGTTGTCGCTCGTGATCGTTTTGACGACTAAGTTTTGCAGCTCGGTGCAGATCGCGTCGCGCGTCAGGCTTCCGGTTTTGTGATCAATTTTCTTCACCCGCAGCAATTTTGATTTGCGCTCAACCATCGTCACGATGCTCTGTTGATGACCTTTGCCGATGACGGAATCTACTTCCCAATCGCCGAGTCGGGATTTTTCATCCACGATGGCAGGACGCTCGTCAATCCTGATTTGATTGACTAAAATGCCTTTGTTTGAGTGTTTGCCATAGCGTTTTCTTCGCTTCCGCCGACAGCGCAGATGTTCGTGCAGCGAGCCACCCACATCTTTGTCACGAGAGATATGTTGATAAATCCAAGTATGGCTCACGGTCGGTTTTCCTTCGTGCAGTAGTCGTCCGCTGATTTGTTCGGGACTCCATTGTTGCCGGATAGATGCTTCAATGTATTCCCACGTCGCAAGAGAAATTCGCGCTTTGCTTTTGCCGTGCCGTCTTCCTTGCGCGAGTTCAATGGCTTTCTTCGGACGGTAGCCGCGCTGCGTTTATTCCTTCTCAGTTCGCGGCTGATCGTTGCTTTGTGGACGCATAATTCCAACGCGATTCTCGTTTGCGTCCAGTCGTTTTGGATGTACGCGTAGATTTGATACCTTTGCTCAGGAGTAAGTTGTTTGTACTTCATGCAACTCTTTCATGACGCCATGTCAGAGAGAAATCAAATCTCTTACTCCTTCACAGCCTCGTTGGGTTGCACTTGCTTGTTCAATTCAAGTCCGCAGCCTGACGAAAGCCATCCGTCAAATGACGAACGCCATCCGTCAAATGACGAACGCCACACAGCAAATCGCCGCAGAAAATTTCTCCGTCCGCGTAGAAGAAAATCGCAACGACGAATTGCGGCGATTAGGAAATTCAATTAATCATTTGACGCAGCGTCTCTCAGGATTCGTGACCGGACAAAAAAGATTTCTCGGAGATATTTCACACTAATTAAATTCGCCGCTGGCGCGAATGCAATTTGCGTTGAGCATTCTTGATGAACGCGTAGACGCGAACAATCGCGGCTATGTCGCCGACGTGCAGGAAGAAGTAGAATTGATGGTCAAGCTCGTCAAGGAATTAGTGTCATACTCCAAGGCGGGAATGAAGCAGTCGGAAATTTCCCTTTTAGCTGTTGAACTATTTCCGTTAATCGAACAAGTGATCACACGAGAAGCAGCCGGAATTACTGCAATCCGCAACGAGGTTGACAGCCGCGTGATCGTTCAGGCGCAGCCGGAATTATTGGCGCGTGCGCTGGCAAATATTATTCGCAATGCTGTGCGCTACGCCGAAGGTCAGCTCACGATTTCTTGTCAGCGTAAAGATGACGACTGGCAAATTATTTGCACAGATAGGGGCAAAGGCGTGAATGACAAAGACCTCGACAAACTCTTCGATCCTTTTTTCCGAATAGAATCTGATCGTGCGCGCAGCACCGGTGGAACAGGGCAGGGTTTGGCGATTGTCAAAAGTTGTATCGAAGGTTGCGGAGGATCAGTGAGCGCAAAAAATTCCACTCCACACGGACTGACTATTCTCATCAATCTGAAAAGCTTGAAGGAAGGTGGTTGGTAGTTGGTGGATGGTTGATGGTAGTTGGTTGGCAGTAGTAAGAGCCGGATTCATTCCATCGGCTTGCGACAATCCACCACCAGCCAACCACCAACCACCGCCAACCGTCCACCTTCTTTCTTGCTTTTTCCATCTTGTGATAAATTGGCTCCACTTACACGGGCGAAAAATTTGTCCTGCACTAAAAAATATAACTAAGTTTAATTGGAGGCCTGCGATGCAAAAAGCAAAATCAACCAAACAAATAATTTATGACGCGATCGTAGTTGGTTCCGGCGCAACGGGAGGCTGGGCAGCGAAAGCCCTCACCGAACGCGGAATGACAGTTTTAGTCCTCGAAGCCGGACGCAAGCTTGATCCCAAAAAAGATTTTCGTGAACATCATTTTCCGTATGACATGAAATATCATGGAGGCATTGCACCCGCTTCAACCTGGGCACCACGTCAGCCCATTCAAAGCCAATGCTACGCCGCCAATGAATACGGGCA
This sequence comes from Blastocatellia bacterium, assembly GCA_043736395.1. Classification (GTDB taxonomy): domain Bacteria; phylum Acidobacteriota; class Blastocatellia; order RBC074; family RBC074; genus JAFDVL01. Next base: position 6,011 of record JAYTCQ010000330.1, on the reverse strand, counting down.
TCATCTTTTCGTAGACGACATTGATAACCCGTACACAACACCGGAAGAGAAAAAATTCATGTGGATTCGCGGACGTCACGTCGGTGGACGTTCGATCACGTGGGGACGCCAATCCTATCGGTATTCAGATTACGAATTCAAAGCCGGAGAGCGAGACGGGTACGATCAACCGTGGCCGATTAGCTACAAAGATTTAGAACCGTACTACGATCAAGTCGAAGATTTTGTGGGGATCAGTGGATCATTTGAAAATTTAGCGCAGCTTCCTGATAGCAAATTTTTACCCGCAATGAAAATGACGTGCGGTGAACAGCTTCTCAAAAAAGGTGTTGAGAAAAATTTCAAAAATCGCAAAGTCATCATCGGACGCGCTGCCATCCTGACGAAATTTCATCAGGGACGCGCCGCTTGTCATTACTGCGGACATTGTGATCGCGGCTGTTCGACTTCATCGTATTTCAGTTCGCCGGGTTCGACTTTGCCATCAGCGGCGGCGACGGGACGAATGACGCTTCGTCCGCATTCTGTCGTGCGTGAAATTTTAGTGGATACGAATACGGGCAAAGCCAGAGGCGTCCGCGTCATTGATCAGCTTTCCAAAAAAGATTTTGAAGTGCTGGGAAAAGTTGTTGTGCTGTGCGCTTCAACGCTTGAATCTACGCGAATTTTATTGAATTCAACATCACGGCAACATCCGAATGGTATGGGTAATTCTTCAGGACTAGTCGGACATTATTTGATGGATCACGTCTATCCAATCGGCGTCAGAGGCGTTATCAATCAAGTGCGCGGACAGGAATACGATTATTCCGATGGACGCGCGAATGGAATTTATGTGCCGAAATTCCGTAACGTTTTGGATGACAAACAATCGAAATTTATTCGCGGTTACGGAATGCAGGGCAACGCGACGATGGGCTACGATTTTCAGCACGCGAAGGGAATTAATGGATTTGGCGCTACACTGAAACAGCAGGTCCGCGAAGCTCCAAACGAAGTGAATTTCTTCCTCGGATGCTGGGGCGAAATGCTGGCTGATTATAAAAATCACGCCCGCATTGATGACAAAAAAGTGGACGCCTGGGGCATCCCTGCATTGCACATTGATTGCAAACACGGCGACAACGAAAAGGCGATGATGAAGGATATGATGGAGACGACTTCGGAAATGGCGCAAGCCGCAGGATTCGAAATCACTGCCAAAATTGAACAAGCCGCATTGCCAGGCTTCTGCATCCACGAAGTCGGAACTGCACGCATGGGAGCCGATAAAAAAACTTCCGCGCTCAACAAATGGAATCAAAGCTGGGATGTGAGCAATTTATTTGTCACGGATGGCGCAGCCTTTACCTCAGGCGGCTGTGCGAATCCAACGCTGACGATGATGGCAATTACATTGAGAGCTTGCGATCATTTGGCGGAGGAGTTTAAGAAAGGGAATTTGTAAATTTTAGGAGTTTTTTGAAAAGTAAGCTCCGTTAGGAGCGGCATATTTATAGCCAGCATCGAATAAGCAGCACAAGCTCCATCGGAGCGAAATGTGGTAGGTGTCGCTCCGACGGAGCTTGAGGGTTTGTTGCTGACTTTTGCTATAAACATGCCGCTCCGATGGAGCTAAGGCATTTGTATCCAGCCTCAAGGTAATCTCTTCGTGTCTTTTATTTCAAGTTGTGAAATTCGTAAATTTTAGGAGTCGTAAAATGCCAGCTAGAAACATGAATTCAGTCGCTGATTTATTAGTTACAGAAGTGCAAGCCAAAGCGCGCGTAAATCGGATGTTGCTTTCTCAGATCGGCAGCCAGTTTTGTGCTGGCAAGCCGAACTTTGACATCGCAGAAAATTGTTGGCGCGTACCTGTTTTACTGGTGACTCTAGGCCTGATCGTCGGACAGGTTGGCGAAGCGCTAGTAAATTCCACGACACGAGAAATCCTTAGCCATACCGAACCTGAAGCCATGTATGCGGCGGCTGAAAAATTAAGGAAGCAAAAAAATGGTGCGATTAAGACCGCCTTTTTACAAGCAGGAAAAAGGCAATTCGTACATTGAACGTTCAAAACATTCTACTCAGCCCCAAATCGAAAATGAACCATCTCGAAAATTATCTCCGCGAATTACGTGATATCCGTTACTCTGGCGCAGGTGTCAAAGAAACTTCTTATTACGGCGCATTAGCAAATTTGCTGAATGAAGTCGGCAAAACGCTTAAGCCGAAAATTCGCTGCATCATCAATTTGCGCAATCAGGGCGGAGGGATTCCCGACGGGGGGTTATTCACTGCCGATCAATTTCAAAAATCTGACCACACCGAACCGCTCGCCGGAACGCTTCCCGCACGAGGCGCAATTGAAGTCAAAGGCACAGGCGATGACGCGGGCAAAATTGCTGACAGCGATCAAGTTAAAAAATATCTAGCGAAATATGGACAAGTGCTCGTCACGAATTTGCGCGATTTTGTATTGGTCGGCAAAGACGGCACGCACCTTGAAAGTTATCGTCTCGCTGCCGATGAAAAATCCTTTTGGACGGCTGCCGCCAATCCCGAAGCGCTCGCCAAATTGCACGCGGAACGGTTCACCGAATACTTGAAACGCGTGATGCTCAGCAATGCGCCATTGGAAAATCCTAAAGATGTAGCGTGGTTTCTCGCTTCGTATGCACGCGACGCCAAAGCGCGGATTGAACTCGCTCCGCTTGACGAATTAGCCACGATTCGCGCCGCGCTGGAAGAAGCATTAGGCGTGAAATTTGAAGGCGAAAAAGGCTTGCGATTTTTTCGCTCAACGCTCGTGCAAACCCTTTTTTACGGAGTGTTCTCAGCGTGGGTGCTGTGGTGCAAAACAAATGTCCGCAATCCAGATTCCACAATCCGCACTCCCTTTGATTGGTATTCTTCCGCGCGTTATTTGCGCGTGCCGATTTTGCGCAAGCTCTTTCATTTAATTTCGGAACCCGGTCAACTCGACGAATTGAATTTATCCGAAGCACTCGACTGGGCGGCGGCTGCGCTCAATCGCGTTAATCATCAAGCCTTCTTCGCGCAATTCAATGAAGGCGAAGCGGTGCAATATTTTTACGAACCGTTTTTGGAAGCGTTTGATCCTGAACTCCGCAAAGAATTAGGCGTTTGGTATACGCCTATCGAAATCGTCAAATACATGGTCGAGCGCGTAGACACAGTCTTGCGCACAGAATTAAATCGTCCTGACGGTTTGGCTGATCCTGATGTGTATGTGCTTGATCCGTGTTGCGGCACCGGCGCGTATCTCGTCGAAGTCATCAACAAAATTGCGGCGACGCTACGCGAAAAAGGTGATGACGCGTTGCTGGCGGCGGATCTGAAAAAAGCGGCGATGGAGCGCGTTTTCGGCTTTGAGATTCTGCCCGCGCCGTTTGTTGTAGCGCATTTGCAAATTGGATTATTGCTGCAACACCTCGGCGCTACGCTTGATAAAAAAGATGACCGCGCGGCAATTTATTTGACGAATGCGTTGACCGGATGGGAGCCGCCGAAAGCTCCGAAAACAAAATTGCTGTTTCCCGAACTCGAAGAAGAACGCGACGCCGCCGAACAAATCAAACGCGACAAACCTATCCTCGTCATTCTCGGCAATCCGCCGTACAACGCGTTTGCGGGCGTCAGCCCTGAAGAAGAGCAAGGCCTAGTGGAGCCTTATAAAATAGGCTTACAAAAAGATTGGGGCATCAAGAAATTTAATCTGGATGATTTATATATTCGCTTCTTTCGCTTAGCCGAACGGCGCATTGCTGAAAAAACGGGGCAAGGAATTGTCTGCTTTGTCTCGAATTTTTCTTATTTGAGTGATCCGTCGTTTGTCGTGATGCGACAAAAGTTTTTGTCGGAATTTGATGCGATGTGGTTTGATTCGCTCAATGGTGACAGCCGCGAAACGGGCAAGCTCACGCCTGATGGTAAATCTGATCCTTCGGTCTTTTCGACGCAATACAACAAAGAAGGCATTCGAGTTGGAACGTCAATCGGGTTGATGGTGCGCAAGCAAAAAGGTGGACTGCCGCCGACGATTCATTATCAGGAATTTTGGGGAGTAACCAAGCGCGAAAATTTACTTGCCAGCCTTGATGCCGAAAACTTTGATGCGCAATATCAAGTCGCTACGCCAACGAAAGATAATCGGTTTTCGTTTCGCCATTCAAACGTTGAAGCGCAATATCTCAGATGGCCGAAGCTTGTTGAATTATGCGAAGACCAACCGATAAGTGGGTTACAAGAAATGCGGAAGGGCGGGTTGATGAGTATTACGCGAGAATCGTTAGAAGGACGTATGCAACGTTATTTCGATGTAGCTACGGATTGGCAAACTCTCAAATTATTAGGAACAGGGTTATGTGAAGATGGTGGTGGATTCGTCGCGGCTAAGGCCAGAGAAAAAGCCCAATCAATTGAAACCTATGACAAGTCAAAGATAGTTCGTTACGCGCTTTACCCATTTGATATTAGATGGAGTTATTACTCAACTGCCCCTTTACTTTGGAATAGACCTCGCCCGAACTTAAAAGCGCAGAATTGGGATGGCAATAAATTTATCGTTACAAGAATGGTTGCTGAGCGCCCTAATGAGCAAATTACAACTATGATGACCTCTGCATTACCTGATTATCATTTGCTCAGACCAAATGCGGTCGCTATTCCGATTAGACTGCGCCCGACATTCCATAAAAAAGGGAAAACTAATGCGGCGCAAAATTTATTGTTTGGTAGTTCTGCTGAAAATGAATTGCAAACCATCGCTAACTTAAACTCTACGACACGGGGCTATCTTTCTTCATTTGGCATCAACGACGTTGACGAAAATGTTGAGAGTGCGAGTTTGATTTGGTATCACGCATTGGCGATTGGTTATGCGCCTTTATATCTGAGTGAAAACGCCGATGGCATTCGGCAAGATTGGCCGCGCATTCCATTGCCTGCGAACAAAGACGCGTTATGCACGTCGGCGGAATTAGGCAAACAAATCGCCGCGTTGTTGGACACCGAAACTCCGGTAGTCGGCGTGACTTCTGGCACAATTCGACCGGAATTAAAAACGATTGCCGTGATTGCGCATGCCGAAGGCAAGCAGCTTTCCGTCGAAGATTTGCAAGTCACCGCCGGCTGGGGACACGGCGGCAAAGGCGGCATCACTATGCCCGGCAAAGGGAAAGCGGTGTCGCGCGAAATAACGGAACAAGAAAAGCATGGAATACCAGCTTCAGCTTGGCTTTACAGTGGCGAGAAATACAACCAAGCTGAAGCTGGTATTCCAAACACGTTTGATATTCATCTGAATAATTTTGCCTATTGGCGCAACGTTCCGGAGCGCGTCTGGGAATACACGATTGGCGGTTATCAGGTGATGAAAAAATGGTTGAGCTACCGCGAATTGGAATTGCTCGGACGTGCATTGACGATTGATGAAGTGCGTGAAGTTTCCAATATGGCTCGGCGCATCGCTGCGATTTTATTGCTGGAAACGCAGCTTGACGAAAACTATCGAAGTGTCAAAGCGAAAGTATATGAGTGGGAGCGAAAGGAATAGGCATCATTGTTTTTAACCCGCGAAGGCGGGTGGCAGAATAAAGCCTGGGGTGAAGCGCGAGCGCGAACCCCAGGTTCAACCGTGAAAAATTATTCAGCCCGCGAAGGCGGGCGACAGCAAGTTTGGTTCTCATTGCAGATCTATCACCCGCCTTCGCGGGTTTATTTTTTTCTGATTAGCTATCCTGGGGTTCCGTTGCGCTATGCTTCACTCCACCCCAGGCTGTATGCTTACACCCGCGTTGCGGGTTGAAAACGAATCAAGCTTTGAGGAAAAACTATGTACATCCTAATTCCACTTTTGATCGTCGCTGTCATCGGAATTCTCGGCTTACGAATCGCGCAGGAATATCAACGCGCCATCGTCTTCCGGCTGGGCAGATTTCATTCCATCAAAGGGCCGGGGCTGTACTGGATTATTCCGTTCATTGATCGGCAGCAAAAGCTGGACATGC
>JAYTCQ010000329.1:0-8337 GCA_043736395.1 Blastocatellia bacterium | reverse complement strand
TTGGATTTGCACCCGACTTTCATTCATAACCATCCTCGCTACGAGGAACTCAGGACTTATGGCTCCATTGCCGCCTGATTTTTGTCTGCACTATTGATTTAAGACTCTCCATTAAATTTTGAAATTTAGAGCTTGCCCATTCTAACGCCAAATTCATACAGAAGAATCAAAAAAAGCGGCACCTGTTTTGGGTAGCCGCTTTCTGTTCCTGATACCTTTTATCTGCCTTACGGCAAATCCATAATCTCAACCCAATTAGGAATCTTGCCCATCTCATACTCCTTCAGCTTGCCAAGCTTTCCGCTTCTGCCGTCAATCTTGTAGCTCGACATCTTGTGAGATTTCATTCCCACCACGAATAAATATCGCCCTGAAGAATCAATGCTGAAACTGCGTGGGTTTGCTTCCGTTGGGATGGTTTCGATCAGCGTTAATGTGCCGTCCGCCGGATTAACCTTAAAGCTGGCGATGGTGTTTGATGTGCGCTCCGTGTTGTAAAGAAATTTGCCGTTGGGAGTAAGGTGCAAATCAGCTCCGGCGATCCTGCCTGGAGTGCCAGGCGGCAATCCGCTTGCCGTTTGTTTTTCTTTGAGCTGCCCATTTGTGGCATCGTAATCAAAGACGTGAACAGCGCCGTCGAGTTCACCGAGGACGTACACGAGCTTTCCGTTCGGATGAAACACGAGATGACGTGGCCCGGTCTTTTCCTTCACGGAAACTGACGCAGGCGAATTCGGCTCCAGCTTTCCAGTCTGCTTATCAAACTTAAATTGATTGATCATATCGTCGCCCAGCGAAGGAGCCAGCACAAAGCGGTTTTGCTTATCTATCAAAATTGAATGCGCGTTTTTATGATCCGGCAAAATTTGTTGCGTTGACTGAAGAATTCCTTTTGCATCAATCGGGCTGACGGTGAGCTTGTGTCCGGGGTAAGAAGCCGCGAACATAAAGCGTCCCGTACGGTCAGTCGAAATGTAGGGCATGCTGTCTACGAGCGGGCCGTTGCCAAGATGTTTGAGCTTGCCACTTTTCGCATCAATCGAAAACGTAGAAACCATCTGCGGTTCACCGCGCGTAGCCACAAAAAGTAAGCGACGATCAGGGCTGACCGTGATCGGCGTCGAGCCTCCAACTTTCACCACGCCAGGGATCGAAACTTTTTCGATCAAGGTTAATTCGCCGTTCTGCCGGTTGAGCTGCATAACAAAAATTTCGTTGCTCTCAACGCTTCCGACATAAACAATCGTAGTCGCCTGCGCAAGTGCAGTTAGCACCGTACTTGCAATAATAGCCGTCGCCGAAAGCGCAGCCCACAACGCCTGACAAAAAATTGGATGCATGCGTGTCTCCTTAATTTGACTATAAAAAATGTCCTGAAAAGATTTTATTCCTTTCAGGACACTTTACGATTTTATTGCTCACCCTACAACTTATTACATAGCTTTTGTCGGTTCTATTCTGCCATTACAAACTTCACCAAATTTCGCGGCTAACACATGTCGCAGCCGCGCTTGACCACGATGTGATAGGCTGGCAAATCTTCATCTGCTCAGCTTTCTGATGTTGCCGAACACGCGATAGAAGCCGTTGCGCGATTCCCGCACTTCATCCACCACATAGCGTGCGCCTTCTTCACGAATGCCTTTTGGGAATTGGCAATGCCGCGTTGCATCGAAGCTTTCTGAAACAACGCGAACACGCAACCGCGAGCCTTCCTTGTAACATTCAACGACAACGCCTGTCCCCGCGTCGCGCGTGGTTTCGAGCACAATGGCGGAAACCTCTTCCACAGTTGGCGCAGCGATGGTGACGGCTGTCGGGATGGTTCCGGTTTGTGCAGCATTGATCGCGGCTTCGCTGGCATCAATACAAGCGAGCGTGCCGTGTGTTGTCACGATATAAAGCCGCTCATTCAGAAACTGCATTGAATAGGCCGCGCCACAACCACTCGCCAGTTTCCACAATCGTTCGCCCGTTTCATTGAAGCAGTACAGCGCGCCCCCATTGTCACCGGCGAAAACGTATTTGCCGTTTTCAGCCGTCGCACAGGAAAACAGCACCGCGTCGCATTCGTAGACCGCGCTCGGTTCGCCTGCTTTGGTGAAGCCATGCACGCGCCCCTGATTGGTGCAGGCATAGACGACCGCTTCCTCTTGCCAACCGAACAGCACCTGACCGGGCGTCGGACGCTCCCACAGCTTCGCGCCATCTACCCAATCGTACATCGTCACACCGCGACTGTGACCGTGATAGACACCGATCTCATCACAGCGCACCATCCAGCCGCTGCCGCCTGCGCTTTTCTTCGTCCATTGCGATTCGTCTTCGTGATTGATGGCAGTCACGCCGCCGTGATTGTCCGACACGGCCAACACGCTGTCGAAAATATCCAGCCAGTAAATATCCACTTCGGGCGCGATCTCGTACGCCACGCGCGGAACCTTGCCCGTCAGATCATAGACATTGCCGTCGTCGCAACCCGCGTACAGCCACGCGCCATCGGCGACGATACATTTGACACCATTGGGCAGCTTGAATTTGGAGCGCACTCCTCCCTGATGATCCAGCCCGAAAATATTGCCCATCTCGTTGCCCACCCAGCAACGCTCACGATCAATGAAAATGCCGAAGGCATTGACGCCCGATTCAAATTTCCAGAGCACGGGAGCCTGCTTCGTTTTGGGAGCATTGCGCGCAGCAGGACGAACCACTGCGGCATTGCTGACCATCGCGGCGCGGCGCGTCACAGTACGTTTCTGCCGTACCCCCTGCACCGCGCGTTCATAGCCTTTTTTGAGTTTTTCGTTGATTTTCTTGTTCGCTTCGGCTTGTGCTTTGGCCGCATCGGCGAACTTTTTGGTTTGCGTTTGCCCCGCTTCACCAATGCGACCGTAGCGAACTGTGAGTTCGTCGCCGTTTACGATTGCTTCGTAAAATTTGTGCGATCCGCCGCCCGCCTCCGACAATTCCAGATAAGCTTTCTCTTCCTGCATAAGAACCTCAACTGTCGTTATTCGGGGCGAGATTTTTGATAGCAGATCAGTGTTATTCCACTGTCACCGACTTTGCTAAATTTCTTGGCTGATCCACGTCACATCCTCTTCTGACGGCGATGTGATAGGCCAGCAATTGCATTGGTATGGTTGCCAACACAGGCGAGAGTAATTCGCTTGATGGTGGAACTTCAATCGTGAAGGAAGCCATGTCGCGGGTGTCGGTGTCGCCTTCGGTGACGATGGCTACGACGATGCCGTCGCGGGCACGGACTTCCTGAATATTCGACAGGGTTTTTTCGTAGCGCAGTTTGGATTTTTCGTCGTCGGAATCAAGCGTGTTGATGACGACTACGGGCAGGCGCGAATCAATCAGGGCATTGGGCCCGTGCTTCATTTCTCCGGCGGCGTAGCCTTCGGCGTGAATGTAGGAAATTTCTTTCAGCTTTAATGCGCCTTCGAGTGCAATCGGGAAATTGACGCCGCGTCCGAGGTAGAGAAAATCACTCGACAGGACGAAATGTTTCGAGAGGTCTTCGTAATCAATGCTCGGATCATTGAGCAATTTTTCCATCTTCACCGGCAATTCGGACAAATGACGAACGTGCCATTTTAATTGGTCTTCGGTGAGGGTGCCGCGTTCTTGCGCGAGATATAGCGCGAACAAATATGCCGCGACCATTTGCGAGGTGAAGGCTTTGGTTGACGCTACGCCGATTTCCGGGCCGGCGTGCGTGTAAATTGTGCCGTCGGCTTCGCGCGTCATCATCGCGCCTTGCACGTTGCAAATGGCGATGGAGCGACAGGCTTTTTCTTTGGCTTCACGCAAGGCTGCGAGCGTGTCCGCTGTTTCACCGGATTGCGAAATCACCATCATCAATGTGCTCGGCGTCAGGATCGGATTGCGATAGCGAAATTCTGAAGCGTAATCAACTTCGACGGGGACGCGAGCGAGTTCTTCGATCAAATATTTTGCGACTAAAGCCGCGTGCCAGGCTGTACCGCAGGCTGCGATTTTGATGTCGCTGAAGCTGCGGAAATACGCGGCAGGAATATTGATTTCATCCAAATAAATTTTGCCTGTATCAAGCGAAACGCGATTTTGTGTGGTGTCGCGAACGGCGCGTGGTTGCTCATAAATTTCCTTGAGCATGAAATGTTTGAAGCCGCCTTTTTCCGCCTGAATCGGGTCCCAGGTAATGCGTTGCACATCGGGCTTCACAACTTCACCTTTACTGTTTTCGACCTTTACGCCTTCGCGGGTGAGCACTGCCATTTCGCCATCGCCGAGGAAAAACATGTTGCGTGTATGCTGCAAAATCGCGGGGATGTCAGAGGCGACAAATGATTCGCCTTCGCCGAGGCCGATAACTACGGGCGGCCCTAAACGCGCGGCGACGAGCTTGTTTGGTTCATCGGCGGAAATCGCTACGAGTGCGTAAATCCCGCGAATTTCTTTCAACGTAGCTCGAAACGCGCCTTCCAACCCAAGCGAAGAATCCTGGCGCAGATGTTTTTCGATGAGGTGCGCAATGACTTCGGTGTCAGTTTCGGATTGAAAATGATGATCGTTTTTTTGCAGCTCGCGTTTGAGTTCGAGATAGTTTTCGATGATGCCGTTGTGGACTACACAAATGCGGCCATCACTGGAACGATGCGGATGCGCGTTCTCTTCAGTTGGTCGTCCGTGCGTCGCCCAGCGCGTATGCCCTAAGCCATAATCACCCTCAATCGGATTTTTCGCCAGGACGGTTTCGAGGTTACGCAATTTGCCTTCGGCGCGTCGCACATGCATTTCGCCGTCTTTGTTGATGACTGCGATTCCGGCTGAATCATAGCCGCGATATTCTAATTTTCTCAGGCCTTCGATGACCACATCTACGACTTGCTGACTTCCGACATAACCAACTATTCCGCACATAAAAACTCCTTCACAATCAAACAGATAATTCTTTACTTTACAGCGATTTTCAGATGAGCGCGACCTAGACCTATAGGATAGGTTCCCAACCTGACTCTTCTTAATAAAGGCGGGCAGGTTGGGAACCTACCCTACAAATTCCAGCCGCATCTATCTGCAAATCGCAGTATTAAGATTTTTGCTCAAAAAACTGAAGCTGAAATTCCTTCACATAATGACTTAAGTAGGAAAGCAATGCATAGATAAAAATCAGAATTCCAGTCATTTCCAAGGATTCTTCCATAATGGTTTCGGAGACATATTGGATTGATTCCAGTCCGTAAACATTTCTGATTTTTCCGCCCAACATTTCCATGACGGCGGCTCCGGTAATGAAAAACCCTCCGCCTGCAATAAACAACCAACGAAATTTGGCAGGCAAATCCCACAGGAATCGAAGGTAAAGCGCACCGATAATCGGTACGATCATGACCGCCAAAAGAACCCAGGCGTAATAAAAATAGCCATCCGTACCAAAAATAGATCGCAGCGGCAGGATAGTCATTTCGTGTAATTCAACGCCTTCGTCGAGAGCCAGATATAAAAAGAATCCCGCGAGACCCCACCAGTGTCGGGCAAAAGGATTTTTCATTTTACTGGCTGCCTGCGCAATCATTAACAGTAAGCCAACACAAAGAAAAAAAGTTAACGTCTGGTAAAGATTGGGAATGTTAAATTCGCCATCCAGATCGAATTTATCCATCAACCACCAGAGGTGTTTCTGGCGCATAACTTCTTCGCCCATAGATAATCTAAGAGATTGCACCGCGATGCCGGTGATGATTAGCAATGAAACAATAACCGCGAGAACGCGAGTGATTTTTTGTGGTGAGATGCGAAACGAAACCTCAGTTGCAGGCGTAGCAAAAGGGCTTACGCGCTCAACTTTACTAGATGTATCCAAAAGCATTTTATTCCTTAACCGGGCGCCATTGTCTAAATTTTTATTTCAATTTTTTCTTAACTTTCGCAGGAACGCCTGCGACTAATGAATCTTCGGGAACGTCTTCAATAATGACCGAACCGGCAGCGGACATGGATCCGCGTCCGACGGTGACTGGAGCTACGAGCATGGTGTCTGAACCAATTTTGACATCGTCTTCTATAAAGGTTGGATTTTTATTCTTGCCGTCGTAATTGCAAGTCACGGTTCCTGCGCCAATGTTGACGCGTTCGCCAATTGTGGCGTCTCCCAAATAGGTCAGGTGCATTGATTTGGATTTACGTCCAAGTTTGGTTTTTTTGAGTTCGACGAAATTGCCGACGACGGCGGCTTCGTCAAGTACAGAATGCATTCGCAAATGCGCGAATGGGCCGACTTTATTGTTGGCAGTGAGTTTGGTGTCTACGATGATGCAGGAATTATTTACGGTGCAGCCATCGCCGATTTCGACGTTGGTTAAGTGCGACCACGAATGAATTTCACAATGACTGCCGATTTGTGAAGCGCCTTCAATAATGACCTGTGGATGAATAATTGTGTCGGGTCCGATTTGGACTTCAACATCAATGTAGGTCGAAGCAGGATCAACAATTGTCACGCCTTCGGTCATCAGCGCATCCAGTTTTTCGCGGCGGAGTTTATTCCAGCCGAGTGCAATTTCAGCCCGATTATTAAAGCCTTGCAGTTCCATTTCATCATCGTGCAAGACGGTTCCGACGGCTTTGCCATCAGCGCGTAAAATCTCCGGCACATCGGTTAAATAATACTCACCCTGCGCGTTCTTCGTCGTCAGGCGACCAAGCGTCGGAAGCAAAGCCTGAATATCAAAACAATAAAATCCCGGATTTACTTCCGTGATTAATTTTTGTGCAGAAGTGCAATCTTTGTCTTCCACGATTTTGACGAATTGTTCGGCTTCATCGCGGACGATGCGACCGTACGCGGGAGGAACGTCCATTTTCATGGTGATGAGCGTCGCGGCATTTTGCTCGGCTTCGTGCGTACTTTTCAGTTTTTGCAACGTGGAAGCTTTAACGAGTGGCGCGTCGCCATAGCTGACGATTAAAGCCCCATTGGCTTTTTCCAGAACTTCACGGGCGCTCATGACAGCGTGTCCTGTGCCTTTTTGTTCCGTTTGCAAAACGAAGACCAATCGTTCTGCCATTTCAGGAGTAAGTGCGGCGCGGGAAGCGGCTTCGACCTGTTCGGCTTGATGTCCGATGACGACAATGATTTTTTCCGGATTAAGCTGGGCGGCAGTGCGCAGGACATGCGCAATCATTGGCTGACTGCCGAGTTTATGCAGAACTTTAGCCTGATCGCTTTTCATGCGAGTGCCAAGTCCGGCAGCTAAAATTAAAATGTTAATGGGCTGGTTCACTGAATTTTCCTCATGAATTAAAAATGACAATTAAAAATGACGATAAGTAGAATAGGGGTTTTTAGGAATATGAATGCAAATTTTGAACGTTACCCGAAGCGGGGAGCACGGGGTAGGGACTCAAGCTTCGCTATTATATTGAATTTCAAAAATTGCGCGAGCTAAATTTGCAGGATTGTGACGAACTGAACGTGCTTCAGCTGCCAGCGGAGACAACATAAATCTTACTTTGCCGCAATCTGAATGACTTTTATCGGGCGGTTTCAGCATCATGGCGTATTCTTCGGCGTAAAGTTCTCGCATAGCTGACGAAATTGGAGCGGAATTAAAAATCGCATAGTCCAATTGAAGTTTCGGACAATTTTTCATTAACTGTATCAGGTGATCCTCGGCAGACAATCCATCAGTTTCATCGGCTTCTGTCATGATATTGCAGATGTAAATTTTTTTGGCTTTCGACTGACCGATGGCTTCGGTAATTCCATCAATTAACAGATTTGGCAAAATGCTGGTGAATAATGACCCGGGGCCAAGTGTAATGACATCAGCGTTAAGAATTGCTTCAACAGCTTCTGGTAACGCTTTGGCATCGTGAGGCCTAATTTTTAGATTTTCAATGGGAAGTCCACGCAAAGCGTTTAATGCCTTAATCGCGCGTTGCCCGTACGCTGTTTGGTTTCCGATCCTGGCCTCCAGGTCCACAGAATCTAAAGTGGAAGGTAAGACTCGTGCGGCGCATCCCAACAAATCACTGGCTTTATCAATTGCTTCCAGTAGATTCCCTGTCATTTGGGTCAGCGCCACAATAATTAAATTGCCCAGTGAATGTCCTCCAAGGGAACCTTTGCCGGTGAAACGGTGCTTGAAAAGACCTTTGATCGAACGGTCATCGCGTGCCAGCGCGACCAGGCAATTACGCAAATCACCCGGCGGTAAAACGTCGAATTCAGAACGTAAACGACCTGAACTTTTGCCATCATCCGTGACGGTCACGATAGCTGTTAACGAAACTTCTTTATCTTTGAAGGGATGAACTCTTTCTTCGGTCAAGATGTTCTGG
>JAYTCQ010000328.1:0-15106 GCA_043736395.1 Blastocatellia bacterium | reverse complement strand
CGCCGTGGACTCGATTTCTTGTGCCGCCTGGTGACGAATCTTGAGTCGCGTGATCTCATTGCCTGGGTTAGGGTTATCAATCTTTTGTCATGTATTTAGCTGGTAAATACAAAATAATGTAACATTATTTTGCCCTGAATTCCTTGAGAGATAAAGGATAGAATTAATTGATAAGAGATTTGTTGAGATGCAGTTGATGAGAATTAATTGTAAAGGTTTAAGAAGCCTGCAATACCCGCTATTATATTCCTGGATTCAATGAAATGAACAAAATTTTCTGCTTCATCACAATCAGGGACGCTATGATATGATAATCTCCGCTTTGAGGATGACTGATTTTTTATTGGAGACATTTGGTTCAATAATTTCTAGTGCATAAAGTATCATGAGACTACGTCATTATTACAGTTTTGTTCTGTTCGTTATTTTGTTAAGCCCGGTATTTTCGCAGCCACCGAGAAATATCGTCTATCGTAGTAATTCGTCGGCTGGAAAAGCTGAAAATCGGGAAAACACTTCCTTCAAAAACAATTTGGTTTGGTCATTCGGCGGCAAGCAGCAACGCGGATGGCAACTTTACTTACCGTTGATCGCTCAATTTATTGGCACTGATGAAACTGCTGAGAGCGAAAATTTCTCAAAAGATTTGGCGCAGTGGCAAAGCCTATCCGGGTTACCCACTCATGGAGTTTTGGATCAGGAAACCTGGCTGAAATTAGTTGAGAAGTGGCAAGTGCGGCGCAGCAAGGATCGGACAATTCCTCCACCTGAAAAATTAGTAATAGTGTCAGCTTCAGAATTTTATGATCCTGAACGTCCAGTTGAATTACGACAGCTGGAAACCGAGACCTATCGCGCTTACAAAAAAATGATCGCGGCGGCGGCGAAGGATTTAAACCTGCCACTTGACGCGGATGGTAAGATTGCGGCCTCGGAAAAATCTTTGAAAATTATTTCGGCTTTTCGTTCACCGGAATATCAGCAAAAGTTGCGCGCGCAATCTCCGAATGCAGGACGTGCCGGATTAGCTATCAACAGTCCCCACTTCACCGGACGCGCTTTAGATATATATGTCGGAGGCGATCCGGTCAGCACGAAAGATGCGAATCGAATGATTCAGGTGAATTCCAAAGCCTACCGCTGGCTCGTAAAAAACGCCGGGCAATTTGGTTTTATTCCGTATTTTTATGAACCCTGGCACTGGGAATATAATCCCCAAGCCGTTAAATAAAAATCCCCTCTTTTAACAACCCATCCCCCTTTACATATTTTCATGATATTCATTTCACGACGTTCTCACTACGTTTTCATCCTTACAATCGTTTTATCCTTATTCACTATTCAAAGCATTGCACAAACATCGCGTGCCCGCCGTGTGGTGGTTCCGGCAACCAAAGCAAAAGCGAAGCCACTGACTGCTAAAGAAATAAAAGAGGCCAAAGAAAAATTATCCGCGCTCGGATTCTGGATAACCAAAGACCCTGATTCTCATCGCCAGGCGATTATCACTTTTCAGAAAGTTACGGATTCAAAACGGAGTGGGAAATTATCTCGCGCTGACTTTGAAGCCATTCAAAATGCTTCAGAATTCACACCCAAAGAAACGCAGAATCTGGCAGAAAATCAGCTCCGCATCGAAGTTGATTTGCGGCGCCAAGTCCTGTTCGTCATCAACCACGAAAACAAAATTCAGCGAATTCTGACCGTCTCCTCAGGCAATGATAAAGAATTCAAATCCGAAGGTTTTGTGCGCGATGCCATCACACCAGTCGGACGATTCAAGTTCTACAATAAAATTAAAGGGTGGCGAAAATCGGCTTTGGGATTGCTCTATTATCCAAATTATTTTCTCTCAGGCTTAGCGATTCACGGCAGCAAATTCGTCCCGCCATATCCTGATTCGCATGGATGCATTCGGATTCCTATGTTTGCGGCGGAAGATTTTTATCGGTTGGCTGAGATTGGAGTTGAGGTTCTGGTGTATGAATCAAATCCACCCGCTGAAACATAAATAAGAGTGCTAGTCGATGGAGCGCGAGCGTCTCGCTTGCCGCGCCGCTCGCGTGACGTGGCGAGCGGTTCACTTAATCTTCAGGCTATCTTCTCGCCACTGCGTTTGCATCGCTCGCGCTGATCATTGATAAATTTCTTCTATTTCTCGAACACAATAAAATGTTGTTGCGGCAGAAAACTTTTCGTCTCTTTCCATGTCAATCCTACCGATTCTAATTCCTTGCGCGCCTGCTTCACTGTCATCTTGTGAACCAATTTTATCGGGACGTTCGGGTCTTCACCACGGTATTCGATGAGGACGACGCGGCCTTTTGGTTTGAGGCTTTTGACAATGCTCTGCATCATTTCGCGCGGGTAGGAAAACTCATGATAGGCGTCTACCATAAACGCTAAATCTACTGAAGCTTCGGGCAATTTCACATCCTTCTCGGTTCCCTGCACCGTCACCACATTTTCGGCTTTGAGCGATTTCTTGCGCTCTTCCATCATCGCTAACATTTCCGGCTGAATGTCTACGGCGAAGACTTTCCCGTCTTTGACTACGGGACTGAGGCGAAATGTAAAGTATCCGGTTCCCGCGCCAATGTCCGCGACGACATCAGTAGGTTTAAGTTTGAAATTTTTGACGACATCATCCGGTTTTTCGGTTTCGATGCGATCTGCCCGCTCTAACCAATCGGCAGCGAAATGTCCCATGACGTGAGCGATTTCGCGTCCAAAATAAAATTTTCCAATGCCATTAGGATCGTGCTTCGAACGATATTCATAATCGGTCGTAGCGGGAGCCTGTGCCTGCTGGTAACGCGCAGAAGTGAACGCGTAAGTCAGTAGAAATAACGAAGTAATGAGTACGCAAATTTTCAGCATAGAAAAATCATAGCACACGGGTTGACAGTAAGCGCATCGCTCAGTACCATACGCCTTCGTTCTTTAAGGCCAGGTAGCTCAGTTGGTAGAGCAGCGGATTGAAAATCCGCGTGTCGGGGGTTCAAGTCCCTCTCTGGCCACCACCATTTTAAAAGAAAAAAGCAGGTTTAAAATCCTGCTTTTTTCTTTTATTGTTCCATTAACAATTCCCTTTTTGCTCATTTTTACCCGCATCAGCTTATTTCGCTCCGCCTATCTTTTCACCACTTTCAACTTAAGCTGCCTTTTTCTCACGCAAAATTTGCCGTAGGGCTTCATTGACTTCATCGGCTGACTGAAAAGCATCGGACACATCCGGCGCAAGGCGAATGACGCGCCCTCTCAATTGACCGCGATATTCACGCCCTTCGATTTGCGCGCGTTCCTGCAATTCGGCAAAGTCGTATTCCGGCGCAACGTCATCATCCAAATCGCAATTGTCGTCTTCAAGTAAATGGATTGAATGTTTCATATCTTCTTCTTTCCTTTGGTGTGGCTTCTCTAGCACTGATAAGCCGGATCGTATCGCCTATCTCAGTGAAAACCACGACCAATAAATTTCTAACTGAAGAGCTTCCCAAAATGATGAAACGAGCTTCATCAACAGAGTGCATCAAATCCGGCTGGATGTCGGAAAGCGGATCATTGAAAACCGTAGCCGCTTCATCAAATGAAACGCCATGCTTGGTCAGATTACTTTCGGCTTTTGCCGGATACCATTCAAAATTCATCGCTTCGCTTTTGCCTACGAAAGATCAATCACTTCAGCTTCGATTTCCGCTAATACGGTTTCGATTTCTTCGGCTTTGAGTAATGCCTTCCAGTTTTCACAGCGGTAGACTTTCGGCTTTTGCTTGCCTGTCAGGTTTGCCGGACTCGTAAGCCAAAACGCTTGTGACGGGGAAAGGTCAAGCTTCCTTCGCGCCTGCGTGTATTCGTGGCTTGTACCAGCGAGAATGTAAACAGGGTCACTCATTTCTTTACTGCCTTCTGTTTGATTTGAACAGTGTTTAGAGCCTGCGATATTGGTTCCACTATCTTTTTTGGTCTTCCGGCTTTGCGTTCGGATACTAGAGCAAGGTCGGATTCCTGAATAATATGATCGCGTCCAATAAGTTGAGACGGCAAGCGTCCCGCGCTGATTAAAGCTCTGATTCGCATTGGCGAAATGCCAAGTCTGACCGCCGCATCTTTCGTTGAAAGCAATTCATTTTCCATGTCGAATACGTTACTAAACATAAAACTATATCGCAAGTGATTTATTATAAAAGCAACCAGACCAACATAAATGTAAATGGGTATATTTTCAGTTATCGCTCTTCATACAAACGAAATATCTTGCCGACCATGCAGGAGGGTCGTCGATTGAAAATTAGCATTATTGCAACCAATCAAGATGCTATTTCTTCGTTTGACCGATATGAGTAAACGTTCGGATTGTCTACATTGATGAGCAAATTCAGAGTGTCTCCACTTGCTGCGATGGCCGCCATTTCTTCGACGGCGTGATCCGGGATCGGATGCCCCGCTTCAGCGAGCTTCAAAAAATATATCGCACGGATCAATGAATCAGATTGTGCGCCGATGGATTGCTTGTCATTTTCCCAGCGTGACAATGTTTCAGGTGGGACGCGCAATAATACTGCCCATTCTTTGGATTGTAGCCCAAGATGCTTGCGCAAATATCTGGCATCTTTTCCCGACAGTGGAATTTTTTGAAGAGCGATGGCGCGCCCGATGGCTGCGTGTAAATGCTTGATGCGTGGAATACGCGGTGATTTTGCTTTGCAGGTATTGCAGGTGCGAACTTCGACATTGCTTAGATACACGTTGTCCAAACCGGATTTAGTGTAATGCCAGTCTTGCCCTTTGAGAATTTTCGTCTCGCCATTACACAATTCGCATTTCATAATTTTCTCTTAAAAAACCGTCACAATGAACAACGTCATATTCACATCAAAAATAATCGTGACGGCGATTAGCTCATCGCCCTCGGTGTCTACACCTTCAACCCGATACTTCCAATTCTGACGAGTATCATCCCATTCCGGCTCCCTGAAGACTTCCCCTGTTTCTAAAGCTTTGACAACATCGAGGTCTGAAACTTTACGCTTGCGCATAGATTCCCGACAGTGGAACGAAGGCTCAAAAAAACCTTCCTCCTTCGTCAAGAAACAAAGCGATTTTACACTTTGCTTCACTTGGAGTTAACTTTAATATGAGTGATGTCAAGGATTCTTACCAACCGATTCCCCGCCACCAGGAACTGACATATAATCAACTAATCTTGATAAATTATCAATACTCTTTTCTTCCGTACTCATAAGCAAAAGGTTCCCTTTCAAGTGATTCTTAATCATAAGTGATGGTTGTTATCCATTAATAGGCAAGATTGCTTACCTGATAATTAGTAATATCACATTTCTGAAAGGGGTTTCAACATAAATGTATCAAAAAGAAGCACCCCCTTTCACCTATTGTCCTAAAAACCTACACTACAATTACTTAATTTTTAATTTATGCTGGAAATTTCAATACAAAAAGAAATTTTATAGGATTTATACTTAATTACATTTAAATTTACATTGCTCAGTCCTGGTTCATTTCCGGACTTCATCCACCGGCAACTGTTTCCTCAACGTCAAAATCAACAATCCAGCTGCAACTAACGACCCCGCCAGATACCAATTGGCTCCCGCGAATGATCCGGTTTTTTGTTTGATCCATCCGGTGACGTAGGGGCCGACGAAGCCTCCGAGGTTGCCCATTGAATTGATCATGCCGACTGCGCCTGCTGCTGCGGAGCCTGATAAAAATGTGGTTGGATATGACCACCAGACCGCCATTGGCGCGTAGGTTCCGATCGCTCCGAGGATCATAAAAAATACGAATAGCCACGGGTTATGAATGTACGCTCCCAGACCAACTCCGACAGCGGCGATGAACATGTGGATGGCTCCGTGCCAGCGTTTTTCATTATGTTTAGAGGAAGAATATCCGGTATAAATTGAGGCAATCAGCGAGATCATCATCGCTCCGGCAAAGACCCATCCGATGAAGACACTCGACCATCCTGAAACATCTTTCAGTGCAGTTGGCATCCAATAATTAAATCCCCAAAATCCCGTGACCCACAAAAAATATGTGAGGCAAAGTTTCAGGACTTCACGATCTTTGAGAGCTTCTAAAACGGTGTAACGCTTGGCGGCGGTCTTCGCGGCAATTTCTCTTTCGTTTCGTTCGACGAGAAAATTTCTTTCTTCTGCGGTCAGCCATTTCGCTTCGTGTGGAGAATCCGCCATCCAGAAAACTACGATGAAGCCGAAGATGATTGCAGGAATTGCTTCAATGATAAAAAGTGCCTGCCAACCTTTGAATCCGAACATTGGAATCCCGATCAACCATCCGGCGAGCGGTGCGCCAATCACGCCGGAAATTTGCAGCGAAGACAACATGAACGCAATCGCCGTAGCGCGTTCTTTGACACTAAACCAGCGCGGAATGATCGTCGCGTAAATCACCGGATAAAGACTCGCCTCGGCGACGCCCAGCAAAAATCGCAGCACGTAAAATTGCCACGGACTTTGCATAAATCCCATCAGCCCTGAAATTAATCCCCACGTAATCATGATCCGCGCCAGCCATAATCGTGGACTATATTTTTCAGCAATCAATGCCCCAGGAATTTCAAACAAAAAATATCCCGCAAAAAAAATGCCGGCACCGAGTCCAAAAATTTCTGCGTTAAATCCTAAATCTTTATTCATCGTGAGTGCGGCGTAGCTAACATTTACGCGGTCAATATAAGCAATCACCGAAATAATAAACAACGGCAGAATGATGCGAAGGTAGGCTTTGCGTTTGGCACTGGCAGCGATGTGATCCATTGCTAAATCTCCGTACAACGGGCGAGCCGTCCGTTGTACGATAAAAAGCTCCGACCATGGATCGGAGCTTTGGATTAAATTTTGAAGCTGAAATTATCGAATGTTGATTTTTACAACATTACTGGTCGGGCCGCCATTGGCAGTTACATACAAATTGATTTCGCCTCTGCCTGCCAGGCTGCGCGGAAGCAATACGTTGATCTGGTCTACGCCGACAAAATTCGGCTGGATGCCTGCATACGCCGGCAACGCAGGAATATACGATGTCGTATCGGTGCCAAAATAACAGACGATAGGAGCGGTTGAACCGTCCCATCCTCTGACGCCTGTCCCGAACAAAACTAAATACACCTGATCGCTCGCGGACCCCAAATCAATCGGAGTTGTGACCCAGTTATTGAGAGCTGCATTGAATTGTCCGACAATTTCAATTTGCTGTGAACCGTCGGCTTTAACGCGCTGAATATAGGCGGCTGGAACCCCCGTTCCATTCGAATTGGCAGTGAATAAACTAAACGCCGCAGAGACAATTTTGGTGGTCGCATACGAAGAAACTCCAGCGCCATTTTTGACTGTCACGTATGCCCATCCTGCTGCAGTTCCGGCGGGAACCTGATAATTGACCTGTCCAGCGGAGACAAAAAATAGTGGCGCTGTGCGCTCAACTCCCAGGCTGTCAAGCACCTTAACATCCGTTCCACTAAGCGACGTTGGAAGAGGTATTGATTGGGCCGATGTAGTTGTTGTGGCTAATGCCTGACCAAACATACTGGCGATGGATTCCGGTGCGTGAGAATTGACCGCACGATAATCCGCTCCCGAAACGGTAGCATTTGGAATCAGCTGATTCGGTGCGGTATAAACTCCGCCAAAAGCTGACCCTGCAAATAAAGTGTTACCGTTAAGAGCCAGCGGCAAAGAACCTAACAACCCATAACTGGAAGCGCGCCAGGTGTTGCCATTATCGGTGGTGAAGCTGACGCCGTAATTTCCGCCATCCAAAGATAATCCGGAAACATAAAAAGCATTCGCAGAAGGAACCGAAAGAATACTGATGCCCTGCACCGGCAGGCTTTCCAGTAATTTCCAGTTGGTTCCGTTGTCAGTTGAGCGATAAATTCCATCGTAAGTTGCGGCCATCAAAGTCGTGCCGTTGACCGCTAACGAATACACGGATTCTGATGGTGCCGCGCTCTTGCTGGTGTTTGCGCCTCCGGTTGCAGTCCAGGTCGCTCCACGATCCGATGAACGAAAAAGATGACGATGATCGTTGATAATTAACTCACCGCCAGCCCATAAATCATTACCATTTATCATCAATGAATACACGCGGGCGCTGGGTGAAATTCCGGTATTGACTGCTGTCCAGGTTGTCCCGCTAAGGCGAAAAATTCCTCCGCCATATGTTCCGGCGTACACGTCACTACCATTGGCTGCCATCGCATAAATCACGCCGCTGGTCAGCCCCGTATTAAATGCCGTCCACGTTGCCCCACTGTCGGTCGAACGATAGATTCCGGCACCGTTCGTTCCGGCATACAACGTAGTGCCGCTTACGGTTAAGGCTTTGATGTCTAAAAATGTGATGCCAGTATTAATCTGCGTCCAGGTAGCTCCATTGTCGGTTGTGCTCCACACGCCAGTGCTGCTGGTTCCCGCTAGAACTGTCGTACCGTTCACCAGCAACGTCCGAACTTTGTTGGTAGTTGCCAGCGTTGTCGGCGTCCACTGTCCGGGTAATTGCGCGTAAGTGAAAATGCTGAAAGTAAGAATGAATAAGATTGTTGTGGTAAAGGAAGAAAGTGAATTGATAGGGCAGTTTTTTTGATACAAAGTAGAACCTCTGTTGATGTGTAATATTTTTATGATTCAGACGAAAAGACGCTGGCTTTTGTTTGAATGGAGTGCAGTGATTTATAAATCAATATGGCAGACGAATCGCCTTTTTCAAATAGAAAGACGACTGAATTAGGTATTTGGTTATCGGTAAATTCCTGATTTGATTAATTCTCAGCTCTTCAGAAATCGTACAAATTGTTTGATAATCAAAGCTCTCATTAGTTACAACCACTGCCGCCAATAACGAAGGACAAAAGCTTATGGAAATTTCAGAAATTAAAGTTGGTGAGATGGCTCCGACTTTTAGCCTCAAAAATACGCAGGGCGAAACCGTCACTCTCTCAGATTTCAAAGGGAAAAAAGTAGTCTTGTTCTTTTATCCAAAAGACGATACCCCTGGCTGAACAAAGGAGGCGTGCGGGTTCCGCGACGCTCACGAAGAAACAAACAAACGTAATATCGTAGTCATCGGCGTCAGCCCTGACGGACAGGCTGCGCATCAAAAATTTACGACGAAATATTCGCTGCCTTTTACGTTGTTGTCTGATCCGGCGCACGAAGTGATGGAGAAATACGGCGCTTGGGGTGAAAAAAATATGTACGGCAAAATCGTCCAGGGAACATTGCGCTCAACGTTTATCATTGATGAAGCTGGAAAAATTCTACATATCTTTCGCAAGGTAAAAACGGATACGCATAGTGAGGATGTACTGGCTGTGATTGATGCGATGTGATGTGTGAGAAGACTGGAGCACGAGCGTCTCGCTTGCCCCGCGAGCGCGTGTAACGCGCCGCTCGCGTACCGTGGCGAGGAGCGTGATTGAGAATTTTTCTTCTCGCCACTGCGTTTGCATCGCTACGCTGGCAAACGGGGCAAGCGAGACGCTCGCGCTCCAGTCTTTAAGGTTCTTTAACTTTACCGCATGAAAATCTGATAAATCGCGCCATTGGAAAGTGACACAACATACAAATGTCCATCCGGGCCGGTTTTGATGTCTGTCCCGACACCGAAGTTTCTACCGAACAGCAAAGTTTCGCTTTCGGTGATTTCAAATTTGTCGAGGTTATCGGCAACACGATCTTCGAGACGCGGATCAACGTGCGCAAAATCACACCGGGAATCGTTGAGTTTCATCCTAAATAGATAGCCATTTTCCAGCGTTGGACGCGATGCGCCAACAATCATATCGCCATCATATTTCTTACCTAATTTGCGTCCTTTCACAAATCCAAGTCCAGCTGGAGCAACCGCAAATTTCCAGCTGAATTCAGGATCGCGGTACCGTGATTCAGGAACCACAAATAAGCGTTGCAGTGCATCACGCGGGGTGTCCGCTAACAAAGTTGGTGGAAAGCGAATTTGTTGCAAGCCACCAGCCCGGGCAATTTCAATGGCCTTGAATTGCGCGATGCGGCTGACAGGTCCCATGATTTGCGTCCATCCGCCATTCGATCCCGGCTCGACTAAACTTACTTCATCAAAGGCGTCGTCGCTATTTTCCTCCAACCACAATCGGCCTGAATACGGATCAACCGCCATCCCAAAACTATTGCGTCGCCCGAATGAAAAAATACGTTGCAGGTTTGCGCCGACTTCGCCGCCAACCTGTGTACCGTATTCAAAAAAAGGATTGTCATTCGGAGTCGTACCATTTTCGTTGAGACGAATTACGACGCCCGTCAG
Organism: Blastocatellia bacterium; assembly: GCA_043736395.1. Taxonomy (GTDB): domain Bacteria; phylum Acidobacteriota; class Blastocatellia; order RBC074; family RBC074; genus JAFDVL01. The sequence goes on along the minus strand of JAYTCQ010000328.1, from coordinate 4,777 downwards.
ATGAGCATTGTCCGGTTCCGGGCCGCCAAACTGATCGTCGGGAATCGGTACACCCCTCAAAATATTTTGCAACCATCCACGACGTCCATTGTCGCCAATGAAGATATAAAATTTTTCTAAATCATCATTGCAATCATCATTATGTTCCCACCAACGATGACCGCGCCGCTTTTTACCTTTACCATCTGATTTATCGGGCTTGGGTTGTTCATCAAACGCCAAAATTCCGCCATTGTGGTTACCGCGCAACGGTTGCCCGGCATCGGCTTGATAGGCACGCAGTTTAATCATATTACGATCAAAAGCCAGGACGCTACCTGTCCAGACATAGCGATCTACGCGGTTACCAAGCGTTGGCACTTCTGCCAAAACTGTGCTGTCAGCACCAGTTGAGCTTTCTGTCCAATACAAATAAACCAAAGGCACTTCGGGAAAATCGGGATGCAAGGCAATACCAAGCAAGCCGCGTTCAGACGCGGAATTCACTGCTAAATCCAGCGCTGTACCGACTATTCTTCCGTTAATAATACGTTGCACTTTTCCCGAAGCTTTTTCCAAGACCAGAATGTCTTCGTACCCAATAAATGCCATTGTAGTTGGTTGTACCAGACCTGTGGCGATTGGTCGCACGTCCAGCGTCGGATCAATCATAGCTGGTGGCGGAGGTGGTGTTTGGGCGGCGGCACTAACTATCATTACCCAAAAAAGTGAGATTGAATAATTAACTACCTGCTTTAGTAAGCCTGCAGTCAATGTAGAAGTGAGTAAGTTGGGCTTAATCACAGAGGACTCCTTTCGCATAGTTGATTTCGTTATAGTTACACTTTGCACCGAAACCAGGCAGGCTTCGCCGACAAAGCAATTTTCACTTTTTGGTGAGGCTGTTGTACAAATTTATTGGGAGGAAAATTAAATCGCAAAAAGAATAAGGCAACTTTAGTGCCTCATTTTATGCCTCAGAAATCAGCAAATTTGTAACAAAAATGCTGCTTTGAGTTTCAAAATACTGAGTTGTGTGCGGAAAGCGGAGACAGTCTGTCACGCTTTGAGACGGGAAATATGATCAGGCTGCCAGCTTTTTCAGGCAGCAGGATTCTAATAAATCACTGATAAATTGGAGAGTATTTGCTTATCTTTATGTCAGACACAAAAAAGCGGTAGTGAGAAGTTTCTCACTACCGCCAATTTTTTCGATGTACTTAGACTTACCAATTCACGCGAATACCCCATTGCATCGCCAGCGGTGCACCCGCAAAGTTGCTAAGGATATAATTACCAGCACTATCTTTAGTCTGTAAAAACTGTGGATTAGTCGAAGGTAGCGTTTCACCGGTACGTTCATTCACTCCGGGGTTGCCGTAGTTAAAAATGTTCGCACCCGCTAAACGGATATTCTTAAACTTGAAAGCATTGAACATCTCAAAGGATGGTGAAATGCGTAGGCGCTCTTTGATTCTGAAATCGCGTTGGATTCTGAAATCAATATTTTTAGAACCGTAGTTACGATAAGCATTTCGTTTCAATGAAACGCCAGGAGCGACATACGGGCGATCATTAAAGTTGCCTACATCCTGATTCAAATCGCCTGAGGTGAGACCGCTTAGAGTCACGAGCGCCGCATATTGAAGATTCGTTAAGCCAGAACCATTTGGCGCAATTACACCATTTACAATCACGTCAATCGGCTGTCCAGAAGTAAACCTGCCGACGGTTGAAAACTGAAAACCGAGTGGCATATTGAAGACGGCATTGAACGTGAACCGATGACGACGATCCTGCCGCGAGAAATTATATTCAGGCGCCAGATTATAAGTGTTTTCGTATTCAGCAAAGCTGGCGTTACGCTCCGTTGAATCGTCATCCAAGGACTTGGACAAAGTATAAAAAGCATCTACTTGTCCCCATTTTTTGCGGTAATTCGCTCTTAAGACCAAAGCCTGATAAAGCGAGCGTGCCGAAGCTTCGCGCACCTGCAAATAACCGTTATTACCGAGTTCAGTGATAGGACGATTTAATCCGCCAAAGAATGGTCGCAAGCTCCTATCCGTTGCGCGAATAACTGGAGCCGCCAAGTCTACGTCGCGATTTCTGTTGAGGTGAACAGTGTTAACGACATCCAACGTCATCCCCAGCGTCAGGCCGGGTAACGTTTCGCGCTCAATTCCAAAGTTTACTTGTAAAGCTTTTGGATTTTTTAATTCTTCGCCGACAGTAATTAATTGAAGTCCGAGCAACGGATTAATGGCCTGACCACGTGCTACCGCTACGTTTTGATTAATTTGTTGCGCTTGCTCAGTTGTCAGCACTGGCAATTTATCCAGGGCGAAATTGTTCAGGTTAATGCCAATTGATTGGAACATTTTGTAGATCGTGTTCGGGCAATTCGCATTATTGACGTTCGCGCAAGCTGTGCCGGCGGCTGTGTTCGCAGTGAACCCATTGATGGTCAATTGAACGTCACCAGGAGGCGTACGGAAATTATTCAACGGGCCAGCCAATGTAAGTAATGGCGTCCGTGCATAAAATATTCCGGTTCCGGCGCGCACTACAGTCTTACCATCTTTGAATGGATCCCACGCGATTCCAATGCGTGGCGCCCATTGATCAGTTTGATCAGGGATGACGCCAACGTCTATGCCCTTGCCTCCATAAAGCGGTAACTTCGCGTTACGCACAGCATTTGTTAAGGCTGTGTTGCTAATATCAGGTTGCGGCATGTATTGCGCTTCCCAGCGCAAGCCGTAGCTCAATGTGAAATTTGACTTGACCTTCCATGCATCTTGCGCAAAGAAAGCGAGTTCTTTCGATAACATATCGGCCAGACCATTGCCGACATTGCGAATGTAACGAACGCCAGTGTTATCGAAACGGTTGGCCGGGTCAGCTGCGCCTCCGGCATTGCCAACGGTAAGAATACGTAATGTCGTAATAATGTCAGCTGCGCTGGTACCAAGTAACGGAAATTGGAAATTACCTGTTTGCCGTTGCGCAAAAAGCTGGTTGGCATAAGTGCGATTGAAATCTACGCCAAGTTTGAAGCTATGAGATCCGCGATTGAGCGTTAAATTGTCATTGAGCTGGACGCGCGTATCGTACTGCGTCGTTGGCAAAAAGCTAACAGTGCCAAAGGCTCCAATGCCATTGTTGACGAGCGGCGAAATTGAATTGGCTAAACGCGGACGATCTTCCCGCGAATACTGTCCACGAAATTCATTAATAGTGGTTGCGCTGAAAAATGAATTCATCTGACCAACGAAAGTATTCTGGCGATTTCCTTCGGTTCCATTATTCGACAAACCGCTGGTCGTGACCGGGTCCAGAGAAGTTCCTGCCGTCACCGCATTCAATGCTTTGTTAAAGCTATAATTGTAACGAACGTTGATTTGATTTCTGTCACTGAAGTTAAAATCCAAACGCCCTAAGGCAGTAATGCCATCATTGGTTTGTTGGTATGGTCCTTCCAGTGATTTATAAAAAGCGTAAGCTTCAGCCGTGCCTGTATTAGCTGCTGCTGCCGGGTCAAATCCAACCAAACGATTTAACAATACAGTTCGGGTTTGTTCGTATAATTGCTGTTCAGCGGAAATAAAATAAAAGAACTTATTAGGAATAATTGAGCCGCCTGCCGAGCCACCATATTGATTTTGCGTCGGCGAAGCGATTTGTCCAAATGCATTTTTATGCGCCCATTCCTGAGGACGGGAAAGATAAAAAGCTGACCCACGAAATTGATTCGTGCCTGACTTCGTAACGGCATTCACAAAACCGCCTGTCGAGCGTCCAAATTCTGCATTGAAACCAGAAGCTACGACTTGGAATTCACGAATGGCTTCTTGCGGAAAAGTCGGTGAAAAACTCGAACGTTCACCACCACGAATGCCGCCGAAGAACGGATTCGAATAATCCGCGCCATCAATTTGAATATTGGTGTTAATGCCGCGCTGACCAGCTAAAGTGATTTGATTTCGGTTCGGATCAACATCGGCTGTCGGTGTTAACAGCGCGAAATCCTGAAAGCGGCGACCGTTGATCGGCAGCTCAGTAATTGCGGTGGAGTTGACTGTTGCAGAAGATTGGACGGCTGTCGTTTCCACACTGGCGCTGGTCACCTGCACAACTTCATTGACAGAATTAATTTGTAAGGCGATGTTCGCATCCAGCGAAGAACCAACCTGAACTTGATAGCCGCTTTGGACAAATTCGCCAAAGCCGGGCGCATTAACCTTGACGGTGTAATCACCAACCGGTAGCAAGACTGCGCGAAAAGCGCCGTCACTATTAGTCGTGAGCGTTTGCGTCAGACCAGTGGCGGTATTGTTGATCGTGATGGTTGCATTCGGTACGGCTGCACCTTGTGGGTCTTTGACAGTACCGACAATTTGTCCTGTACTGGCTTGAGATTGAGCAAGCACCGAGTTCAAGCTCAGCACCATTCCCAACGTCAACAACACCACAGCGCATAACATTCGGTACGGGGTATATTTTGACATTTCCTTCTTGCCTTTCTTAAAGAGTAATAAATATTTCAAGACGAGCTGCGATCAAAATTACGGCAGCTATAGCGCTGAAGCATTAATCGCAACATAAAAAATTCAAGCTTTCATCCAAGCAAGCAACTACGGCGAGTTCGCGTAGGCAGTGTGATGGTCGCTCTCTAATTTCCACTTATAGTGAAGCGGAACGATCTCAATCACTCAATTAGTAGCTGATGTGACCTTTTAATAAAATTAAGATAAAGGGTAAATCACGAAACAAGGTGGGTCAAGTTAAGTTGGTC
>JAYTCQ010000327.1:0-31126 GCA_043736395.1 Blastocatellia bacterium | reverse complement strand
GAAAAAAGGCGGTTTTGGATTCGGCGGAGAATGGGGACGCGGAGTCGTCAGTTGCAGGCAGGAAACACGAGGCTGGGGGCCTCCGGTTTTTATTACCATCGGCGGTGGCAGCTTTGGTTTTCAGATTGGCTTTCAATCCGTGGATTTAGTCCTGCTGATCATGAATCGTTCGGGGCTTAATTCCCTCCTGAGCAGCAAAATAGAAATCGGAGCCGATGCCGGAGCGACTGCGGGAATGGTGGGAAGAAATGCGGCGATTTCAACCGATGCTTTTCTTGGCGCGCGGATTTTATCTTACTCGCGCAGCCGTGGTTTATTCGCCGGTGTAGAGCTAAAAGGTTCAATGGTGAAAGCTGATGACAACGCGAATCGGATCATTTACAAAGACCGTCATCTGCACGAAATTCTCTCCAGTTCGCGCATCCGTGGCGCAACTGAAGTGATGTCATTTCCGCGAGCGCTGAATGAGGCTTCAATCGAACGCATGGTTGATGTTAAAATGCCGATGACGTTAAGCGCCAAAAGAAGGCGACGCTTTCCATCGGCGAATTAACTGGGAACCCCTTTATAAAAACAGGTAAGAACATGAAAAACATTTCCTCGTTACTGGCGTGGGGAATTCTGACGGGTTTAATTTCGACTACTGCACTGGCTGCAAATCTTAGTGATGTCGCAGGTGTTCGCAAGGGCAAAAAAGGGAAAATTGAATTTCCAGAAGCGGTAGAGTCAGAGTCCGGCACGACTTCTAAAACGAAACTTTTGTCTAAAAAAAATGCGATTCTTAAAGCGCAGGCGCAAGCCGCCGCAAGCAAAGAATTACTTCAGCAATCAATCAATCGAAAAAAACTCAATAGTTTGCATCCGATGACGCGCGTTAAATTGAACGCCGCGCTCGAAGATATGGAGGACTCCGGAGTCGCGCCAAGAATTACCAGTGCTTACCGCTCTAAGGCGCAACAGCATTTAATTTATCAATGCGCTCAGGTCTACACCTGCAAAATGCATCGTGGGATTTTTGGTGCCAGAAGGCCAGGAACTTCATTACATGAAGCTGGATTAGCGGTGGATTTTGCGGATGTCGTCCAAAGTCCGCGCCACCGTAAATTAACGCGTGAAGGCCGAAAAGTCGTAAAAATTATGCAGCGTCATGGCTTCAATTGGCGGTATGGTTTGGGTGATCCGGCACATTTTGAAATTGATCCGAAAGCAGCAGGATTCAGGGATCAGGACTCTGCCATTGCCGCCGCTGAACGCCGCGCACAAATGACCTCCAAAAAAGGTCGCTGAAGCAAAAAAAACACACGCAAGTGGAATAAATTCCGGCTTGCGTGTGTGCCACAGGAAATCAATCAGGAGAAAAAAATCAGGAAGAAGATTGTTAAATCTTAAAGCTCTTCCGCCCAGCCGGACGTGTAGTCGCTGTTGAGGCTGGAAGAAGCTGAGCGCGTATGACTTGGAATCGGCTCGTAAGATTGTTCATAAATTGACGCGAGAAAAATAGCATCAGTGGCAGCAGCTTTCAGGCTGTCTGGCGTGCCAAGCTTACGCGTCGCTTCGATATGGGTGGTCAACATTTCCATTGCCAGATGTTGCTGGGTCGAATTGAAATCAACGAAACGTTTGTGGGAATTAAGCATTTGCGCTGCCAAAACATCTGCTGGTAATTTAACTTTCATGATGAACCTCGACTCTCGCTTATGGGCTGTCAAAAAAATCTCTTAGAACGTTAGGGCTTTGTTCTGCTTGCTCCGATGTGCTTAAAGTAAACCCGCCTTTTGGCAGAACAGTGACAGGTCTATAACAATTTGTTCCGCAAAATCTTTATGAGTGAAATTCTTTATCGCAACGCAAATCCAGCCGAAGTCGACATCATCGTTGGCTTTCAATTGGCGATGGCACTGGAAACGGAAGACATGATTTTAGACAGAGAAATTTGTACACGTGGTGTTGCGGCAGTTTTCGCTAATGCCGCACTCGGACAATACTTCGTCGCCGAACGTGCCGGAAAAATTATCGCTTCGCTGATGATTACGTATGAATGGAGTGATTGGCGTAACGGGATGGTCTGGTGGATTCAAAGCGTCTACGTCGCCCCGGAAGGCCGTCAACAGGGAATCTACGCCGGATTGTATGATCACGTAAAAGCAATTGTGAATGCCGATCAGAATTTGCGTGGGATTCGATTGTATGTGGATGAACGCAATAAACGCGCACAGGAAGTGTATACAAGACTAGGAATGAACGGCGAACATTACCGTGTTTTTGAATGGATGAAATCGTAGCGTAACCAGCCGTGGTTGCGACAGCTTTTTTGCCGTAGCAAAAAAGCTAATCTATGACATTTCTGAAACCGTTAATGGAATTGAGTTCTTGCGAAGAAAAGGCAGAGAATACGGAACAGACGGAAATAACGAAACAAACGGAATAAGAATTCTGCTTGCAAATAATTTGATCGTACAGAAATTTCGTGTGTTCCGTTATTTCCGTCTGTTCCGTATTCTCTCTGCTGCCAATATTGCTTTAGACTTACGAAAATATATGCTGACCATTCAAGTTGTGATGGATCCATAGATTAGGCTTTGTGCCAAAGCCTGTCGCAACCATGGCTGGATTGCGCTACTTATTCTGTTCTTCCCCCAGCGCCATAATTTCCGCCCGAATCTGCCGTCGTTCGACAATCAATCGTTGCAAAAAATAATGTCTTCTCACAAAAAATAACATCGCCTTCAGCACGCCCATCGCTGTATCAAATTCTTCTTGAAAGCGTACGGCGACAAATCCGAGCAATGGCAGAACGAGTAAAATAATCAGCGCGGCAATCCACCCGAATTTCAACGCACCAATCACGGCCCAAACAATCCACGTTAACGGAAATAACAAAGCGGAAGACAGCACCTTAATCGTCGAAACAATATCGTCTTCGTCGTGGCTGAATCGCTTCGCGAGAACTCCTGAAAGAATGTACGCCGGATAGTGAATCACTGCGCCCGCCAGCGCGAATGGAAACCACAGCGCAAATCCAAACGCTCGTGAAAAGACAGTTCCAGGCGTGACTTTTTGTGCGACCGCTAAGTCGTGAGAATCCAATCCGGCTTGTTGTAATTCCTCCGCGTGTTGCCGAATCCGTCCCTCAATGTGCGCTAATTTTTCAGGCGCGTGCGTACGATAAAATTCGTAGCCCTCGACAAATCTTTTTTTCAGTTGCAACTCATCATTCAGTGTCGAATCATTCGTCACATCCGCCATGAAAATTTCTTTGGCGCGCGCTACGGTGTCCATCGCCTGCTTCTGGTCAGCATTGAGTGTGACTTCGCGCAAGGCAATTTCCAATTGATCGGAAAGCGCCCGCGCCGCTTCACGCGGAGGTTCGTAATTTTCATCAAGTTTGACCGGATTCACTTTGACCGGATCGCCAAAATACAACAACGCCGAGCTTCGAAATGTAGCCTTCGCGGTGTAATACAATCCAACCGGAACGATGCGCAATTCCTGCGTCATCCCCGCCGAAGCTGCTCCGAGCGCAATTCGCGCCGCCCCTGTTTTTAAAGGGCGAAGCGAAGGTTCGGAGTGCGAAACGCCTTCAGGAAAAAGTGCGAGTGATCCGCCTCGTTCGAGCAATTCGCGGCATTTCTGAAACGTCTCACGATTGCGCGAAGTGTCTTCGCCGCTGTCTTGTTTTCGATAGACGGGCATCGTCTCAATTTCACGAACAATCCATCCAATGATCGGCATTTTGAATAACGTAGATTTCCCCAGCAACGACACCGGACGCGGCGCGAGGCATAAAATAAATACCGGATCAATCAAGCCGTTTGGATGATTCAGTACGAAGATAACTGCGCCTTCCGTGGGGACGCGTTCGACGCCTGCGATTTCAATCCGACGAAAGAAAATTCGCAAAACAAAATTTAAGATGGCAGTGATAATTCGTCTGGTCATATTTGAGGAATCAGGAATTAGAGAATAGGACAATGCCTTTATTCGTAGGTACGATCTTGAATTCTAAGCCTCAAGAGAGCGGCGTTGCCACTGCTATCAACCTTTACATCTACGCGGGCTTCGTTGCGATTTTTGTCGAGGTCGTCGGCGATTTGCTGGCGCTTACCTTCGGGGATATAGAATTCTTCGATGCCGTAAGTCATACGCCAACCATCCCATTGTCCGCGCAAGGCGACACGATTCGCGGCGAGATTTTTTGGTAGCTCTGACTCAATACTGACGGGGTTCCAGACACCATCCGCTTGTTGCTCAACCACTGTATAAACGATTTCACCATCTTTCAATTCAGAGGATTTTTTAAGCGACTGCGGTTGACCAATGTCGTAGCCAAGCGTGACGTAATAGCCGCTTAAAACACTGTACGGATCAACCGGCGCAACCTTGAGCACGACATCGCGTCCGGTGGAGCGCGTATAAACTTTCTTCGCCGGTACGCCGAATAAAATTAGTACTTGCAAGAGAACTGCGACAGCAAAAATCAATACGCGTTTGTTCATACATTCAATTCCTTTCTTCGTAAATAATTTTCATAAGCGATGCCGACCGCGATCACAATTGCACCACAAGCGATGAACGCTGCGGATTTCAGTAACAGCGAAGTTTCATATTCCAGGAATCGCGATAGAATCAAGATCACCGTGAACAGCGTACCGAACCAGAATGCGATGCGCCGTTCATCCAATAATCCGCTGGCAATTGAGGCGGCGGCGAGCGCCAGCGCAGCAATATTGGCGCCAATTGTGAGCAACGCCATGTCGCCGCGATGAGTGGCTCCGAGCGTCGCGCAAATGCTCAATATTATAGCGGCTGAAATTACCGCGATTTGCAAAAAGCTCCGCTCCGATTGTTGATGTGAAGTCAGTGAATTAATCAGCAAAATGAGCGCGATAATTCCGGCCACAAGCGCAGGCAACAGCAATGTGAACGGAAGAATTTGGTCGTCGCTGTTGTAAGAACTGGAGCGCCACACGTCGTGAAATGATCCGATAAAGGCAGCGATGGCAAGCGTCAACATTCCTAAAGCTGCTACCGGATTTCCGAATTCCGGTTTGATTTTTTTAGAGCGATGAAATTCACCGACTGCCCACGCCAATAAACCGCTGACCGCCATCGCCAATAAAATAAAACGACCTGATGAATATTTATCTCCGGTCAGAATCGCCAGCGAAAATGTGAGGCTCAGGAATGTAGCCGTATACAAAACGCGCGAACTGATTTGCCACGCCAGCGGCAAAAATACGGCGGCAATTAAGGCCGGAAAAATTGAACGCCATGAACTATGCGAATCAAAATTAAAGCCGCTGAACCAGATCGTCGCCGTAGCCAATGCCAACATTCCGATCAACCAACTGCGTACGGCATACGCCATAATCAGCGATCCTACCGACCAGGCTAAAAAGGCTCCGTACCATTTTCCGCTGACGTGAAAAATTTGCGCCATCAATCCAATATTCGCGCCAAACACCAGGCATCCGGCAAAAACCAAGGCGTGTCCAAAGCGCGTCCAGCCCTTTTGATACCAGAGCCAATAGCCCGTCAGATGAAACGCGAGTAATGTCGCAAGCAACATCGTGACTTTAGCGAACGTTGGAATTTCTTCCCAGTTGGCGGCTACGAAAGTGATGACGCCGCCGCCCAGCAATAATCCGCCGAGCGTGAATAATGCCGCTGCGAGCAACCGCGAAGATTCTTTTTGAATGCCATCAAGCTGATAACGTTGCGTGAGCTTGGCGGCAGCTTCTTCAGAGATAATTCCTTCCTGTTGCCAGTGCGGAATTTCCTGTTTCAGTCTAGATCGAAAATCAGTTGAATGTTGGGAGGTCATATTTTTTTCGTACCAAATGAAGCAACATAATTTGCCAGTAATGGAATAAACAAGGCGCAGAATAAATTGGCTGTTGCACCAATTGGGATAATTAAGATTGCGAGAAAAATAGCAGTTAGACCATTGCTGAACATAGCATGCTCATTAGATGGAATGCTTGCGAAAATCAATGTCCCACAAGTTGCAGCAATGAAAAAAGTGAGTAGCGGTAAGATGATTCCAAAAAAATTCGCTTTTCGTTTTTGCGCACGAATTCTGTGCAGGCAAACAAAGAATCCGATCATTTGAAAAGGCAAAACACCAATTAGAAAAAATTTCAAGTAATCTTCAAAATCTTCCATAGTTGCTCCTTAGTTAATTAGACAAGGAGAGAATAGTTGGAGATGAAAGTTTGAGTTCGGAAAATTATGACACTTTTTGATGTGTCCCATTCCTCGCTGCTTTGAGAAGAAATTTTTTTCGCGGCTTCCAAAATTTCACATGGTACAAAGCTATTTTTTCTACTAGCCCAGCCGTTCACGGCTGGGAAGAGAGGCGAAAATATTATAGGGCGCTTCAGCGTTCTTTTTCCTGGCTTAAGCCCTTGCCAAGCCCGATAAATCGGGCTGTGATTTTTTATTGCCGACACCCAGCCGTGAACGGCTGGGCTAATAGAAAAATTAGTGATCGAATCAGTACCGCGACCAGTAGGGAGCGCAGTCTCGGCGACAGATACATCAATGGAATAGGGCGCTCCCTACTGGTCGCGGTACTGATTCGATTCTCATCACCCCGCCTTCAAATGCGCCACATATTTTTGCAGCTCTTCAATCGTCTTATCCGCCAACATTTGAAACACACGAGCTTTCGTTTTCGGCGGGAGCTTCTGCGCGGTCAATGTTTCCGTAATCACAAACGTGCCGGATTCCAGACCGCGTTGCCAGCCGCGTTTGCTGGTGTCGCGGAAATCAAGGGACAGTGGATCAATGCCGATGGCTCCGAGGACGGCGCGGGTCCAATTCAAAAAATCCTGTGATTCAGAAGCGACGATTAAAAAATCTTCTTCGGAAGGACGCTTTTCATTTTTGAGCGATTCGGTGACGGAGCGCATGCGCAGGAGCATACACGGTGAGTGCGGAGGCAGCGCGGCGCGGACGACTTCACCTTGTCCGTAAATTGTTAACGGGGCCGCTCCAAGTAAAATTTCACGGTCACAGCAATCTACGATGCTGCATTCAACCACGGGGAAATTTGTCGCAGCGTGAATCTCGGCGGCGAGAATAGCGCGAACTACCGGATCAGGTTCGATCAACAAAAAATGATCCGGTGGTTGATAATCCAGCCAGCGGCGGATGCCGCTTTGGATCTCAGACAAAATGAAGCCTTTGCTTCGTGCGACCATCAGGAATTCTGAAATTAATTGATCGAGACTCAGTTCATCATCAAGCTGAGATTCCGTATCGAATTTGCGCACGTAGACGCCGCTGCCGTGGGCGAAATTCACCCAGCCGCGTTCGGCGAGTTCACGATACGCCGCACTGACGGTGTTCGCGTGAATTTTGTACCGTCGCGCAAGTTCGCGGGTGCTGGGAAGTTTTTGTCCGGCAGGCAAATCTTCGCTGAGAATCGCCAGGCGAAATTGCGTGATGATTTGCTCACGAATTGGCACTTCACTGTTTTTAGAAATCCAAAGACGCATATGGAATTGATAATTAAAAGTTGATCGTTGATAATTCTGAAATTCTTTCAATCACGGAAAATCAGGCTGCGCAGTAAAGCGATTTTTGTTCGCTTCCAAAAGCACTGCATGGATGAAATTCTTTTCTAAAATAAAGGTTCCCAAGGAGACTCAGAATGAATCTGTTTACGACGACGAGGATATTACTCTTTTGTGTGGTGATCGCCAATTGTTCATTGACGTTTGCACAGGATGCCCCGCTGGCTCCGAAGAAAGTTTACGAAGCAATGCAGTCAAAAATGTCTGACGCGGACGCCGAAAATTTAGCGGCAAAACTGCGCGGATGGTTCGGCAAAGACAATCAAGGCAAAGATATTTTTGCTGAAGGACGTGGCCTGAAATCTGATGATTTGTATATCGTATGGGCTGTCGAAAGCACTACCGTTCCGCAAGTGAAATCGCACGATGGAGCGGTCACAATCCCAATGAAAAAACTCGGTTCGACCAATGTTTATGCGGCTGCACAGATGTTCCCTTCGGGAACGGCGATCAAATGGCAGTACGAAGCCGAGGGCAAGCGATGGGGAGGCGGACAGGTGGAAGTCTACGCCGCGCATCGTGATGCGGTGGAACAGTCCGGTGTTCCGAAAGGGAAATTAACGCAGATGCCAAAATGGACGAGCAAGATTTTTGAAGGTGCGACACGCGACTGGTGGGTGTATGTTCCGGCGCAATATTCAGCGGACAAACCCGCCTGCGTCATGATTTTTCAGGATGGGCAAGGTGCGAAAAATTATACGCCGGTGATGTTTGATAATTTGATTGCGAAAGGCGATATGCCCGTCACAGTAGGAATTTTTATTGCTCCTGGAATCAAGCCTGACGGCAAGCCGAATCGGAGTTTTGAATACGACACATTGTCTGATCAATACGCCAGATTTTTGTTGGAAGAAATTCTTCCCGAAGTCGAAAAAACGGTTAAGCTGAAACACGATCCTGAAAGCCGCGCACTGGCAGGAAGCAGCAGCGGAGGCATTGCAGCGTTCACGGCGGCGTGGCAGCGTCCGAATGAATTTCACAAAGTTTTATCGTGGATTGGCAGCTTCACAAATATTCAGCACGGCACAACTTTTCGTGAAGGCGGACATAATTATCCGGCACTAATTCGCAAGACTCCGAAGCGAAATATTCGCGTCTTTTTGCAGGACGGAGAAAATGATTTAGATAACGCGAACGGCAACTGGCCGCTGGCCAATAAGACGATGGCGAAGGCGTTGGAGTTTATGAATTACGATTATCAGTTTGTGATGGGAAATGGATTTCACAGCGATAAGCACGGAAGAGCGATAATGCCGGATTCGCTGCGGTGGCTTTGGCGATAGGAAAGTTCGCAGTTCGCAGTAAGAAAAGTTCGCAGTTCGCAGCGGGAAAGTTTGCAGTTGGTAGTTCGCGGTTCGCAGTAAAGGCAGTTGAAAGGAATCTTACTGCGAACTTCTTCTCTGCGAACTGTGAACTAATCCTGCTGCGAACTTTCTTATTCTAATCGAAAATCATCCAGCCAGATTTTCCCGAGGATCGGGCATGGAGGTTCTCCGCAGGCAGGGCGGAATACCCGTAACACGACGGCTTCAGTTGCACTCGAAGTCGTGAAGTTGATGGAATACTCTTGCCACGGATTAGTTTTCAACGGAAGTGGAGGCAGTGCGGCGCGTAATCGTTTAATGTCTGCCGGATCGTAGACTTCAACCAAAGGCGTACTCAACGACGTTAAATCTTCCGTTTTAGCCGCAAATCTCAGCCGATAACTGGTTGAAGGTTTGACCGCGACAGCTTGTTCCAGGACTGAAAATGTAGGATTGCCAGGTACGTCAAAACTCATTCGCAGACTTGATTTTCCTGACTTGGGCTGATCGGTTGAACGAGAGATTTGTAGGCCGTTTGTCGGCGTCAATTTCCACGCCAGAAATGGCGGTGTCACGCGCATCAGCAAATCATTTTCAAATCCACCGTTATTGAGTAAAGAACCCTGATCAGGCGTATTCACGGTGTAGATAATCGCATCTTCCTTCAGTTTTTCTTCCGGTAAATTCGGCTGCGGGTTTGGGATTTTGGCGGCAGCTTGCCAGACTTCAAGCGCTTCTTTGTAGTCTTGTTTGCTCAGCAGGGCATTCATGAAATTGCGAGCATTGATGCGGGCAATTCGCGGCGAAGCTGTCATCAATTCGCGCCAGAGCGTCATGGCTTCGGTAACTTTACCTTTTTCGACCAGCATCGCGGCGAGCTGCGGTTTGGCTTCAGAGGTTGGTGAGAGCGCTTTTAGAATCGTTGGCAGGTCACCATTGTAAGTATTCCAGGCGTAATCAAACAGCAATGGTAATTCACTGGGACGAATCGCCAGAGCGCGTTTAAATTCGGCGAAGGCGGCATCGCTATTCCCGGAACGCAGCAAATGGTTACCGTATTTCCAATGCGGTTCGTAATAGTTCGGCGCAATGGACAATGCGCGTTGAAAGGATTTTTCAGCTTCGGCTGCGGCGCCTTGTCGGCTGAAAGCTTCGCCCAGCGCGACCCAGATGCGAAAATCCTCCGGGCTTAGTTCCGCCGCTCGGTTGAAGGATGCAATGGCCTCGCGAAGCCGTAGCTCGGTGTCTTCACCATTGGCCTGCGCAAAGTAAGTCAGCCCTCTTTGATAATGAACATTTGGAATGTTCGGCGCAATGCTGGCGGCTTTGTCAGTCGTGAGCAAATTTGTGGCTGTATCGTATTCATTCTGTTGCTGCGAGAAGAAAATTAATCTGTCGCTGATGATTGCTTTCAGGGCAAACCATCCACAGAAAATGATGACGAAAAGCAAAACAGTCAGTAATGCGAGTCGGAATGGAAAAGATGGCATCCTTATCATAAAGTAATGTTGTGTAAATAAGCGTTAATAATTCTTAATTCAGCAAAACCGAAGATGATTTTCATCATCGGAAATCACGTTACGATAAGCTACCAAAAATGCTGATAGCAAGGCGTGAGAAACTTATTGACAGATTTTGTAACATCCGACATACTCTGCCCGAATCAAACAAGCTTTGCCGAATTCACGCTTTTTTATATAATAGACTGTAAACGATTGAAGCGTTGACAACTTAACTTGTCAATTTCGGCAGTGATAGGATGATTTTAGGTGAGAGCAACTTGATAAATAAGATAGGAAGTCGAAAGCTTAGTTACTAACCTAAGCTTTTTGATTATTTGATAATAATTCCTGGCTACACCTTTGAATTATTAAGAAGAATGCAAGGAGTTACGATTACAAAATAACGTATAAGCCAGTGCCCTCACGTCTAGTCCTGCCTTAAGACCTTCAAATCCTTATCCCGTGAGGAGTGCGTTAATAGGTGATTGTAAATGTTGTTACTCTTTTGTTAAGGAAGGTTGCGATGATCATTAGCCCCAGTATTATAAAAAACTTGCGATTAATTTTTCTATTCCTTTTGTCTGTTAATGTTTTTTCACAGACGTCTTCAAATCTTCAAACAGAACCTGCGGTTTCCGCGCGCGTCGCCTCGGCTGTCGCGGCTGACGGAAAAACCTATCGAATCGGGATCGGTGATCTCCTTGATGTCAGGGTTCTTAATCATCCGGAAATGAGCCGTAAGACGCGGGTCGAAAATGGTGGCACGATTCGGATGCCTTACATTGATAACATTCCTGCCGGATGCCTGACCGAATCTCAACTCAGTGAAAATATTGCTGAAAGATACCGTAAATACATTAAAAATCCGCAGGTCGACGTTTTTATTGAGGAATTTGTCAGTCAACCTCCCGTCGCTGTGATCGGCGCCGTCGAAAAACCCGGACGCTTTGAATTACGGCGTAAAGTTCGTTTGATTGAATTGCTGACCTTTGCGGGCGGCCCTAAATCAGACAAAGCCGGACACACCCTACATCTAATTCGCAGCAACGAGAAAGACCTTTGTGCGGCCCCTGGCAAGGATGGCGACACGATCGCCATTGACGATGCCGCGCCACAATTATTGTCATTTAAACTTAAGGATTTGCTGACCGGATCAGCGGACGCGAACCTTTATGTGAACCCGGGCGACATCATCAGCTTGCCTGAAGCCGAGCAGATTTTCGTGACTGGATTTGTTGTCAGGCCTGGAGCCTTCTCTCTCAATACGCGCATTACCTTGACGCAGGCAATTGGGATGAGTGGGGGATATATGCCTGATGCCGATAAGAAAAAAATTCGCTTAAGCCGTCAAACCGGAGAAAATTCTTCGGCCACCACGCAGCTCATCAACGTTGAAGATATTCAGAAACGAAAAATTGAAGATATTGTGCTCCAACCAAATGATTTGATCGAAGTTCCAAATTCAACTGGAAAAACGATCTTAAATGGTTTGCTGCGACAGGCGCTTCCGGCGGCTGCCAGCTCATTACCCTACATGATTCTTCGGTAAGATTTTTTACGCTGTTACAGGAGAACAGGCTCTATTTATGATTGAGGCTGATAAATTAACCCCTACGAACCCACAGAATAGTGATACGAATATGGTAGAAGCCGTGAATGCGGCGAATACCCTTGATTTACGCCGTGATGGTTACGGGCACCCACTCGGAGCGCCAGGCGACACGCAGGTACATTTGCGCGATTACTGGCGTATTATCCGCCGCCGCCTATGGATTCCCATCAGTGTGGTTTTATTAGTAGTGACCTTGACCACGATTTCCATGCTGCGCACTCCTTCGATTTATCAAGGGAAAACCACGATTCAAATTGATCGCGAAGATTCGGCCAACCTTCAGTCGAACACCAAAGAATTCAGAATTATTGATCCTGAAGATTGGCAGTACATCAACACGCAACTTAAAAACCTGCAAAGCCCGACAATGGCTTACAAGGTTGTCAAAACGCTTGATCTCGAACACAACCCGAAGTTTATTACGAGGAAACCGGGTGATGAGAAACAGGAAACGCTAACGACCAGCGACGATGTTCAAGCGGATCGTAACCGGTTGGAACCACTGGTTGGGATGTTACTCGGCGGCGCGACCATGACCCGACTGCGCGATACGCGTCTGGTGGAAATAGCTTATCAACATACGGATCGTGAATTAGCTAAAAAGATTACTGATACCTGGGCGGAAGTCTTCATCACGGAAAACCTCACGACGCGTAAAAAAGGGAATCGTGAAACGGCAGACTTCCTTGAAGAGCAGGTTTCACAGGTCAGATTAGACCTGCGCCAGAGCGAAGAGAAATTGATGAACTATCGCCGTAACAAGCAGGTCATTGATTTCGGAGAATCTGAAAAAGGCAACATTACGATCAGCCGTTTGTCTGATTTGAACTCGCAATTACTTCAAGCTCAAAATGATAAAAAGAGCCTGCAGACTTTTTATGAACTTAGTAAGCGATTAACTGATCTGGGAACTTTGCCTGAAATTCAGATGGATCCTCAGGTTCAGGAAATTAACCGTAAGATGACGGAGTTAAAAGACACCAAAGCCAAGCTTGATGTTGAATACACTCCTGAATGGCCTGCCGTGCAGCAGGTCGCACAGCAAATCTCACAATTGGAAAACGAGAGGCGCGCCGCTTATAAACGAATTCAGGCCAGTTTAGAAAATCGTTATAACGCGGCGGTTGAAAAAGAAAATTCGTTGACTGCTGCCTTTGCTCAACAAAAAGGTGATACCGTTCAGCAACAGGAATCTGCGATTAATTCCCGGATGTTACAATCCACCGTAGACACGAACCGTGACCTGCTGAAAAAATTGATGGAGAGCAAAGCTGATGTCTCCGTTGGTGGGTCTGGAATCAAACCGAACATCCGCGTCACCGATTATTCTGCCTTGCCACGTTCTCCTGTTGGACCTAAGCGCACACAAAATATTTTGCTGAGCTTTTTGTTGTCTCTGGTCGGGGGCATTGGGTTAGCCCTTTTCATTGATTACATTAACAATAAAATCGAATCAGTCGAAGACATTGATCGTTACCTGCAAGTGCCTGTGCTGGGAGTGATTCCGGTTTTTCCATTAGAGGGAAAAGATCGGCAGCGCGTCATCGGTGATAATAAAAAACAACTGGAAAGTGCGAAAATGGGGCTGGGATTGTCCACTAAGACAATGCCAGTCAAAGTTGCCAGTTCATTGATTGAAATAGATAACTCATCTTCCATCGCTGAAAGTTATCGTCAGTTACGAACTGCGGTACTTCTCTCATCTGCTTCCCATGCGCCACGAACAATTCTAGTGACGAGTAGCCAGCCCTCGGAAGGGAAGACGACCACCAGCACAAATTTAGCGATTTCGCTTTCGCAGACAGGCGCTTCGGTGCTCATCGTAGACTGCGATTTACGTCGTCCACGTTTGCACAAAGTCTTTGGCGTTAAAAATTCGCGCGGGCTGAGTAATTATTTATCAGGGACTGGCGAACTGGCTTCGCTGGTGCAACCCGCTTTACCGAATTTGTTTGTGTTGCCAGTCGGTCCGTTGCCGCCAAACCCGGCAGAATTGCTCGGTTCAGTGCGGATGAAACAAACCGTAGATTTATTACAAAACAGCTTTGATTACGTCATTCTTGATTCTCCGCCGGTGGCCTCGTTTGCCGATAGTTTAATTCTGTCAGCAATGGTCGAAGGCGTGATTCTGGTGGTCAAGGCTGGATTCACTTCACGTGAAGTAGCCACCCGAACGAAGGCGCATTTGCAAACCGTCGGTGCGAAAATCCTTGGTGTAGTCATTAACCACATCAAGCTGCAACCCCACGATTATTATTATTATTCGACGTATTACAGTCGCTATTATTACCGCGATGAGACGTCGGAAACCAAAGGCAATGAATAGTTATAGACAGGATTTATAAGCTGAAAAGGATGCACGAAACTGATGTCTTGATTGCTCTTTTCCGCTGATCCTGTCTAACTATAAACACGAAATATCTGAATACGATAATCTAATTTAAATACCCACGAAGAACGCAAGAACAACCCAAACGAAGTGATCCCACTTTGCGCGATTCGTGTATAAAAATCCGGTGCTGCCTCGGCATGAGGTTTCCCTTTATGGGCTGAACTTTTGTGGGATCGGTGTGCTTGGAAAAGAACCAAATCAAAAGGCAAATATCAAATACCAAAAGGGCAGCGGAGCAGTACTGTCCGTGATAGCTGTAAACTGCTGGATGTGACCTCGAGAGTAGAATAAATGGATCGGACGGAACTGGGTGAGAGGTTGTTGAATTTTTCAGTGCGAATTATTCGTTTAGTTGGATCATTGCCTCATAACATCGTAGGCAGACGGATAGGCGATCAATTACTGCGCAGTGGCACATCTGTGGGTGCAAATTATGAAGAGGCGCAGGGTGCAGAGTCGCACGCAGATTTTACTCATAAAATGCAGATTGCCTTAAAAGAAATGCGCGAATCAAATTACTGGTTGCGTGCCTTGTCTAAAGCTAGAGTGTTAGCGCCTCAGCGATTAGAAAATCTGATAGACGAAGCTGAACAGCTTAAGAAGATTCTTTCGAAATCTGTCGCAACAGCAAAGGGAAAAGCGAAATAGCAGTAGATTAAATGGCAAAAAGTAAATATCAAATATCGAAAGGGTGGCACTTTATTATTAACAAAATCGGCGAAGCCAGCTGCTTCCCACTTTTGCCTTTTGATATTTGATATTTGCCTTTTGATTTTATTAATGCCAATTCCTTTTTTTGATCTAAAACTTCAACACGCCGCACTCGCCGATGAATTAAAAGCCGCCGTCAATCGTGTAATTGATTCAGGCGTTTACATTCTCGGCCCAGAAGTCGAAGCTCTTGAAGATGAAATTGCCGCTTACTCGCAGTGCCAATTCGGCATCGGCATTTCTTCCGGCACCGACGCCCTTATCGTAGCCCTGCTCGCGCTCGACATCCGCCCAGGCGATGAAGTCATTACCACGCCGTTTTCGTTTTTCGCGACTGCCAGCACCATTGCACGCATCGGCGCGAAACCCGTATTCGTAGACATCGAACCTGACAGCTATAACCTTGACCCGACTAAAATCGAAGCCGCCATCACACCGCGCACCAAAGCCATTATGCCCGTCCATCTCTACGGACAAATGGCAGAAATGGACGCGATTATGGACATCGCCAAACAGCATAATTTATTTGTGATCGAAGACGCCGCGCAGGCCATCGGAGCCGAATATAAAGGCCGCCGCGCCGGATCAATCGGAAATTTCGGCAGCTTTAGTTTTTATCCGTCCAAAAATTTAGGTGGCATCGGTGATGCAGGAATGTTAGTTACCAACGATGAAAAACTTGCAGCACGCGCTAAATCACTGCGCAATCACGGCTCCAACGTACGGTATTACCATCAGGAACTCGGCGGCAATTTTCGACTGGACGGCATTCAAGCTGCTGCCTTGCGTGTGAAATTAAAACATCTGGATGAGTGGACTGCCGCACGGCAAAGTAATGCAAATCTTTATCGTCAGTTATGTAGTGAAAACAACGGGAGTTTCAGTGTTTCGCTCCCCGTAGAGCAACCAGATCGTCGCCACATTTACAACCAGTTCGTCATCCGTACCGCAAATCGTGAAGCTCTCATCAAAGAGTTAAAATCCCGCGAGATCGGATCAGAAATTTATTATCCATTGCCGCTGCATTTGCAGGAATGCTTCGCTGATTTAGGTTATCAGGCAGGTGATTTTCCTGTCTCTGAATCCGCTGCTCGCGAAGTGCTGGCATTACCGATTTTCCCGGAGCTAACCGCCGCGCAAATCCACGAAGTAACGGCTGTAATTCTGACGACTGGAGCGCAATTGCCCCTGCTTGCAATGAACGCCGAACGCGAAGCTTGTGGTTGATCTCAAAACAATGATTATCCACGAAGGACACGAAGATACACGAAGAAAAGAGGTTGTTAGTAATTAGCTCATAGTCAAATCGAGCTAACATCTAACATCTAATTGCTAATCTCTGTTCCCCCTTAGTGTTACTGACCTTCGTGGATAAATTCTTAATTGCCAATGCCCCGCAAGCCCCAAGCCGATTATGACAGTCCGTGGAAAGAAATCATCGGTCAATTTTTTGATCCGTGCCTGGCATTTTTCTTTCCCAACATTCATGCCGCGATAGATTGGAGTCGCGGCTATACGTTCCTTGACAAAGAATTACAGAAGCTGACGCCCGACGCCGAAAGCGGACGCCACACAGTAGACAAACTGGCAAAAGTGCAGTTGTTGGGCGGGCAGGAACTCCTGTTGCTGTTGCATATCGAAGTTCAAGGACAACGGGACAAGGGATTTGCCGAGCGGATGATGATTTACCATTATCGCATCTTTGACCATCACCGCGAGCAGCTGGTGAGTTTGGCAATTTTAAGCGATAACAATCAGCATTGGAGACCAGACCATTATGAGCGTGAGGCGTTTGGATGTCGGCATCGGTTGGATTTTCCCATCGTTAAACTGCTGGATTATCGAGAACGCATCAGCGAATTAGAACAGCACCCGAATCCATTTGCTTTGGTGGTATTGGCACATTTGAGTGCGCAGGAAACGAGTGAAACTTCAGAGCCGCGAAAACTGGTCAAGATTCAGTTGCTGCGTATGTTGTTCCGACGCCGTCATCCTAAAAAGCAGATCAATCAACTTTTACGATTTATAGATTGGGTGTTAACATTATCTGGCGAAGAGGAGCGTGAAGTCAGACAATTATTAGAAAGTGAGGACCCTCAAATGAAAAATAGATATGTAACCAGTTGGGAACGGATGGATAGGGAAGATGCCAAATTAGAAGGCAAATTAGAAGGCAAATTAGAAGGCAAACTAGAAGGCAAACTGGAAGGCAAATTAGAAGGTCAAGTAGAACTGCTCCGTGCCACTATCTGCGAGATCATCGAACTGCGTTTCGGTACTGTCCCCGATCATTTGCGCGAATTCGTCATTCACCAATCCGATCCTGACCAATTGCGCGCATTGCAGCGCCAAGCCGTGATTTGCCCATCACTGGATGATTTGAACGGACAACTGTCCATCGCCGAATAAATCTGGAAGTGTACTGTAAACATCTTGTTTGCAGCTCCAAAAAAATAAATGAACATCCTAGTCACCGGTGGAGCCGGATACATCGGCAGCGTCATGGTCGAGCGGCTCGTCTCTCAAGGACACACCACCATCGCCTATGACAGCCTGGAACTCGGCCATCGCCAAGCCGTAGACCGTGACGCGATTTTCGTTCAGGGACTAATTCAAGATAAAACAAAATTAGTAGAAGTTTTCCGCAAACACCGCATCGAAGCCGTCATCCACATGGCCGCGTACGCGTTGGTCGGCGAATCCGTTAAGCATCCACATAAATATTTCAATAATAATTTTACCGGTGGTCTATCGTTATTAGAGGCAATGCTCGAAGCCGAAGTGAAAAAAATTGTTTTTTCCTCCACCTGTGCAACCTACGGAATGCCTGAGAAAATGCCGATCACCGAAGACACACCGCAATCGCCAGTGAATCCCTACGGTGAATCAAAATTAGCCTTTGAGCGCGCCCTGAAATGGTACGACGAAGCGTACGGCATTCGCTCCGCCTCAATGCGTTATTTCAACGCCGCCGGAGCCAGTGAAAAATTCGGCGAAGACCATCATCCCGAATCGCACCTGATCCCGAATGTATTACGCGCGGCACTTGGAAAATCATCTCACGTAAATATTTTCGGTGATGATTATCTAACCCCAGATGGCACCTGCATCCGGGATTACGTCCACGTTATAGATTTAGCCGAAGCGCATATCCTTGCCTTAAACGTGATCGAAGAAAAAAGCCAGATCTATAATCTGGGACACAGCAGCGGATACTCAGTGAATGAAGTAGTCGAAACAGCGCGACGGATAACTGGCAGGAACATCGCCACGGAATATGCTCCCCGACGTCCGGGCGATCCACCACGCTTGATTGCCAATGCAGAGAAAGCCGCTCGTGAATTAGGATGGATGCCACAACACAGCAGCCTGGACACAATCATTGAATCTGCCTGGCAATGGCATTTATCTCATCCGAATGGATATGAAGAATGAGTAGTGGGAGTTTACGTAGTAACGCATGAGTTTAGTTCACACACTACAATTCATTCTTAATCATCCGCTCAACCAAACTAATAAGATTGATGCCCTCGGGCGTTTCTTTCGTTGGCAATTCGGGAGTCGTATCCTACGTCAACCTGCAATCATTGAATTTGTCTCAGGGGCGAGGCTGATTGTCACGCAAGGGATGACAGGCGCGACGGGAAATATTTATACGGGGCTGCATGAATTTGAAGACATGGCATTTGTTCTGCATGCGCTCAGAAAAGACGACACGTTTGTTGATATAGGTGCAAACATCGGTTCTTATACAGTTTTAGCTGGCAAATCTGTTGGTTCCAAGTGTATTTCCATTGAACCAATACCTGCGACATTTTCACACCTTATTGATAACATCCAGCTAAATAAAATTAATGACCGGGTTGTCGCCTTAAATATAGGGCTGGGCAGGGAAGCTGGAACGCTGAGATTTACGGCAGGTCTTGATACCATTAACCATGTAATAAGTGATTCAGAAAATGTGTCTGATTCAATCGAAGTTCCGGTTAAAAAATTAGATGACGTATTAATAAATGCAGAACCTTATCTGATCAAAATGGATGTAGAAGGATTTGAAACAGAAGTCATAACCGGAGCATCAGAGACTCTTTCTCGAAAGTCCTTGAACGCCGTCATCATGGAGTTAAATGGCAGCGGAGATCGCTATGGCTACGACGAAGTTCAATTGCACAATCAGATGCTGGCCTATGGATTTTTGTCATATCAATACCAACCATTCAATCGACAGCTTGTTTCATTGAATGGAAAAAATTCACTCTCTGGTAATACGCTTTACATTAAAGACGCTAAAGAATTGATGGAACGAGTTCAATCTGCTGTCCCTTTTACCAGCTTGGCAAAGAGTATTTAGGAATAAGTTTATTCTACTAACATTCTTTACTCTGGAAATAAAATAGACCGTAACTAAATGCGGCAAATATAATATGAATCC
Organism: Blastocatellia bacterium; assembly: GCA_043736395.1. GTDB lineage: Bacteria > Acidobacteriota > Blastocatellia > RBC074 > RBC074 > JAFDVL01. The sequence goes on along the minus strand of JAYTCQ010000327.1, from coordinate 11,593 downwards.
CTCACTCGGAAAACTACCCGAACAAGCCAAGGACAAAAATACATGTGTGGAATCATTGGGATCGTCAGTGCCCGCCCCCAATCAGAGATCCGTGATGCGCTTGCCCGTGGGACTCGTTCCATGGCGCACCGTGGTCCGGATGACGAAGGCCTTGAATTTCTTACCGCTGAATCTGACCCCTTAACCGTAGCCTTCGGGCATCGCAGGCTATCCATTCTTGATCTCTCGCCCGCTGGTCACCAGCCCATGCGTGACGAAGCAACAGGGAACTGGATCACCTACAACGGTGAAGTTTTTAATTTCAAGGAAATCAGACCAGCTTTAGAACAGCAACAAGTTCAGTTTCGCTCCGACTCCGACACTGAAGTCTTGCTCAAAGGTTTTGGCGTCAAAGGCTTGGACGCTGTCACAGATTGGCGCGGCATGTTTGCGCTGGGACTCTGGGAGCCTTCCCCGCGTCGTTTGACATTGATTCGGGATCGCCTGGGCATCAAGCCCGTCTATTACTATTACGACGGTAAAACATTCGCTTTCGCTTCCGAAGTCAAAGCCCTGCTGAAAACCGGCTTAGTCCCGCGTACCATCTCGCGTCCGGCGCTGAAAAGCTATCTGGCGTACGGCTCAGTTCAGCAACCGCTCACGATCATTGAAAATGTACACGCTCTGTTGCCGGGACACTGGTTGCGCTTTGAAAACGGCGAGATCAAAACCGGACAGTACTGGGACCTGACCGCCACGTGTAACACGCGCCAAGTCAAAGACGAAGAAACACTGGTTGGCGAAGTCCGCGAATTATTACAGGAATCTGTCCGGTTACGAATGGTTGCCGACGTTCCGGTCGGAGCCTTCCTCAGTGGTGGCATTGATTCCAGCGCCATCGTTTCGTTAATGCGCCATTCGACCAACGGCAGCATCAAAACGTTTTCGGTTTGTTTCGATGAACAGGAATACAGCGAACAGGCATTTGCCAATGCCGTAGCCGAAAAGTTCGGCACCGAACATTATCCCGTCCTGGTATGTGAAAGCGATATTCTGAAAAAATTGCCGCGTATCTTGGAGTCAATGGATCAACCATCCGTAGACGGCATCAATTCCTACATCGTTTCAGAGGCAACGGCAGATGCTGGGTTAAAGGTAGCGCTGTCAGGCTTAGGCGGTGACGAAGTCTTTGCCGGGTACAGTCATTTTCGTACTATCGGACGCAATGAACAAATCAGAAAAAAAGTAAGTCGTATTCCACTCTCAATGCGCCAAATGGCAGCCGCGACAGTTTCCACGTTTGCCAGCAGCAATCGTGCTACTAAATTAGCCGGGTTGTTGAATAGCTCCGAACTGAATTTGCATTCGTTACTTTTGCATCGTCAACTATTTACGGAACCACAACGTAAGGCATTAGTTGGGAATGGTACGCCAAATCAGACTGATACTTATACTGCACATTTGCTGAGTACTGTTTCTGACTTATCTGATGATTCTATTAATCAGGCTTCAGTGCTGGATTTAGCAACATACTTAAGTAATACGTTATTGCGTGATACAGACGTCATGAGTATGGCACATAGTTTGGAGGTTCGGGTTCCATTGCTTGATCATCGCTTGGTTGAATATTTACTTTCATTACGCGGTAACGTGAAGATAGACGAAAAAACACCTAAATGGCTATTAGTAAAAGGTGCGGGTGATTTGCCAAATGAAATTGTCTATCGTCGGAAGCAGGGATTTGAGTTTCCATTTGCAACTTGGTTACGTAATGACTTAGCTTCGCAAATTAATGAAATGTTAGCTTCTCAAAAACTTGCTGAATTCATTAAGATCAACTATGCGAATAATCTATGGCATGATTTTAATAGAGGTCACGTCAGTTGGACAAGAATATGGAGCCTCTTCACCTTATTTTGTTGGATGGAGAGCCTATAATGTTTGTTAGTAGGAAAGGAAACTTTGGTTAAGTTAATTGCAAGGAAATGGGATGCTCTAAGGTCATCTTCTCAGTTTGGAAGTTATGTTGCTTTGACCTTATTTATTAATATTATTCTTGCGATAATGAGTGCTATAACCGGAATGATTACTGCGCGGACTTTGGGGCCGGCTGGGCGAGGCGAATTAAGTGCTATTCAAAGCATTCCTATGTTGCTTTCAGTGTTGGCAACCTTTGGTGTAGCAGATGCATTAGCTTATTATTCTGCACGTTTTCCTGATAATGTCGGACGCTACTTTACGACCGCTCTTATCATTTGCTTGCTTGGATGTATCCCTTTCGCCTTGATTGGGTATTTTGGAATGCCTACATTTTTAAGTGCGCAATCCGCTGAAGTTGTCGCCTCTGCACGTCAATACCTTTGGTATTTACCTGCCAGTGTTTTAGTCGGCTTACCTACTTTCCCCTTGCGTGGACGAAATGATTTAGTTGCCTGGAATTTTATCCGAATCTTCCCCGGAGTCATTTGGCTGATTATTTTATTAGGTGCAGTGTTTGCACATAATGCGACCCCAATTACATTAACAACTTCCTATTTAATATCTTTTTCTCTTCTTGGGATTTTATCTCTCGTCATTTTATGGCGGCGTGTGGCAGGCGATTTTAGCCCTCGCTATGATTATGCCATGCCTATGTTAAGGTATGGCCTTCCGCTTACATTAAGTACGTTGCCAGCTGCACTTAATTTACGTTTAGATCAAATATTAATGGCTGGCTTCTTAGCGCCACAAGTATTGGGACTATACTTAGCTGCTGTTGCGTGGAGCGGTTTTTCTACGCCATTGGTTAGTGCGATCTGTGTTCCGACGATTACACGTATTGCGTCAGCTTCTGTTGAGACACAAGGCGATTTATTGGCACAAAGCATTCGATTTGGAGTTTTAATAAGTATTATTCTCGCATTAACCAGCTCTCTTCTCGCACCCTTAATGGTTCCGCTTTTGTTTGGGAAAGCGTTCGAGTTAGCGATCCCTGCCGCAATAATTTTAAGTATAGCTGGCGGTGTTGCGTCGCTCAATCAGTTATTAAACTCTGCTGCAATGGCGATAGGACAGTCTAAGTTTCTGCTGTTTGGCGAGTGTATTGGTTTGGTTGCCACATTCGGATTACTTTATTTATTACTCCCTAAATATCAGATTATCGGTGCGGCGATTGCCTCATTGCTAAGCTACTTACTTACCTCTGTAGTTCTTATAATCCAAATTCTGCGAAACCAGCAATTAAGCGCCAAGAACTTACTCTGCCCCACTAAAGTAGACGTCCAGCTAGTGATAAATAGACTAAAGTTAAACTTTAGCGCTAATAAGTATGTGTCACTATTGATATGAAAAAATATCGACTTGCTATTTTAAATACTCATCCAATTCAATACTTTACGCCGTTATACAGTCATTTGGCGAAGGAGACTGATATAGATCTCACTGTATACTTTTGCAGCAAGCAAGGAGCAGAAAGCTACGTTGATTCCGGGTTTAAAAAAGAGGTCAAATGGGATGTTCCGTTACTTGAAGGATACAGGTATAAATTCCTCCATAATCTCCGAAAGAAAGGAACAATCGGTAGCTTTTTTAGCTTAATCAACCCTGGAATTATTGGAGAATTAAAAAATGGACATTACGATGCGTTGCTTGTTCATGGACAAACTCCTGCAACAGTTATTATTGCGATTTTGGCAGCAAAAATTTTTGGTACAAAGGTTTTTATGCGAGGCGAAACCCACTTACTTTTGAGCCGCCAGCCTATCAAGCGGTGGTTACGCCCGTTAGTCATGAAATTGTTTTACAAAATATGCGATGCTTTTTTGGCGATTGGCACATTAAATCAAGAGTTTTATTTAGCGCATGGTGTGTCACCAGAAAAGATTTATCTTGTTCCATATGCAGTCGATAATAAATATTTCTTCTCTAAAGTCGAAAAGAATAAACAACAAATCTTTGCTTGCAAATCGAAATTTAACTTACTGACTGAAACGTTTGTAATTTTGTATGCAGGTAAGTTACAACCACGTAAGCGTCCATTGGATTTATTATTTGCTTATGAAAAATTACGCGCGCGCGGTATAAATTCTCAATTAGTATATGTTGGTTCAGGTGAACAGGAAGATTTACTCAGGCAAACTGTAATCACTCACAATATTCCTAATGTAAGCTTTTTTGGATTCCGCAATCAATCTGAGCTGCCAGAATTTTTTGCAGTAGCAGATGTATTTGTTTTGCCCTCGGTAGATGAACCTTGGGGGTTAATAATAAATGAAGCTATGTGTGCATCATTGCCTATCGTAGCGTCTGAAGAGATAGGCGCAGTGCGAGATTTATTATTAAACGGAAAAAACGGGTACACCTTTCCGTCAGGCGATATAGACAAATTAACTGAGGCCTTAGCCCTAGTTATCCAATCTCCTAGTAAACGGCGAAGTATGGCGGAAGCCTCGCGTCATATTATCTCGAATTGGGGATATGAAGAATGTGTAATAGGAATAAGACAGGCTTTAGAGTCCTTTGAGAAAGCTTGAAATGAAAATCTTGTTTCTGGGTGAAAATTGGTATGGTAGTTGTGCTCGTGCTTGTTGCTATGCATTGCGAAGGTTGGGGCATAATGTCTTAGACTTAGATAGTCAAATTTATTTTCCCCAGGTAAAATCGCTGAAAAATCGGATTCTTCTACGCTTATGGGAAGGCGAACTTGTCAACGAATATAACAATGCAATTTTAGAAGCCGCTAAACACTTTCAGCCAGATATTTTATTAGCCTTTAAAGCTACTTATGCGCGCGCTAAAACCTTGCAACAATTAAAGAGCCGTGATATTGCACTTTATAATTATTACCCTGATACCTCTGCTTTTGCGCACGGGGACTGGTTAGCCGAAGCATTACCTGAATATGATTGCATTTTTTCAACCAAAAAGTATTTAGAACAGGACATAAGAAAACAGCTCTTAGTAAAAGATGTAGTTTATATTCCGCACGGCTATGATTCCGAAGTTCACTGCCCTAATGAATCTAATATATATCAAGATAATCGATTTACTTGTAACGTCGGAGTAATTGCAACTTATACGCCATACAAAGAACAGATTATAGATGAACTGGTTAAGGTGATGCCCTCTATTGATTTACAAATTTGGGGAAATCAATGGGAGCGTTGTCAATCGGATAGAGTAAAGCCATTCATTCGTGGGCCGGGGCTGCTAGGGCAACTTTATACACTCGCCATTCGTAGTTTTCAAATTAATTTAGCGATTATGTCTGGTTCTGTAGCTGGTGCTTCGCAGGGAGATGAAACGACTACGCGAACATATGAGATTCCGGCTTGTGGGGCGTTTATGTTACACGAGCGCTCAGCAGAATTATTAGAGCTATATGAAGAAAATAAAGAAGTTGTTTGTTTTAGTAATGCTGAGGAATTAGCCGATAAAATAATTTACTATACCTCACGCAAAGATGAGCGCCAGGCGATTGCTCAAGCTGGGTATTCACGTTGTGTACCAGCATATTCCTACGAAAATCGAATGTCCGCTTTAATAAACTGGCACCTGTTGCATGGCGTAAAAAAGCTTTCAACCCAACAACAGAAAAGGCTTTTTCAAAGAGTTAATAATGTTGTCACACGATAAGTCTAAACTTTATTCATACCGCCAGCGAGTTTATGCGGAGTATGGTGATGAAAGTTATCCAGTACAAGTGCAGTTGGAATCGCGAGAACCATACTTGCGTTGGTTAATTAAGAAGTGTTTCCCTAACGATGTGAATTGCAAGGTTTTGGATTTAGGCTGTGGGAATGGCGCCCTTTTATATTTTTTGCATAAGTCCGGTTATATTAATTGCCTTGGCATAGATATTTCAACTTCACAAGTGAAGAGCGCTAAAGAATTAGGAATTAATGTAACCCAGGATGATCTAATTGAAGCATTGGCAGCTATTAGTAATGAAACTCAAGATGTAGTAGTTACTTTAGATGTTATTGAGCACTTGACGAAAAGTGAGTTACTTCATTTTGCAGATGAGGTGTTTCGGGTACTCAAAGTAGGGGGGCGTTGGGTTGTACATTGTCCTAATGGCGACTCACCTTTTTTTGCGGCAGTCCGATATGGCGACTGGACACATGAGCAAGCATTCACTGCTACAAGTCTCGGTCAGATTGCAAAAGCTTCGGGGTTTTCATCCATAAATTGCTATGAGGATAAAATTATTCCGCATGGAGGGAAAAGTCTGGTTCGTAGTATACTCTGGCGGTTCGTGCGGCTAATTTATAGTTTACTTGGTTTGATAGAGACAGGATCGCGAGGGAGCAGTATCCATACGCGTAACCTATTATCTGTTATTATAAAATAAGCAAAAAAGCCTATATCTAACTTTTCTCTTCATCTGAAAGTGTTTTTTTGTAAAACAATTCAGAAAACCATTTTATCGCTACAAATTCAAAATAAACATAATTTTATTCCGAATGTTACGTATAGCTTCTAGGTATGGATATCTTAACTATAGATAAACTTATTGATTGAAGGATATTGGTAACGAGAAAATGCAAAAGAATCTATTTAGCCCTGTTATTAAGTTATTAGGACGGCGTACGGCGTGGCGTATTGGGCGATTATTGTATATGCATGCCAGAGCTGATTACCCTAATAACATTGCTTCGAATGGTGAGGAATGGTTGCAATCAGCCATTTTAACTAGCAGGCAAACAAAAAATAAACTGGTTGTTTTCGATGTCGGGGCGAATATAGGTGATTGGACACTCTCTTTAGCTAATGTAGCAATGCTAAGGAAAATAAATACTAAGCTAGAGATTCACGCATTCGAACCCGTTCCTGAAACATATTCTATATTGAAGAATCGGATCACAAGAGTATCTACTGGCTGTGATAATTTAGATATAATATTGCAGCCACTTGCGGCCTCTTCACGGGATGAAGAGGCAATCATTTACCTAGAGGGTAAAACTGTAGGAACAAATTCACTGCATTCCTCAAGTAAAACTGATAATCAACTAAGTACTTTAAAAATTAATTGTGTGACAGTGGATTCTTACTGCTTGAGTAAGAACATAACATTCATTGATTTACTAAAGTGTGATACCGAAGGTCACGATTTCGAAGTTATTAAGGGCGCACAGAAAATGATGGAAATGGGGAACATTAGCTTATTACAATTCGAGTATAATCATAGATGGATTTTTTCAAGGCATTATTTAAAAGATGTATTTGATTTGGTTAAGGATTTGCCTTACAAGGTCGGCAAAATATTGCCAAATAAATTAGAAATTTATCAATCTTGGCATCCTGAATTAGAACGATTTTTTGAGGCGAACTTTGCTCTTATCCATGAGAATATTTTAGATGAAATCACCAATACAGTAGGAGATTTCGATGCCTCAAATACGTATTTCCTAAAGCAATATCAATTAGTTTAAGCTAAAAAAGGATAGAAATTTATATGAAGTATTGATAAATTGATTTTTGATTAACTATCTTAGCTTAAGATAGTGCAACGCTCTTAGCTACATCGCCCTTCGTATACTCAGATTAAATCTAAAGCATATTGTTAACTTTTAGCGATTTACGCTACTCTATATAATTACATTGTTTACGCGCCTACCTGAACTTATGAGGCTAAGAGTTTTCAAGCTTAACGAAGATATTTGCTATGGTAACAAATTCCATTTTAGAAACTTTCTCAAAAAATCAAAATGTAAGGGGTTGTGATCAGAGCATTCTTACATATATTTTTTGGTAAAACCCCGAAAATACAGAAAAATTCAATTAAAAGCTATAACAGAAAATATAATGAGTAAGACTTATCAAGTATTTCAGTCGGAGCAACTAGCTTTAACAAAAAATAACAAATCGGAATGGGTATATTTTAGCTATTTAATGATAGGAACGATTTTTTTCCTCCTTTATTGGCAGGCTGAAACTACTATGCCGCTTCCTGTTCATTTTGCAAGCTTGCTGGGGATAGGTCTAGGAATTTTCCCTTTATCGAGATGGTTGGCTAATAAACGAGAAAGTTTGCCAATGATCGAGTTAGTATGTCTTTCATTAGCAATTCAATATTCTACACCTGTTTACTTTCAATATAATTCAGTGCACTTACATAGCGGAGATAGGAGCTTTGATTGGGACTTACAATCTCAAGTATTAATTATTATTGCTATTGGGATATTAACGTTTTCTAAGTCTTATAGTTTCTGTTTATCTCAGTTTACAAAGCTTTCAAGTTTCCCGCAAATTTATTTAAGACTGGCCCCTACAAAGATAACCATATTTTTTGCAGCAGGAGTGATATTAGGAATTACAGTTAAACTATTTAATATAAGTACTGGTTTGTCCCTCAACGAGGAAGGAAGGATTATAGGGACTTGGCAAGCGCTTATATCTATAATGACTGCTTTTTCAAGCGTGAATCTAATTTTGATGATTGAATACTATTATACTGACAGGTTACGCGGGAATCTTTGGTTCATTATATTATATGGGGTTATATATATAAATATATTACTAGGATTAATGTCGGGCATGCTGGAAGAAACTATATTCCCGATAGTTTTATTGATTGTTTCTTATAGTCAGGTGAAAAAGAAGATACCTTATCGATTGATTATTTGTGGAATAGCTCTTTTTATGTTCTTACAGCCTCTCAAGTTTGCTTATAGAGAAAAAGCCTTTGATTTTGGGAACCAAGAAAAGCTTTCAATAGGTGCAAAGATTAATCTTTGGGCTGGTATATTGAGTGGTAACTCTGCAAATACTGGTGAAGTGGGATATGAAGAACAGTTCAGGGTATCGATGAGTCGACTTGATTATTATCATCAGTTTGTCTTAGTATATGATTTATGTCCTACTACAATTCCTTATAGGTTTGGTGAATCGTATAGCTATCTTATATATGCTTGGATACCAAGAATTGTATGGCCTAATAAACCTTTCGCCCAACAATCTAACATAGATTTCTCGCTTGATTATGGAGTTCAATCTTATGAAGGTGCTTTGACAACAATGAATGGTGTGGGCTATTTAGGGGAAGCCTATTCAAATTTTGGTATGATAGGGGTAACACTGATAATGGGTGCTTTGGGTGGGTTTTTTGCGGTATTGCAAACTCTACTTACACATCCTGAAAGCGAAGGTGGGAGAGCCTTATATCTAGCTATAATGGTATCCTGCTTAAATGGCATTGGATCTAATCTAGCAGCTTTTATCGGTGGTATTGTCCAATTAATTATTATTAATATTATCCTAATTAAGCTATTTACTATAAGGAAAAATAGTATATCTAAATAGCAATACGATAGAATCATGCTAAGCGACGCTCATTACATCTCAAAACTTATGTATAGGTGTTTAATATATCTGATCAATATATGCCAATAAAGAAGAAAGCCCTAATTACAGGAATAACAGGGCAAGATGGAAGCTATCTTGCCGAATATCTTCTTGGGTTAGGATACGAAGTTCACGGGATAGTTAGACGGGTAGCGTTAGAAGCGCCAGAGCATAGGTTCAAAAGAATTATGCATTTACTTGATAGGATAATTTTACATCCTGCAAGTCTAGAAAGTTACCCTAGCCTTTTTCAAATTATAAGTAAGTATAACTTTGATGAGTGTTATCATCTAGCCGCGCAGAGCTTTGTGGCAGAAAGCTTTGCTGATGGATTTTCTACATTAAATACTAATATTAATGGCGTTCATTATATGCTTGCAGCTCTTCACGAGTTACAGCAAGATTGTAAATTTTATTTTGCTGGATCAAGTGAGTTATTTGGTAATACCCCAGAATCACCACAAACAGAAAACACTCCTTTTCATCCACGTAGCCCTTACGGTATTAGCAAAGTTGCTGGTTATCATCTAACGCGTAATTACCGAGAAACTTATGGTATGTTTTGCTGTAGCGGAATTTTGTTCAATCATGAAAGCCCTAGACGGGGTGTAGAATTTGTTACCAGAAAAATTACGAATACTGTTGCAAAGATTAAGCTTGGATTATCAACTGAACTGCGATTAGGTAATCTTGATGCAATGCGGGACTGGGGGCATGCCGCAGATTATGTGCGCGCGATGCACTTAATGCTTAATCGCAAAGAACCAGATGATTTTGTTATTGCGACAGGTCTAGTACATAGTGTCCAGCAGTTTTGCGAACTGGCGTTTGCTGTTGTCGACTTAGACTACAAAGATTATGTAAAAATAGAAGAACGATTTCTTAGACCGCCCGAAGTTGGTTTGTTAGTCGGAAATGCAGAAAAAGCGCTAAAATTATTGCATTGGGCCCCAACATATACATTTAAAGAGTTAGTAAACGAAATGGTGACATATGACTTAGCGGAAGTAGAAATGTCACTAAATACGAGTAAAAGATGATAGTATGAGGGTATTATTTTTAGTTCCTGATTTATTTCGAGAATCTGGCGGAATCGCTCGTTATTGTCGCTTAATGTATAAAGCAATGTCTTCTAGCGTAGAAATATCGCAAGTCGATGTTGTATCACTTTTGGATAGTAAAAGCGACCGACCAATTGAGTTGGCGACCAACTCAATCTATCATGCCTGTACCGGCAGTAAGGCACGATTTACCCGTAGTGTTATATCGTTAGCTATGCACCATTATGACATTTTGGTGGTGGGACATGTGAATCTTATGCCTCTTGCTAAGATAGTCTCCTCTATAAGTCAATTACCGATCATGGTAATGGCTTATGGAGTAGATGTATGGGACAGGCTTCCCGCTTATCGCCGATTACCGCTTAGAAGCTCCGATATGGTGATTGCGATAAGTGAATATACTCGTTCTAGAATGATTGAATCAAACAGTGTCAAGCCAGAAAAAACTCGAATTCTCTATAATTGTTTTGATCCTAACATGTTAGAAGTTTTGGGAGCTGACTATAAAAGTGATGTGGACATTAGCTCTCCTAACCTGTTAACAGTGTCACGGCTAAGTAGAGGAGATTCCTATAAAGGACATGCGCAGGTGATTCGCGCATTGCCATATGTGTTACAAAGTTTTCCGAACCTCAATTATTATATAGTTGGAAAAGGGGTACTATCAACAGAACTTGCTAGTCTAGCATCAGAGTTGGGAGTTAAATCTAATGTCCATTTTCTTGGATTTCTTGATAACCCATCTCTCCAATCTGTGTATAATCATTGTGATATTTTTATCATGCCTAGTATGAAAGAAGGGTTTGGTTTTGTTTTTGCGGAGGCGATGATGTACGGAAAGCCCGTCATTGCTGGCAACCAAGACGCTTCTGTTGAAGTTGTTCAACATAATGAAACGGGGATACTAGTAGACCCTCGTGATACTAAACAAATTGCGGAAGCTATTTTACTGATGCTCTCGAATGAAGACATGAGAAAGCGCATGGGGAATCAAGGCCTGACCGTTGCGAAAGAAAAATTTAATTTTTCTAAATTTAGTAATTCATTGGTTAAGTATATCCATGAGGTAGTTAAAGGCCAAATTTCAGCTTCAGTATGATTGTGATAGTCGCTATAGCTCATAAAAATATATTGGTAGAAGCTATCATTACTTAGCTTGAAAAATTAGAAAATTTTAGATTTTGCAATAGATAAAAATGATTTTCTAGAGCCTGTAATTAATTTTTGCC
>JAYTCQ010000326.1:0-9249 GCA_043736395.1 Blastocatellia bacterium | reverse complement strand
TTGGGAACCTACCCTACAACGAATTATTTTTTATTCGTCACCTTCGTCGTTTTCAAATTCGCATCGCTTTTAATTTCGGCTTCGGTGAAGAGAATTTTTCTCCATTTTTTCTCTGAGAATAATTGCGTCTGATCATAGTACTGCGGCGAAGTCGGATCGCCGGATTCTGAATAGGTCAGGAACGCCCGCGCGCGCGGGCCCTTGGCGGTGAATTCCAACGCCATAATAAAACTGGTACCGCGATTGATCAGATACCCTTCTTTCGCCAAATAACGACTGCCTGAAATTTTGTTGGGAATCGTACTTGTTTCGAGCGTCGTGCGCGCACCTGAATAATCCACGACGTTGGCAATTCCTTCATAGGGGCCATCGCCGCCGTGAATTGGAATGCGTCCGCCGTTTCTGTCGCTGTGTTGGATTTTACCGAGCGGCACATCTACATCAAAGCCTGCTTGTTGCAACATCCGCACAGCGCGAGCGAGCCTGACCAAAGATTCATTATTTTTATCCGGTGTCATGATGTTGGGCGTGTTGACGGAATCGGCCGCGTTGAAATCATTGTCGAAAAGTTTGCCTTTGCGCAACGTGTCGGGCATTTCGTATTGTGTGATAAATTCGCGCCAGAGCGGAGCGCCTACGCTATCAGTATTATAACGGCCGTCCCAATTCGCCAGCACCTGACAGGCTTTGCGCAAATCAACATTTTGTCCATCCAACGTGACCGAAGGATTCGCCTGACAACGCCTGACCATTTCGGCGCGCAAGATTTCGGCGGACATGCTGCGATTATTAATTGCGGCGGTGGCTAATTCTTCGAGGGTAAATTTGCCATCTGCGCCTGACGCACCATTCGGGCTTTTATCATCCAATATAACGGCGTTCATGCGCGTACGCAGCGAACGCGGTGTACCCTCTAATCCCTGCAGCGGAGAATACCCCGTGAGCAATTGATGCGGATTCGCCAACCAAAAACTGTCGTTCGCATTGAAGACATAATCTTTGCGTTCAAGCTGCGGCATTTTTGAATAAGGAATCACACCCGCACGCGTCGAAGGATCGTTCACCCATTCATAAAGTGAGTCGCTGCCGTCGAGCAAAATGATGCCGCGCTCCCACGCCGTCTTCGCCATCATGTCGCTGTCTTTGCGTTTCATCAGGGCTTCGATTGCAGCGGGTTTTAAATTCGGAGTCGCGGAAGTATCGGCGTACCACGCGCGTCCATCAGGACTGGTCGCAACCGTATTGATCCACGGAATCGAATTATATTTCGCGTGTGCTTGTTTGAATTCTTCGAGACTTTTCGCCGCGTTCATCGCACTCCGCTGAGCATAAAATTCTGTATTATTCGCGTTGGCGTCGCGCACGGTGGCTACGCGTTTGGCTGACCATCCAACACCAGGGAAATTCAGAATTGGCCCGTAATGACTGAAGAAAACGCGCTTCTCGATTTTTTTTATCGAGCCATCTTTTTCACGAACGTCCACGCTGATAACTTTGCTGGTCATCTCACGTTCTTTGCCGTCATACAAATATTTCGTCGGATTTCCCGGCGCAAGATTGAGCGAATACATCGTAAAGCGTTTGCCCGCCGACACGGTATGCGTCCACGCGACGGCTTTATTAAATCCAATCGAAACGCCCGGCGAACCGAGCAATCCGACACCGTAAACATCGAGCTTGCCAGGGATGATCAAATGTTTTTCCCAAAATCTGTTGGAGCCATTCCACGGATAATGCGGATTCGCAATCAACATTCCGCGTCCGCTGGCAGAGCGTTCGGAGCCAACCGCCCACGCGTTGCTCGCCATTTCAAATTCAGGAATCGTGACCTGAACATTTTCAGCCGCTTCATTTTTCGGCGGAGCCGCCGTCGCAATCATATCGGCAAAATTCGTAGACGTAACGACGACGCTCTGATTGTAGGCAATCACGTCCACAGTCTTAATTTCGAACACCCATTCCTTGCCGCGACACCATCCAGTGACACTATTCGCAGTCTTTTCGTGCAAGTATTGATTGTATCCCGCGACGTATCCTTCGACCTGATCGCGCTGATCTTTCGTCATCGCTTTAAGGATAGATTCCGCTTGTTCATACAATCCCAGAGCCTTCATCGTGACATCGCTGTTGAGGTGTTTATTATTTTCCCCCGCACCAAAAAATCGTGCGCGTTCGCCACGAACTTTGATGACCTGATCAGCGAGCGAACAAAGATGATCCTGCGCAAACGCATAGCCTTCACCAAAGCCAAGACTGGCGTAATCCTTCGCGGTTATATGCGGAATACCGTGACTGGTGCGACGAATGACGGCGGAATATTGGGCGAAGACCGCGACGGATAAAATTTGCGTGATAAAAATTGCTAGGAAAAGCAAAGCAATTTTTCGACGAAGCGGAGAGGGAAATGTCCGGTGCATATTGATGGATACCTTTCAGGTTTGATTAGTTGATAGCAATTTCTGCCCAAATGATTTGACAGTTTTGCTTGGGATTTATTTCGATTAAATTGTAACCACGATTCAAGAGTTTACGCTGAATAGCGAATTTGTAAACAGGTGCTTCCGGTTTTGGTTTTGGCAATTCTGGGCTTCCAGTTAACGGGCAAATTTCTCCATTAACGCGGATGACGCTTTGTCTGACGTCGTCCTCAGAAATTCCGGTAATGCCGAGGAAAGCATTGATTTTATTAGTTGTGGGGACGCTTCCAGTTGCAATTCGAAATCCGTACCATCTTCCAGCTTGGCAATCTTTGGGCAAGGGAATTGCGCTCGCTTCGCCGGGTGCCCACGTGTCGGCGTAGGTCATAATGTGGCGTCTGGGTTTGCCTTCGAGCGTGGATAACTCTCCGACTTCGCGCAGCAACGTCGGATAATTTTCCATCCCGTCCATCGCGGTTTGCGAATCCATGTAATTGAATAAATACACACGATCTGCGCCGCGATCCAGCATCGCCGCCGCCGCACCGCGTACGGTTTCGAGTGTGTTCATCTGCACTGGTTTTGCATCAGGATGATTGCGCAAAATCAATTCTAATCCGGCGGCTAACGTGACGCTCGTTCCGCGCAATAAATCCTTCCAGGCTTCAATTGGCATGTCGGTTTCGATAGTCGCCCAGAACGGCGTGACGACTAAAAAATCAATCAATTTTCGCTGCGCCCACGCGGCTACATCGTAGCCTAAATTTCGAGCGGTTTGCGGACGTGATGGCACGCGCGCTCCGAGGCGAATTTTGTGTCTGCGCTTCTTCTCCCAAAAATTTAAAAGGCTGCGAACTTCGGCGGTGAAATCCGTCAACAACTGCAATCCGGCTTGCTCGTTGCCGGGTTTGAAGTGATACGCAAATCGCATCCAATCCAATTCCAACCCATCAAAATCGTAGCGTTCGGCGTACTCGCGGACGAGCTTGAAATGATAGTCGCGCACTTCCTTGTGACCGTAATCAAAAGACCGCGCAGCGGAGCGTTCGAGGTGATATGACACGCGGCGATATTCAGGATGTTGTCGCCAAAAATCGCTGTGCATATAGCTGCGCTCATCGTCTACGTTATGCACATCGTTCATCCGCATGGAAATCCACGGAGCGATGCCGTGCTGCCGCGCTCGCGCAATCCATAATTGATACGGATCAATGCCGTCCTGATGAAGTTGCCACGCTGTATGAATCCAGCCACGCGCGCCTTTGCGTGCGGCGGCGGGAGTGCTGACCAGTAACGGCTGATCGTCGGCACCGTTTGGATCGTAATCTTTCCAGATCGGATCCCAGACTTTGCTCGCAAAACTGGTACGCATGGAATTCGCGCTGAACATCAATTCGCGGACTTGCGTGTTGGCGTATTGATCCACAAAAGAAGCGACGGTTGCGGCGTCCAATTTTTTCCCGACACGCGTGAAAAAATAATGACTATTGTCTTCGTTGAGACTAATGCCACCGGATTTTTTCGGAGCGATTTTTTGTTTGGATGCGAGCGCGGTGTAAGCGAACCCTGCGGAGGCGGATTGTAAATATTCACGACGTGTTAATTTTTTCATACAGAACGAAAAGATAAATTTTTCAGCGCATACTATAAAGCCATTTCTGCGTAGGAATACAGTGTGGACGACCGCGAATCACTTGCCACTGACGCGATGGCGCAGATAGTGTGACACGACATAGCGTTTATACGGAAGTGAAGATACAATGCGGCCGTGCAGGCTCTTACTTGGGGGAGTTAAGAGCTTACAGACGCCGCTGCTCGGCGGAGTCTCACTCTGCAACACATCTGTATCAGGACGTAGTTGGTGCGATTACTTCCCCTCCACAAATACTGCCCCGTATCTTCGAGAATTTAGGAAAAGAATTTCTGAGACCAGCTCCAGTAGACAGGAGTAGGGTCGCTCAGGCGGTGAACCTATTGCTCACAGGCTTGATCAGATTTTCGGAATACTAACGTTCTTTTAAGTGAATACAATTTGACAAGGATACAGACATGAAACAACACAAAAGTCTCACGCTCGCCCTGTTAGTCGCCTTCGCTCTAGGCCTTTCCAGTTTGGTTATTTCCCGCGTTCAGGCCAGTGGCCCGAAGGCGCGCCGGACACAGCAGATCGCCGCACAAGTGCAAGAGAGGCGGAACACCGAAGCTCAACCAAAAGTGGAGGCCGTGAGTGCGACTTTCACGCCTGGGACGGGACTATTAAGCATCACGCTTGATAACAACTTGATTACGGATCCGGGCGGTCAGCAGGAAACGGTGCGGTTGTCATCTGATGTTGCGGCTCAGCGAGTAAAAATTCAGAATAGCCAAAATGCAGATTTGGTTATCTTTGGGACTGCAGCGTCCCCTGTCACGAATGTCACGATCAATATCACCGGAACCAATCCAAACGTAGCCGGTTTGGGTGGGTTGGTGGATATGAATCCGGGCAGTCCTGGCGCTGGTTTTGGCGTGCTCAACGAAACCGTCACGATAACCGGCGGCGCGGAAAAAGACACTATCATTGCGGCTCCGCAACAAACGCTGAACGTAGATGGCGGCGGCGGCGAAGACACTTTGATTATTAATTCGTCAAGCAGCACAACCTTTAACGTCACTTCTGCCAATGGAGGAACGTTCACACCCGGCGGGACATTTTCGAATATTGAAAATCTGACGGGCGGGTCGGCAACTGACACATTCAATATTGCGAGCGGCGGCAGCGTGACCGGTAAATTAGACGGTGGAGCCAACACCGATACCCTGGATTACAGCGCGTTCGCCACGTCAGCATCAGTCAATCTGGGGACCGGCTCTACCTGACTCGGAGGAACCGTTGATGGATCACAAGAAAATCCACCGCAAAGCGCTACTACCGCCCGCGGAACAGTAACCATCACTAACTATAATCCAGTGACGAAGACCTTCGACATCAGCGCCACGGTCGGCAATCTGGCGCCTGCGAATGTCACGGGCTATCACATACATCGCGCTCAGGTCGGAACGAATGGCGGAATCATTGTTGATCTGGCGGCTCTCTTCGGTCTTGGCGCACTCGTGCCCTCGGGCACTGGCTTTACCTTCACCGCGACTGGCGTTACCTTGCCTGCCCAGCACGAAGCGGCTTTCCTTGGTGGCATCACGTATTTCAACGTCCACACGGCAGCGGCGCCAGGGGGATTAATTCGGGGACAGATTTTCAGCAATGGCAATGTCAATCTGGCAAGCGGTACTGCGACAGGTACAGGCGGCATCAGCAATGTCGAAAACGCCATCGGCGGAACTGGTGCAGATAGCCTAGTGGGAAGTTTTGGTATCAATAATCTCGCAGGTAATGCGGGCAACGATACAATCGTGGGCGGGCCGGGTAACGACACGATGAATGGCGGCGACAACAACGATCTACTGGTGTGGAGCAATGGCGACAACAACGATGTGCTGGATGGCGGTTTAGGAACGGATGTTGTGCAGGTGAATGGTTCGGTATCGGCTAATGATATTTTTGCGGTAGGCTCAAGTGGCACGCGGGTCGCTTTCGAGCGCACGAACTTAGTACCGTTCAGTTTGGACATCGGCACGACAGAAACGTTCGTAGTCAACGGCATCGGCGGTGACGACAACTTCACGGTCAATAGTCTGGTGGGCGTCGCCGATCTTTTGGCGCTGCAACACTTCGGGTTTGACGGAGCTGATACCTTCAACCTCACGCCCGTTCCGAATGGCGCGACACTTACGCTTAGCGTAAACGGTGGCGCGCCCGCGACAGCACCCGGCGATACGCTCAACGTCATTGCGGAGGCTGTATCGAATCCGCTGCTGACGCTGACTTCCGGTAACGGAACCTTCACCTCGACGAGTCATCAGACGATCAACCTAACCAGCATTGAGAATACTTCCCCACCGATCGCCGGACCGACTACCACCAACGTCACCACAGGTTGCGCGACGACATACACGTTCACTGTCACGTACACCGGCGACACCGCCATCAATGTCAGCACGCTCGGCACGGGAGATGTGAGGATTCTAGGCCCCGGCGGACTTAGCATCACTCCCACCTTCGTCAGCGTAGACACCAACACCAACGGCACGCCCCGCACGGCCACTTATAGTTTTACTCCGCCTGGTGGCAGTTGGGACGTGAGCGATAACGGAAGTTATCTTATCTCGATGAATGTGAATCGGGTCGCAGATACGCTAGGCAATTTTGTTGTACCGGGAGCAAAAGGTTTTTTTACCGTGAATGTCTCATTTATCGTGACCAATTTGAATGATGCGGGAGAAGGCAGTTTGCGACAAGCCATTCTAAACGCGAATGCAAACAGTCCCGCCGACACGATCTATTTACAATCGTTCGGTACGATCATGCTGACATCCGGCGAACTCTCGATCACTGACAATGTGACGATCATTGGCCCGGGGGCGCCTTTTTTAACGATTTCGGGCAACAACGCCAGCCGCGTGTTTAATATCAATGCAGGCTTCACAGCAAATCTTTCTGGACTGACCATCACCGGCGGCAAACCAGCGAGTAATGAGTCTGGTGGCGGCATAACGAATGCTGGCACATTAAACCTGCGTAATTGCGTGGTGTTTGGGAACACCGCGTCAGGTAATGGCGGGGGAGGCGGAATTTACAGCACGGGCAATTTAGATATGACCAATTGCACGATTCGCAATAACACAGCCAACGGCGGAGGCGGCATCCACGCTTTTGGTGGATCGGTCAACGTGTTGGGCAGTACCATCAGCGCCAACACTTGTTCCTTCGACGGTGGTGGACTGAATATTCTCAACGCGAACGCCAGTTTGACCAACACCACCATCAGCAGCAATAAAGCGAATGGTGATGGCGGAGGCGTGATGTTCTTCAGTAACGGTGGAAGCTTCACGCTGTCAGTGAGTAGTTGCACGATTGCTAACAATATCGGAAGCAATGGCGGCGGCCTTCGCGCCTTCACGTTCAGCGGCGCGGGCAATATCGCCGCAACAACGCTGCGAAACTCAATCATCGCAGGCAACACAAGTCCGAATTTATCTGCCAGCACAAGTGGCGGCGGCGCAGCGACAATCACTTCACAGGGCTTCAATCTGACGGACGAAAATTCCAACACGTTCCTCAATCAAGCAACTGATCAAATCAACAAAGACCCATTACTTGGAGCACTAGCGGATGACTTCCACACGAATCCAGCACACGCTCTGTTGGCCGGTAGTCCGGCGATTGATAAAGGTAATAGTTTCGGACTAGCCTTCGATCAGCGCAGGGTCAAGCGACCGCAGGATGATGCGCAATTACCAAATGCAGCAGGAGGAGACGGCGCAGATATTGGAGCGTATGAGCGATCATCTTTGGTCGGAGTTTCCGGCGCAAGTTATGGGCAGAATCAGCCCTTGGCGCAGGAGAGTATCGTCTCGCTATTCGGCGAAAATATTGCGAAGAATGTTGTTGCCGCCACGGCAATTCCATTGCCAACGATCTTGGATGTTACCAGTGTGATCGTACGCGATTCGCAGAATAATGATCGCCCGGCTCCGCTTTTTTATATCGCACCCGGACAAATCAATATTCAGGTTCCGCCGAATACCGCCATCGGAGCGGCGACGATTATCGTCAAGCTCGGTTTCGCAACAGTGGCTTCAACCCCGGTTTCCATCGTGGCAGTGCAACCATCATTATTTTCTGCCGACGCCACTGGAACAGGTTATCCGGGTGGATACATCACGCGCGTGAAGCCCGACAATTCCCAGATTCTGGAGCCTGTCTCGAAATTTGTTGGTGGGGTGTCGGTTCCCGTCCCCATTGATTTATCGAATCAGCAGGACAGATTGGTACTGGTGCTTTACGGGTCAGGAGTCCGCAACCGCAGCGGAGATGCCGGTGTGACGATCAATATTGGCGGGACAGACCTCGGCGTCCAATATGCCAACTTAGCACCGGGCTTTGTCGGTTTGGATCAAATCAATTCCGTCATCTTGCCTGCAAGCCTGGCGGGCAAAGGCGAAGTGAGCTTGAAAGTGACTGTGGATGGAAAAGTCACCAATACCCTGTTGCTGAATTTCAAGTAATGCACAGTAGCGTCACCAACCCTGGGTTGGTGACGCTACTGAAAATATCTCAATCAACAAACGAAAATTCATTCAAATTCAACACGGCTCGACAAAAGTTTATCAGTCCTTGTTCTTTCACAAATGCTGAAAATTTTTGTTGTTCAACTGTTGTTGGAGCGCGTCCAAATGCCAACCAAATGGCGCGATCAATTTGGCGCGTTAAATCGTTCGGAAATTCCCTTTGCAATCGTTCAGCGAAATGCTGCGATTGCGTAATCATAAAGCCGTTGTTCAGCAGTGCGAGTGCTTGCAATGGTGAAAGGCTTTCGTTGCGTTTGTCGACGCGCATCGAAGGGTCGGCGCAATCCAGTGCTGTCATCCACGGCTGCGTTTGCGAGCGGACGATGAAGCGGTAAATCGAACGTCGCCATGTATTACTGTCGTTCGGATCAGCCAAACCGTATTCGTAATGCGGCGAATGTTCGGGATGCTCTACCACAAAATCCTGCCAGCCTGCGCCGCCCATTTTTAGATCAAGTTTTCCGGTAATCGCTAAGACGGAATCGCGCACGGCTTCGGCTTCGAGCTTGCGGCGGCTCTGTTTCCAAAGCAGTTCATTTGATTGCGGATTTTGGATTGCGGATTGCGGAGAACTTGTTTGTTTGTAGGTTGCGCTGGTGACGATGAGTTTGTGCAATTTTTTTATGGAGCCGCCAGTTTCGCGGAATTCGGCGGCGAGCCAATC